>NZ_CP022436.1:316472-632944 GCF_002224285.1 Arthrobacter sp. YN | reverse complement strand
GCATCGCTATTGCCGAAGCAGCTGCCAAGGACCGCCGATGAGCCGAGGCGACCCGCCGTCGTCGTCCCTTCAGTGCGCGCAGGTCGAGTGCGACTCGGCCGGGACTCCGTGCCCAACGACGGCCGCTGACGCGGGCACCGGCGGCTCGTCGCTGAACTCCCGGCGGGCGTCGTGGACTACGGCGCCACCGACGATTGTCAGATCAGCCCGCTCGCCGAGCAGTTCCGATGCCTCCAGCGTGTACAGGTTGGCAGACCAGACCACGACGTCGGCCCTGGCTCCCACGCGGATAACGCCCAGTTCGTTCTCGGCGTGCCACGCCCACGCGCCGCCTTGTGTATACGCACGGAGGGTGGTGTCGAGGTCGAGGCGCTCATCCGAGGTCCAGGCCGAGCCGCCGTCGAGTCCCGCCCTGGTGAGTGCGGTGTAGAAACCCACCAGGGGGTCCATCTCCCCCACCTGCCAGTCGCTGGAAAAAGCCAACCGGGCGCCCGATTCTGCGAGTGACTTGAACCGCCACGCACGGTCCCAGCGCTCCTCGCCAACGTTGTCCATCCACGTTCCGGCCACCAAGTCCGGCGAACAGTGCCGCGGCTGCATTGCAGGAACAACTCCCAACTGGGCGAAGCGAGGCAGATCGGCGTCGTCCAAACACTCCACGTGCACAACTCCGTGACGGCGGTCCTTGGTGCGGTTGCTGCGTTGGGCGCTTTCAATCGCATCCAACGCCATGCGCACTCCCAAGTCGCCGGTGGCGTGGGTGTGGGTTTGGAAGCCAAGCCTATGGAGCTCGCCCAGCATCGCCGTGAACTCGTTGGGTGGCATACTCGGTGCGCCGCGGTGGCCCGGCCGGTTGGCGTAGTCGGCAAGCATGGCGGCAGTGTGTGGTTCGATCACATCATCTGCGTACAGCTTGACCGGCCCAAGCCGAAGCATGTCGTCCACTGGCGCACTGTCCACTGCCTCGCGCAGGTCCTTGCGGAACTCTGCGTCGGAACCCACGGGGTGGAAGAGAGCGGTGATCACGCGTGAGTGCATTTTCCCCTCTGCCCGGGCCCGATACATGAGATCGAGCTCCGCCAAGGGCACCTGGGGTTCCACCACCGTGGTGATGCCGCTCGCTGCAGCCATCGCCAGGCTTGAGGTGATGCGCCGGTAGCGACGGTCAGGAGAATACATGGGGATATCGCGTTGCAGTCCGCGCAGTCCTGAGGCGGTCATGGCACTCGTGTAGAAGTCGGTGACCCACCCGGTCGGGTTCCCATCGGCATCGACTTCCGGACGTCCCCACGGGATGGATGATTCATGGTTGATGCCCAGCACTCTCAGCGCGGCGTCGTTGAGCCACACCGAGTGCTGGTCGTAGGTGGTGATGAACACCGGGCGATCGGTCACTCCACATAGGTCCGATGCATTGGGCCGCCGCCCTTCCACCACCGAATACACGGCATTCTCGGCGCAGATCCAGTCCAGCTCCGGCCGCTCCCTTGCGTGTTCGGCGATCCGCTTCCGGACTTCGTCCAGGGAGGAAGCACCTTCGAGGCTAACGGCATCCGGGTCGAAGCCGAGGAGCAGGTGGTTGTGGCTGTCAATGATGCCGGGAGTCAGCAGGCGCCCGTTGAGGTCGATCCGATGGCGGGCCGCCGGAGCATCAGCGTCCGTTCCCACGTAGGTGATGTATCCGCCGGTGATCCCGACGGCCCGGGCCCAGCCGGCACCATCAAAAGTGCGGACAGCCCCGTTGTGAAGCAGCAGGTCAAGCATTGTGGTTCTCCTCGTCAATAACAGCGTCCAGCAACAGAAGGTGGGTCCCGCTCCGCGGCCGGAGGTACAGGAAGTAATAGGCGAAGCCGCCGGTCACGAAGACCAGGGAGATGCCCAGGCTGAGCCATTGCGCCGGGTCCAGAATTGCCACGATGAACACCAAGCACAGCGCAGCGATGCACAAAGCCGGTGGAAGGGGCCACCACGGCATCCGGTAGCCGGTCCGGCTGCCGTTGGTGCGGCGGTGGTGGATGGCCGCCAACGCAATGAAAAGGTAGCTGAACGTGAGCGTGGAACCCGTAGCCGTGAGCAGGACTTCAATCGGAGCGAAGCAGGCCAGGAAAGCAAAGACGCCCATGACGGCGGTGGCCGCGACCGGCACTTGACCCTTGGCGCTCACACGGCGCAGGCCGCGGGACACACCCCCGGGCAGGGCCTGATCACGGGCAGCCGCATACAGCAGGCGCCCGGCTTGGAGGGTGATGGCAATGATCGCGTTGATGATGGCAAACGCCACCGCCAGCAGAACCAGCATGGTGACAGCTTCCCCGGCACGTTCGCTCAGAAAGACTTCCACGGGGAGTTCAGAGCCGAACAGCTCCTCTTGGGAGGACGCACCAAGGAGGATCGCACCGAGCGGGACGATCTCGACGGCGATGGTTACGGCCGCGCTCCAGATCACCGCACGGGCAAGGTTGCGCTTGGGATTCTTGGTTTCCTCCGCAAAGTAGACCGCTCCCCCGTAACCGTTGAAGGAGAAGATCCCTTGCGTCACGCAGATCATGAGCCCGGATATGGCAAGCGGCGCCAATGAGCCTGTGTCGGGATCCAGGGCTTGGGCCGTAAACAGTGTTTCGACAGGACGCTCAATATGGATCAAACCCAAGACCGCCAGGAGCACAAGAGCTGCCAGCTCTATGAACAGGAAGACGCCCGTGAGCCAGGCGTTGGCCCGAATATTGAAGCAAGCGGTGATGGTGGTGAGAACAACTACGGCAAGCGCCGTCTGCAGTGGAGAGAGTCCCGCGATCGCTACTCCCAGATAGTCCGCTACGCCCAGTGCGAAGACCGCCACGATCAGGGGCAAGGACACCAAGCTGATGAAGAAGGTCGCGACTCCGAACGCTGGACCCAAGGCCCTTGAAACGAGTGAATAGTCGCCGCCTGCCACGGGATAGGCGGAAGCGAGTTCGGCATAGCAGAAGGCCACCAAAATGCTCACGACGCCCGCGATCAGGAATCCCCAGACGACGCCTGTGCCGAAGGCTGTCAGCGCGGCGCCGCCGAGGATGAAGACGCTGGAGGCCGGAGAGATGGAGGAAAGAGTGATGAGGATGTTTCCGCCGAGGCCAAGGCTGCGGGACAGCGAGGCGTCATAGTTTCGTCCGGTCCCGGCGCTCGGGGACTTGGGGTTTGCGCCGGAACGGAGGTGATGGGCTGTTCCATGGGGATCCATTCGGGTTGAATTAGTTTTTTGACGTCGGCGTCAAATAACTATTGGAGTGTGGCAGCTCACATCGGATAGTGTCAAGAGCATGGCAAGACCCAACACCCAGGAACAGCGCCGATCCGAACTCGTGGAGGCTGCACTCAAAGAGGCCTCAACCCAAGGTCTGCGCTCACTATCCCTCACCGATGTCGCCAAGAGGGCCGGGCTGACCAGAGGGGCTTTGCTCTACTATTTCGACGATCTGGATGCCCTCCTCGTTGAGGCCCATCGTGCCGGAACTGAGCGGTTCTGCGACCACAGGGACGCAGTGGTGGCCCAACTTTCCTCGCCCGCTGAAAAGCTCCGGGCGGCCATCTCCGCGGGCCTGCCCAGCGGCCCCGACGACGCCCTCATGCGGCTGCTCTACGAATTCGATTTCATGGCCGGACAGTCAGAACTGCACGACACCTTGGTCCAGCAGATGTACCTGCGACAGACCGCCACCTACCGGGCGATATTCGAAGAGGGCAACGCCTCGGGCGCGTTCCGCATCTCCACCGACCTGGACCAGGCAACCATGAACATGGTGGCACTTGAAGATGCGTACAGCCTGCACATTGTTGCCGGGAACAGGCTCGTGACAGTCGAAATGGCATGCGACGCGATGCTTGCCTTTGCCGAACAGATTGGTTGCCGCCCACTGCCCTGATGCGTTGAGCTCCCACCAGGCGCTCCGTAAGCGGTTTCTTAAGAGTCCGTTCAAGCTGAGTTCCCCGTTTGTACCTCATGCAGGAAAGCGTGCTGCCTACCGTCGTGAGGGTGAATACTCCAAAACGGCTTAGCTCCAGTCTCGTGGCAGCAGCACTGCTGGCCACAGCGCTTCTCCCCTAGCTCCCGCCAATGCTGTCCCGGCGTCCCCCGAACAGCAAGTCGAACCTGCGCCTGCCTACACTCAAGACTTCTCCGGCACTGGCCTCCCCGACGGCTTCACGGCTGTCGAGGGAACCTGGAAGGTGGAGAACGGCCGACTCTACGGAACCAGCACCTCCTCCAACCAGCTTTCGCGGATCACCTTCGGGCCGCACCTGGCCAACTACCGGCTTGAAGCAACGGTCCGCTTTGAGAATGTGCTCAACGCTGCGCGCTGGTCCGCCTTGGCACTGGATATGAAGCCAGATGGCAGCGTCCCTTATTGGATTGCGACCATGCGCTCAGGGAGCACTGCCACCAACGGCCTGGAGTTTGCCGAGCGCAACGCCTCCAATGCCTGGAACGTCACCAATACCGCCGCCGCTCCTTCGGACGCGGGAACGGGGAAGGACGTCCGCGTTTCCGTCGACGTTCGGGGCAAGAAGGCCGCATGGTTCTTCAACGGCCAAAAAGTAATGGAAACCAACCGTCTGATCCGCACGGACAATGGCATTCTTGGCCTCGTCGCCAACGGTGCAACAGTTTCCTACGACGACATCAAAGTCACCGAACTGCCTGCGACCGAACCCCTGCTGATCAAGCCCGGCGAACAGCCCGCAGTGATCGCCCACCGGGGGCTGTCCTCAGTCATCCCCGAGAACACACTCCAAGCCCTCCTCTCGGGAGGCCGGGCCGGCGCCGACTGGATCGAGATGGACGTCAACACCACACAGGATGGAGTCCCGGTGGTCATTCACGACAACACCGTGGATCGCGTGACGTCCGGGACCGGCGACGTCTCTACCCTGAGCTCCGGCTACATTGCCGGGCTGGAAGCAGGATCTTGGTTCTCCCCGGCCTATGCCGGAGCCAAGGTTCCCACCCTTGCTGAGTTCCTGGATCAGACCAATACCGAGGGCGCCGGCTTGCTGCTTGAGATTAAAGGCCCGGAAACCCGTTCAGAAGTCCAGCGCGTGGTGGACATGCTCAAGGAGCGCGGCATGCTGGAGCAGACCATCCTGCAGAGCTTTGACACCAACGTTCTGAACTACGCGCGAGAGTACGAGCCATCCCTGAGGCTCGGCCTGCTCCGGGGAGCCTTGGACGCTGACGTCGTGGCTGCAGCCAAGCAGTTCGGAGCCGTCACGTACAACCCGAGTTGGTCAGCGCTTGCCGCCCGTCCGGATGCCATCAAGGAACTGCACGACGCCGGCATCGCCGTGATGCCCTACACAGTGGACAGCCCGCAGCAATGGAAGGATATGACCGAGGCTGGCGTGGATGGCATCATCACCAACCGCGCCGGCGCACTTGTGGGCTTCCAGAGCGCCACCCCCACCGCCCCTGCCCCTGAGGCTCCGTCCGTCCGCTTCGCAGGAAAGCTCGACGGCGCCACCCTGAGCCGCGCCGACACTGTCACTCCCGCTGTGGAAACCACCAACGCCGACAATGTCGCCATCCAGCTCGATGGGCAAACGGTTGCGGAAGGCGACGCCGTCAAGACACTGACGCTCGCGGCCGGGCAGCACACCTTCATCGCCACAGCCAGCGGCCCTGGAGGAGAGGCGACGGCGTCCATCACCTTCACCGTCCAGGCCAGCAAGTCCGGACTTTACGTCCTCCTCATCGCCGACGGTATCGACAGCAAGGTGCGCGACAAGCTCATGAAAAACGTGGACCGCGAACGTTGGGCAGACGTAGAGGCCGATGCCAAGGCCGCTTCAGGGAACGGCATCCCCGCGGAGCTCGCCGCGATCATCGCCAGCGACGCAGCAGCGCTCTGACCTACGACGGACGACATCACGCGTTTCCCGGGATTCCCCGCTAGTCGAAGAAGCCCACGATGTAGCCGATGAAGAACAGCAGCGTCAGCAACACGCCTGCACCGATGGCTGCCAGCCACAGGAACTGCGTGCCCTTCCTGGGACCGCCCTCGTCATGGCCCTGCGGTCCGGCGGTGGAGGCTTCGCCAGGAGGGGTCTCCCCCGGGGGCACTCCTCCGCCCGGCTCCAAGCCTGTGAGCTTGTCTTCGTACGGATCGGGGTTGCTGCCTGACACGTTCACTCCCTTGATAGCAGTGGCGGGTGCTGTGTTCAGGGTACTCTCATCGTCGTGTCCCGCGTCGAAGTCCGCAGTCGATACAAGGACGTCGTGGCCGTGATGTAGAGATCGCGCCCATCAGGCCCGCCGAAGCAGAGATTGGAGACCTTTTCCGGAACGTCGACGGCGGTCAGCAGAGTGCCCTCGGGGCATACACGCGCACTGACGATCCCGCGGACGTCCACATCCGGCCCTCTACGTCCACACGGAACCCGTCCGAAGCCGCGTCGTCCCCGAGCTCAACGAAAGTCCTGCCCTGTCCGCATGCGCCACCCTCAACTGGGTAGACAGCGATCCGGAACGGCACTCCCAGGGCTGGACCCGCCGTGTCAGCTACATACAGGAGCGACTCATCCGGGGAGAACGCCAGCCCGTTGGGGTGTACCAGATCCGTGACCACGGGAGTCAGCTCCCCCGTGGCCGGGTCGAAGCGGAAGACGTAGCAACCGCCATACTCCTGCTCACCTTCGTGCCCTTCCACCGTCCCGGGAAGAATTCCATAGGGAGGGTCGGTAAACCAGACCGTCCCATCCCCAGCCACCACAACATCGTTGGGCGAGTTGAGCCGATGCTCACCGAACGCTTCAACGATCGGCGTCACCACGCCGTCGTGGTCCCGCTCAATGCGCCTGCGCCCGTGGCTGCACTGCACCACGCTGCCGTCACGGTCCAGCGTCCGCCCGTTGGTGTATTCGACGCCGACGGCGTACTCGCGCGTCGCGCCGGTAGCAGGCGAGAACTCAAGGATCCTGTTGTTGGGAATGTCGCTCCAACGAACGGACTGCGACTGCGGAATCCAGAGAGGACCCTCCGCCCACACAGTTCCTTCAAACAACTTTTCCAAGGTGCCGGTGATCAGTTCATCCATGTGTTCGAGATTAGTCGTTCGCGGGTTCCGAGCTGGGCTTCGCGACCGGCTCGGTGGTGTTGCCCTTTCCCTCCGCAGGCATTGCCAGCACCGCCACGACAGTAAGGACTGCGCTGACAAGCACAGCCACGAATACCGCAGTGGACGCCGAAACGGTAGTTTGCGGATCGGGACCGCCACTGGGGCCGTTGGCATAGATAGCGTTGGCGATGGCACCGAAAACAGCCACGCCAATGGAACTGCCGATGGAACGGGCAAAGAGGTTGGTACCAGTGACCACACCGCGTTCGTTCCATTCGACGCTGGTTTGCGCGGCAATGAGGCCCGGCGTCGCCACCAGCCCGAGTCCGAGCCCAACGATGAAGCACGCCACCGCCACCAGGATGACGCTGGGCGATGAGGCCGTGAGGGCAAGGACAGCCGTGCCGATGACTGTGATCACGATGCCGATGATGCCTGTGTTCCGAAATCCGATGCGCAGATACAACCGGCCGGCTTGCGACGCACTGATGGGCCAGCCAATGGTCAAGGCCGCCAAGGCGAGCCCGGCCAGAAGGGGTGAGGTTTCCAGGGACCCTTCCAGGAACGTTGGGACGTAGGAAGTAAGCCCAAGCATGACGGCACCAACGCCGAAAGAGATCATCGCCGTCGTCGCCAGCAGCCTGCGGGAGACAACCCAAGGTGGCAGGATCGGCTCTGCAGCCTTCCTTTCCACCAAGAGAAACGCTACGAACAACAAGGCCCCGCCGGCAAAAACAGAGATGCTGATCGCGGAGTCCCAAGGCCATGCCTGGCCGCCTTGAAGCGCCCCCAGAATGAGCAGGCTCAACGAAACCGTCAGCAGCCCCGCTCCCAAGTAGTCGATGCGGTGTTTGGTCCGCTCCACTTCCTCGTGGAAGGTCCGGAGGAGCATCCAACCAGCCAGAAGGCACAACGGGATGTTGATGAGGAAGATCCATCGCCAGATTCCCAGGGAGGCGAAAACGCCTCCCAGCGTTGGTCCCACCACGGAAGAGACCGCCCACACACTTGCCAGATAACCCTGCACTTTGGCCCGCTCAGCCAGCGTGTAGATATCGCCGGCAATCGTGATCGCCACAGGTTGGACTGCCCCCGCCCCGAGGCCCTGAAGCACCCGGAACGCGATAAGCGCCGGCATGCTCCAGGCCAGGCCGCAGAGAATCGAGCCAAGCAGGAACAGTCCAATCCCGCCCAGGATCAGCGGCTTACGGCCCACAACGTCCGAGAGCTTGGCATAGACGGGAACCGAGACCGCCTGCGCCAACAGGTACGCAGAAAAGAGCCACGGGAACGAGGCAAAACCGCCGATGTCCTCCACGATTGACGGCACCGCCGTGGCAACAATGGTGGCATCGATCGCCACCAGGCCCGTGGCGAGCATCAGTGCAATCAGAATGGGTCCCCGCCGGGATCGGAACCCGACTCCTTCGTCAGTAGCTGTGCTCATGCGCGCTTACCCCCGCCTGATGTCCAGTTCTGCTCGTGGAGTCGCTCGAATCCGTCAAGAAGCAGGTCCAAGGCAAACTCGAACTCGAATTGGTCGTCGCAGCCAGTCCCCACCACGGACTCGTCGTCATGCGCTGCCGCCACAGCGATCCTAAATAGATTGGGGTAGGTCTCCGCCATGCGCCGGGCCATCGCAGCCTGGGCGTCCGCCGTGATACGTGGCTCGTCCTTGGCGCCGTTCCCAGCCGCGTCGTCAAAGACCTCTTGAGTAAACCCCCACATCCGACTACCCAGGGCATGCATCACGTGGTGCGTCAGGTCCTCGGAGAATCCGCCCGCCAGGAACATGCCCACGAAGGAATCCATATACCCGAGGACCGCCGGCGTGGTGTTGGTGCGGGATTCGATGACAGGGCGGGCCCAAGGATGTCGAAGGAGCGCCCGCCTGGCCGAAAGCACCCGGAGACGGACGACGGTCTTCCATGGAGCATCGGGCACAGGTGGGTCGATCTCCCCCACGATGGTATCCACCATGCCGTCGAGGAGTTCTTCCTTGTTGGCGACGTGCTTGTAGAGCGCCATCGGAACTACGCCGAGTTCCTGGGCAAGTCGGCGCATGCTCAGTGATTCGAGACCTACCTCGTCAGCGAGCGTGACGGCGGCTTGCAGCACTCGGGCGCGGTTCAAGGGCACGCGCCGCGCGGCCTCCGCCAGCTGGATCATGCGTTTGTCCCTCCCCTCCAGCCAAGGTCCGGGCACGGCCTTGACAGGTATACAGCGTACACCTAGTGTTTCGACTATGAAGGTGTACGCCGTACACCTCTAGCCCGAGGCGGAGTCATGAGATCGAAAACCACCACATCCTTCCGGAGCCGCCGCAGGAAGTGGCTCGTGCCCGCGGCGCTGATTGCCCTCAGTCTCATTCCTGTCATCGCCGGCGCGGCGCGTCTCACTCAGCTGACTGGTGGCGCAACCGTCACTCCGGAGAACGCCAGGTTCTTCGCTTCGCCCATCCCAGTGATAGCGCACATCGTCACAGTGACGGTGTACAGCCTGCTGGGGGCTTTTCAGTTCGTCCCTACCCTGAGGCGGGTCCCCGGGCTTCGCCGCGGCAGGCGGTCCTGGCACGAAATATCCGGGCGCATTCTGATTCCGGCAGGCCTGCTCGCCGGCCTGTCCGGCCTGTGGATGTCAGTGTTCTACGCCCTCCCGGAAACTGACGGTGAGGCACTGCTGGTTCTTCGGCTGATCTTTGGTACCGCCATGGTTGGGGGCATCATCCTGGGAATCCTGGCGATTCGCCGACGGGACTTCGCTGCGCACGGAGCATGGATGACGCGCGCCTACGCCATCGCACTGGGAGCTGGAACGCAAGCCCTGGTGCTGCTGCCGTGGATCCTGGTGGTGGGCCCCACCGACGAGACCACGCGTGCAGTCCTGATGGGCGCGTCCTGGGTCATCAACCTGGCGGTGGCCGAGTACGCCATTCGACGACGCCATGCAGCGTCCGGCCGCGACACCCGCCCAGCCGGTCGTATGCTCACGCCTGAGACGACGACGGCGGGCCACCGCTCGGTTCCGTGAGGAACCAAGGTGACCCGCCGTCGTCGTGACTGGGTAAGACTTAGTCGTTGATCAGGTCGTGAACAACGATCGTCTGGTCGCGGTCCGGGCCGACGCCGATGGCCGAGAAACGTGTGCCGGAGAGCTTCTCCAGGGCCAGCACGTAGTTGCGGGCGTTCTCCGGGAGGTCTTCCAGCGTGCGGGCGCCGGTAATGTCCTCGGTCCAGCCGTCAAAGTACTCGAAGACGGGCACTGCGTGGTGGAACTCGGTCTGCGTCATGGGCATTTCGTCGTGGCGGACGCCGTCGACGTCGTAGGCAACGCAAACCGGGATCTGCTCGATACCCGTGAGGACGTCCAGCTTGGTGACGAAGTAGTCCGTGAAGCCGTTCACGCGTGCAGCGTGGCGGGCCAGGACGGCGTCGTACCAACCGCAACGGCGGGGACGGCCGGTGTTTACACCAAACTCGCCGCCGGTCTTCTGCAGGTACACGCCCATCTCGTCGAACAGTTCCGTGGGGAACGGGCCGGCGCCAACACGGGTGGTGTACGCCTTAATGATGCCGATGGAGCGCGAGATGCGGGTGGGACCAATGCCGGAGCCGACCGATGCGCCACCTGCCGTGGGGTTGGACGAGGTGACGAACGGGTAGGTGCCGTGATCGACGTCCAGGAACGTTGCCTGGCCACCTTCCATGAGCACAACCTTGCCCTCATCCAGGGCGTTGTTGAGGACAAGTGTGCTGTCGATGACCAGCGGGCGCAGGCGCTCGGCGAAGGCGAGGAAGTAGTCCACGATCTCGTCCACCACGATGTCCCGGCGGTTGTAGACCTTGACCAGGAGTTCATTCTTCTGGCGCAGCGAACCTTCCACCTTCTGGCGGAGGATGGACTCGTCGAAGACGTCCTGGACCCGGATGCCCAGGCGGGCCACCTTGTCCATGTAGGCAGGACCGATGCCACGGCCGGTAGTACCGATGGCGCGGCTGCCGAGGAAGCGCTCAGTTACCTTGTCCAGCACCTGGTGGTACGGAGCAACCAGGTGGGCGTTGGCCGAGACGCGCAGGCGGGACGTGTCCGCGCCACGGGCTTCGAGGCCGTCGATCTCCTGGAACAGGGCCTCGAGGTTCACCACGCAGCCGTTGCCAATAATGGGAATGGCGTTGGGGCTCAGGATGCCCGCGGGAAGGAGCTTCAGCTCATACTTCTCACCGCCAACAACCACGGTGTGCCCGGCGTTGTTACCGCCGTTGGGCTTGACCACGTAGTCAACGCGGCCACCGAGCAGATCGGTTGCTTTGCCTTTGCCTTCGTCGCCCCACTGGGCTCCGACGATCACGATAGCGGGCATGGGATCCTCCCCCATTCTTTCGGGCCAAGCCGCGATGGATTGGCGCCGTACATGAGAATGCCCCGACGATACCGGTGCAGCCTGCCATGAGGGCTGGCATACGCAAGAGTTCGGGGCTCTTACCAGCCAAGTTTAGCCGATGACGCCGGTTTCTCTGGTGTCAAGGTGTCGTGAAAGGCGGCCGGGTGAAGTTTTCCCCAGGGGAACTTCGGCGGGCCTGCGGACACTACGCCGCGGGCAGATTCCGGCAGTTTCCGCCGAGACCGCCCACCAGCCCGGCGTTGGAGGCGACGGAGGCGGACTTGGACGTCCACCCGAGGTCCTTGATCACGATGGCGATTTGAAGCTCCGTTCCGAGGCCAATGAGCCCGCCCAACAGGTTCGTCTGGACCTCCGTGATGTATCCGGAGGTAGCGTTCCCTGTGGTGTTACCGGCCAGGTTGTACCCCGTCAGTGGAGCCAGTGCCGATCCCAGTCCGCTGGTGGAGGCCTGCAGTTCGGCACTCGCCACTGTGTAGCCCGCCGGTGGTTTCCAGAGAATACGAACGAAAGCACCGACGCCGAGAAAGCCGGGATCGTAGGTGCACTGGCCATTCAGCGTGGGCGCTGGAATAGTCACCGTCCCGAAACTGCCTGCCGAAAACTGTCCCCGTTGCCACGCCGCCTCCGTGACGGACGGCGGGTTCACCACCGAAAGCACCACGGCAAGAGGCAGCGCCAGCAACAGTCCCGCCCGTGCCCGCTTAACCACAGTCACTGCACACCACCCCGCAGCCGGGCCAGCCCAAAACCGGCCGCGACCGCAACGAAACCAAGGAGCGCGAAGCCTCCCAGCCGAAACCCGGTGTCAGGCAGAGCGCCCGACGACGGCCCGGTTGGGTTTCCGGGGAAGCCTCCACTCCCGGCGTTCCCACCTGAGCCGGCCCCGCCGCCCGCTCCAGCCCCATCCCCGTCCCCCGAACCGTGAAAGCCCACAACGATCTGCGTCCGGCTCCCCTGCACTTCACGGGGAACATCCTCCGCCAGGGTTGCCGTCAGCAGGACGTGGGCATTGGACGATTCGGAGTTGCCAGGGCCCATGAGGTCCACCCGCACCCCTCCGACACTGCTCAGCGATGTCCGGTGCATCAAAACGCGGTGGCCGCCGGCGCATGAACCTCCGCTCCAGGGTTCAGAGCAGGACTGCAGCTCAACGCTCAGGAAATCCCGCAGCACATCTGCTGCCGCCGGCTCGGATTTCAGTCCCACTTCGAGGGAGGCGGCAGGCTCACCGCGGACATTGACGTCCATCGCCCAATCTGCGCTCCCGCCCGGGGTGAGCCGATGCACCTGCCCGGCCGGACCGGCGTCGAGCTCCAACCATCCGGACGGGTCGCTGCCGGCGGCAAGAGTGGTTGCTGCTGCCGGAGCAGCAGGCGCGGCGCCAAGCATCAGTACACCCAGCAAACCCGCCATCCCCGCCGGGCTACGCCGCCGCATGCTGCCCGGTCCTGCGTCGGCGTGGGCTCCGCGGCCACAGCACCCAGGTCACCAGCGCGGACACGGCCACGGTGGTGGCGCCCAGGACCAAGGGGTTGGCGGCTGCGGCCAGCGGATGCGCGAGCCCGGGTACGGACCAAAGGACCAGCCGGACCTCCTCCACGACGTAGGGCGCGGGATCGGCTTCGGTGTTGGCGTCGCCCTTCATGGTGATGGTTCGCGCGGTTCCGTCCGCAGGCGCAATCGATTGGACCCTGTGTGTGATGGGCAGCTTCCCGGGCCTGTCCACGGTCACCACATCGCCAACCGTGATCTCATCCGCCGGAATCTCGCGGACTACGGCCAGTGAACCAGCCGGAATTGCCGGTGACATGGACCCCGTCTTGAACATGATCAACGTGATGTTGAACAGCAGCGCGCAGACCACCGCAAGGATGCACACAGCGCCACCCGCCGCAGCGATGTTCAACACGGTTTCCTGCAGCCTGCCACGGAACCGAGGGCGGTTCATGAGCTTGAGGTGGCAGTAAATTGCCAGGTAGCGGTGGCGGTTTGGCCCTGCAGGGCATTGTTGGCGCCGGCCGGAAGCGTCACTTCGAAGCAGAACTGCGTGGGCGCCCCGGGCAGCGTCGCCGTCGCAGCGGCCAGGGGATTGACGACGCCGGCCGCTTGCCCTTGCGTGAACGGCTTGGCACCGTCGCTGCCCACCACGAACGTTGGCGACCCCGTGAAGGACGCGGCCTCGCAGGTCGCAGAACGAACCACCCGGTAGCGCAGTGCGGCGCCCAGATCGGCAGTGCCGACGCCGCTGCTGGTCACCACAGGGACACCGAGTACCACTTCGCCCGCCACGGAGGTTGCTTTGGTCCTGATGGCGAACGGCGCGTAAGCCACACTGCCGGGGCTCATGGCAGTTGCTGTGAAGACCAGCGCCGCACCGGGCGAAACGTCGTTGGCACTCCACGTCCCTGAGGCGCTGTACGGCTTGGTGACGTTGGATTCGGTGACGAACACACTGGCTCCGAAGGAACCCGTGGCGAAATCGCTGTCAGTCCACGATGCCAGGGTCATGGAGCTCCCGAGCCCCAGCACCAACGTCCCGGCAAGGAGTGCGCGGATGCGGAGCAGGGCCGCACCGCGCTTGGTTTCGGCTTCTCGTCGGCCCATGGATTACTGCGATTGTGCGGCGAATTCCCAGGTGGTGGTCCCGGATTGGGATTGGACGAGGCCATCATCGGCAGTGATCCGGAAGCAGAGGTTCACGGCGTCGCCGTCGGCCGTGCCGGCTCCTTGCGTCAGCGCGAAAGTGACGCTGCCCGGCGTCGTACCCAATGCCTGACCGGCTGCCACCAGCGTTCCCGTTACCGGTTCAGCGCACCCGAAATCGGTGGACTGCGTGAGCGAGTACGTCAGTCCGGTCAAAGCTCCGGTGGATGCTTCCGTGGAAACAGTGACCGTGGCGTCGTTGGTTGTTGTGCCATCCAGCCTGACTGCGAAGGGTGCAGTGACCACATCGCCGGGCGCAAGGTTGGCTGGCGCGGCAGTGAAGCCAAGAGTTGCCGGGTCGGAAACAGGGTTTTCTCCGAAGGCGGTCCCGTCCGTGCTGCCCTCAAGGTTGAACGCACCGGCGGTGAAGGTTCCTTGGGCAAACTCGGAGTCATTCCACGCTGCCAAGGTGATGGCTGCGCCCACCCCCAGCACGAGCCCGCCAGCAAGGATTGCACGGATTTTAGGTGACTTTCCGGGCGTGGTGTCGCGATGATCCGGATCCGTCTCTGGTGATGCTGCTGCTGCAACCACTACTACCCCCACGATTGATGTGATGCTGACGATCAAGAGATCGGAGCCCGGAGGTGGAGGTCCCCGGTTGGTTCCCCCCAAAACCGCTGGTTACAACCCATCATTCCCGCGGGGCTATGTCAACGCTTTGACCTGCAGAAATAGTTATTGAATTTACTCACCCGCCACGAACTCCAGTTCTGCTTCGGTGAACGTGGGCCGCGGCCGTCGAGACGCTGGACACGTTTCCGGGCAACACGCCGCGTCGCATTTAAAGGGCGCGCCGAAGCGGGCCCCGTTCACCCCCATAGTCCGGTAAGGTTAGTTAGCCCCCAACAGCACCCTTTGAGGTTCGGCTGCGGCATGCCCGCGGCCCCTTGGAACGGTGCGCTGTAACACCTAGGAGACCTAACCCCTGATGCAAGAACTGGCGACTGAATCACCCGAAGAAATCCTCTGGAACCGCCGCTACGAACCGCATATCGCCGAGGTCAACGAGCTGTGCGACTCCATCAAGGTGCAGAAGCCGGGCAGCGAGGTCCTCTACGTTGACCCCGCCCACAGCATGGATGACTGCCGCATCGTCAGCCTTTTCTCCAATCAGCGCACCACCACCGGCGAGGGTTTCATCAACCCGGGCGACGAAGAAGCCACCACCCGCATGCTGGGCATGCAGTGGCAGCTGGGCCTCCGTCCCGCGCTCATGATGCCGTGGAACGCCTACCCGTGGATCGAGCCCAATGAGGAACCGGGCAAGCTCACACCCGCCAACATCACCGAAGGCCTGAAGCCGCTCCTGCGCCTCCTGCAGCTTCTGCCGCGCACCTCCGCCCTGGTGGCGCACGGCAATGAGGCACACCGCCTGGCCGACCAGCTGATGAAGGCCGCTCCGGCCAGCATCGCCCGCCGCGGCTTCAAGACCTTCAAGGTCCGTTCGCTGGGTGGCCGCTCCTTCGCCGGCACCCCGGCCCGCCAGCAGGAATACCTGGACGCCATCCACGGCGCCTACGCCGAGGCCATGGCACGCACGGGTATCCCCCGCAAGGCCTAATTACCAGTACGTACGACGGCGGCCCTCACCTTTCCGGTGAGGGCCGCCGTCGTCGTTGGAGTGCTTTTGGCGGGGCGGCGTTAGCCGACCAGCATGCTCCGGAGGTCCTTGAGGATCAACTGCGCGCCGGTGGGGCCGAGGCCGAGGAACCAGACGTCGTCGCTGACGGCCTTTGCCTGGCCGGCTTTGACTGCGCCGAGCTTGGGCCAGACAGCGCCTTCAACCACGGAGGTTTCACCGGTTGCCGCGGGATCGCCGTAGCTGCTGTAGAAGATCCAGTCGGCGTCGCCTTGCTCGATGTTCTCGGCCGAGATTTCGGCAGCGAGTTCGTCGATGTTCTGGTTCTCCGGGCGGGCAAGGCCTGCGTCCTTCAGGATGACACCGATCAGCGATTTGTTGGCGTAGAGGCGGATCTTGCCAGGGAGGAAGCGCACCAGGGAGATCTTGGGATCGCCCTTCACATCTGCCTTCAGGGCGTCAGCTTCGGCCTGGTAATCGTTGAGGGCCTTGACGGCCTTGTCTTCCTCGCCCAGGGATTTGCCCACCAGGAGGAAGTTTTCCTTCCAGGGGAAGCCGGGACGGATGCTGAAGACCGTGGGGGCGATGGTGGACAGCTGCTTGTACAACTTGTCGGCGCGGAGCTGGCTGCCCAGGATGAGGTCCGGCTTCAGCGCCGCGATTGCTTCGAGGTTGAGGTCCTGGATGGTGCCCACCGACGCCACGTCCTTGACCTTGTCAGCCAGGTAGGTGGGGACAGGGTTGGCGCCTTCAGTAGTGGCCATGCCCACCGGCGTGATGCCGAGGGTCACGACGTCGTCCAACTCGCCGGTGTCGAGGACCACCACGCGGGTGGGCTTCTTCTCCAGGGTGGTCTCACCGTTGGCGTGCTTCAGGGTGCGCGGGAAAACGCCGGGAGCGGCGTCGGTGCCCAACTTGGCTGTTTCCTGGTCCGCAGTGGTGAACTTGGAGCCGCCGGTGGCAACATCGGCGTTGCCGGCGGCCGAACCTGAGCCACCACTGGTGCCGCAGCCCGCAAGGAGGCCTGCCACCACAGCGACTCCGGCCATCTTCATAGCCAGCCTGCGCACTGCACCTCGGCGCACGCGGGAAGCCTTGTGCGGCTGTACTTCAAAATCGTCATTTTTCACTGGGTAAGGCTAACCTAATTAAGGCACACTTTCGTGACGTTGTGATGACAGTCACGAAATGGCCGTCTTATTGTTGCCCCTCTTCGAAATGGTCCCCTGCTGTGTCCCCACTGACGGCGCTATGTCCCCGGTAGCCGCTCCCGCCCTTCCGGCTGCAAGCGCAGTTGCCAGTTCCGGCGTCGTCGTCAAGTCCCGCTGGCGGATCCTCTTTCTGGCGTTCGCGGCGGCGGTCCTTCTCGGTGCCGCGATCCTGAGCCTCGGCGTGGGAGCCAAATTCATCCCAGCGTCCACCGTCCTTGAAGCCTTCACCAACCCCCAGGACTCAGCCGATCACGCGATCATCCTGCAGAACCGGCTGCCGCGAACGTTGATGGGCATCGCCGTCGGTGTTGCCCTGGGCGTGGCGGGCGCGCTCATCCAGGCGATCACGCGGAATCCTTTGGCCGATCCCGGCATCCTGGGCGTCAACGCGGGAGCGTCGTTCGCCATTGTCATTGCCATCGGCGTCTTCGGGATCGGATCCCTCAGCGGCTACATCTGGTTCGCGTTCCTTGGCGCCATCCTGACAACCGCGGCCGTCTACCTGATCGGTACTTCCGGCAGGAACGTGGTGAACCCGATCCGCCTGACGTTGGCCGGAGTTGCCTTGGGAGCGGTCCTCACGGGAATCGGCTCAGGGCTGACGCTCCTGAACCCCAAGGCATTTGACCACCTGCGCTCGTGGAGCATTGGCTCGCTGGACACCCGGAGCATGGAGTCGGTGATGACCGTTGCGCCGTTCATGGCCTTGGGACTGATCATCGCCTTGTTCTGCGTCCGCGGCCTCAACGCCGTGGCGTTGGGCGACGACCTTGCTACCTCCCTCGGCGCCAACGTCAACCGCACCCGGATCATGGGCGTCGTGGCCATCACCCTCCTCAGTGGTGCGGCAACTGCCGGTGCCGGTGCCATCGGCTTCGTGGGCCTCATGATTCCGCACGTTGCCCGTTGGATCGTCGGCCCTGACCAGCGATGGATCCTGGCAACCACAGTGCTGCTCTCACCTATCCTGCTCTTGGTGTCGGACGTGGTGGGCCGGATCGCCGCTCCCGGGGAACTCCAGGTGGGTGTGATGACCGCATTCATCGGGGCGCCGGTGCTCATCGCATTGGCGCGGCGCCGGAAGGTGAGTGGGCTATGACGCGCCTGGATGTTGGCCGGCCTACTGTCCTGCTCCGCAACCGTTCGCTGAGCCTCCGGTTCGATGTCCGGAGCATCCTTGTCTGCATCCCGTTGATCCTCGCCGCCCTGACTGTTGCTGTGATCAGCTTGGCCACCGGCGACTACGACGTTTCAGTACAACAGGTCCTGCAAGCCTTCACCGGTGATGCCCCCGGGCTGGCCCAAACCATCGTCATGGAGTGGCGGCTCCCCCGGGTACTCGCGGCCTTGGTGTTCGGTGCGGCCTTGGGAATGAGCGGCGGAATCTTCCAATCCATGACCCGGAATCCCTTGGGCAGCCCGGACATCATCGGCTTCAATACCGGCGCCTACACCGGGGCGCTCATCGTCATGCTGACCCTTGGCGGGGGCTATCTTGGCATTGCCGCAGGAGCACTTGTTGGCGGTATCCTCACCGCGTTGGCCGTCTACTTGCTGGCCTACCGACGCGGCTCCCAAGGATTCCGGCTCATCATCGTGGGCATCGGCATCAGTGCGATGCTGGCCGCGTTCAACCACTGGCTGATCCTGCAGGCAGAACTTGAAGCCGCCTTGGCGGCAGCCGTCTGGGGAGCCGGGTCCCTCAACGGCATCGCGTGGGAGCAAGCGGCGCCTGCCGCCGTCGTGGTTGTGGTGGTTGGCTTGGCTACGCTGGCGGCCGCGCGCCGGATGCAGCTTCTGGAAATGGGCGACGACGCCGCGCGCGCCTTGGGCGTCCGGGCGGAACCCACCCGCTTGCTGTTGCTCGTCCTGGGCGTGGCGTTGACTGCAGCCGTCACGGCGGTTGCCGGTCCCATCGCGTTCGTTGCCCTCGCAGCACCGCAGCTTGCACGTCGTCTTACCCGCAGCGCCGGCATCACGCTGGTGCCTTCGGCCGTGATGGGCGCCTTCCTCCTGGTGGCCAGCGACCTCGCGGCCCAGCGTTTGTTCGCCCCGATCCAGTTGCCTGTGGGCGTGGTGACGGTGTGCATCGGCGGTATCTACCTCGTCTGGCTGCTGGCCAGGGAAGCAAGGAAATCATGAGCCTCATTACGGCCGCGCCACAGCTCCATGCCGAAGCACTGACCATCGGCTACGAGCAACGGATCATCTCCGAGAACCTCAATGTGCGCATTCCCGAGGGACACTTCACGGTGATCGTGGGGCCCAACGCCTGCGGTAAATCCACGTTGCTGCGTGCCCTCGCCCGGCTCATCAAGCCCCGCAGTGGCCAGGTGCTGCTGGACGGAAAATCCGTGACGTCCCTGCCTGCAAAAGAACTGGCACGTCGCCTCGGGCTGCTCCCCCAGTCCTCCATTGCCCCCGACGGCATCACCGTGGCGGACCTTGTGGCCCGCGGTCGATACCCGCACCAGAAGCTGCTCCGGCAGTGGTCCGAGTCCGATGAGATTGCGGTGGTGGAGGCCATGGAAGCCACGGGCACCGCGTCCTTGTCCGGCCGGCTGGTGGACGAACTGTCCGGCGGCCAGCGGCAGCGCGTGTGGGTGGCCATGGTCCTCGCCCAGCAGACACCGTTAATGCTCCTGGACGAGCCCACCACGTTCCTCGATATCGCGCACCAGATCGAGCTGTTGGAGCTGTTCCGCGAGCTCAACCTGGACAAGGGCCACACGCTGGTTGCCGTGCTGCACGACCTCAACCACGCCGCCCGCTACGCGGACCACATCATCGCCATGAAGGCCGGCGTGGTGGTGGCCGAGGGTGCTCCCGCCGACGTGATCACCGAGTCCTTGGTGGAGGAAGTGTTCGGCATGGCCTGCCGGATCATCGATGACCCCGTGACACACACGCCGCTGGTGGTCCCGTTGGGACGGCCACGGCACTCGGCGGTGACAGACTAACGCTGTTAACGACGACGGCGACCCTCGCCTTCTGGTGAGGGTCGCCGTCGTTGTTTGCTTGGGTCCTAGCGGGCTTCGAGCGCTGCCTTGGCCCTCGGGTCCGAGTCGTTCAGGAACTTCTCGATCCGCTCCGGCTCTTCAGCCTCGCCGATCGCCGACGCCGCACGGCCCAACGCGTAGAGAGCACGCAGGAAGCCCTGGTTGGGCTCGTGCTCCCACGGAATGGGTCCGACGCCGCGCCAGCCATTGCGGCGCAGCGAATCCAGGCCGCGGTGGTAGCCGACGCGGGCGTAGGCGTAGGACTCGATGGTCCGGCCTTCGGCCCAGGCTTCCTCGGCGAGGATGGCCCACAGAAGAGACGACGTGGGGTTCTTGGCCACCAGGTCCAGCGCTTCGTTGCCGAGCGCCAGGTGCTGGTAGATCTCGGTTTCAGCAGGCAGGAGCGTGGGCTCCGGCCCCATCAGGTTCTTACGGAATTCGTCGGACATTAGAAGGTCTTGCCCACCGATCCGAGCTGCTGGGCGGCTTCGACGATGCGCGCGGCCATGCCGGCTTCGGCGGAAGCGCCCCAAACGCGGGGGTCGTAGGTCTTCTTGTTGCCCATTTCGCCGTCGATCTTCAGGACGCCGTCGTAGTTGGCAAGCATGTGGCCGGCCACCGGACGGGTGAACGCGTACTGAGTGTCGGTGTCGATGTTCATCTTGATGACACCGTAGGAAACGGCGTCAGCGATTTCCTGCTCCGTGGAGCCCGAGCCGCCGTGGAAGACCAGGTCAAACGGGTTTTCCTTGCCGATCTTGGCGCCAACTTCGGCCTGGATCTGCTTGAGCAGTTCCGGGCGGAGCTTCACGTTGCCCGGCTTGTACACGCCGTGCACGTTGCCGAAGGTCAGCGCGGTGAGGTAGCGGCCGTTTTCGCCGGCTCCGAGTGCCTCAATGGTGGCGAGGGCGTCTTCGGTGGTGGTGTAGAGCTTCTCGTTGATTTCGTTCTCAACGCCGTCCTCTTCGCCACCAACAGTGCCGATTTCAACTTCGAGGATGATCTTGGCAGCAGCAGCACGCTCAAGCAGTTCGCGGCCGATGCGCAGATTCTCGTCGAGGGCTTCGTGCGAGCCGTCCCACATGTGCGAGTTGAAGATCGGGTCCTTGCCGGCCTTGACGGCTTCCTCGGAAGCGGCCAGCAGCGGGAGGACGAAGTCTGCCAGCTTGTCCTGCGGGCAGTGGTCCGTGTGGAGGGCGATGTTGACGTTGTAGTTCTTGGCAACTTCGCGGGCGAACGCGGCGAAGCCGAGGGAACCGGCAACCATGTCCTTGACCGAGGCACCGGACCAGTAGGCTGCGCCACCGGTGGAAACCTGGATGATGCCGTCGGATTCGGCCTCGGCGAAACCGCGGATCGCAGCGTTCAGAGTCTGCGACGACGTCACGTTGACCGCGGGGAAAGCGAATCCGCCTGCCTTTGCGCGGTCGATCATCTCGGAGTAAATCTCTGGGGTTGCAATGGGCATGGTGACTCCTATGCTGAATTCGTCTATGGGTTGGTAACCCTGGAGTAGACCGCTTACGGCTAGCACCCATCCTAGCGATATCCGCCGGGCCGCCGTGTTTCGGGTCACTGGAGCTCTTAACACTTCCGCCGGGTTGGCACTCCACCTGCCACCCCCGATTCATCTAAACGGTGGATATACTGCGGGAATGGAGATCCCCCCGAGCGCAAACAACAAGCCCCTCCCCATGCCATACCTGCAGCAGCAGGGCGGTACTTTTGCCGAAGGGAAACCCAGACGGAACCGGAAGCTGATTATTGCCATCGCAGCGGGCGCAGCGGTAGTCCTCACCGCTGCCACCGCTGGTGTGGTTCTCCTGGTTTCATCGTTCTCACCGGCGCAGGACGTCAGCACGACAGCTAAAACATACTTCCAGTCACTGATCGACGGGGACAGCGAGAGGGCCCTGAGCGTATCCGACCCCGGCGTCCCCGAGAATGAAAAGGCTCTCCTACAGAACAACGTGTACAAAAATGCAGGGCAGCACATTGACGGTTACCGGATCATGGACGCAAGGTCGGATTCTGTCACTGCCGAAGTCACCCAGAACGGCCGCAAGCAGGAAATCATTCTGAGGATGACCAAGTCACCTGAAGGCGAGTGGAAGGTTGGGCCCAAAAACTTCCAAAAGGTCCGGCTCAGTTCCAGCCGTCCCGTGGAGTCGTTCACCGTGAACGGCGTCGACGTTGCCGCTCCTGGCGCCGGAACCGGGGCGAGGGATTCCCAACTGCTGATGCCGGCCTTCCCCGGCGAGTACACCCTGGGCATTTCCGGAGACAAGTACGCAACGGCCGAAGAGCAGAAGGCCTTGGTCAGCATTGACCGGGCGATTTCCAAGACCACCGAACGTTTGACGGTGATACCCAGCCAGCTGCTTCTGGATGAGACCCGGACGCTTCTTGAGAAGAAACGAAGCGAATGTTCTGCCTCCACTCCGGCCAATGCATCCGAAGCGACCCGTCGTGGTTGTTCCGGGTTCACGCTCTACGAATACCGGCCTACCCGCAACGTGAAATGGACCATAGAGAAGGAGCCCACCTTCACTCTCCTTCGCAGCGAGGACGGTTGGATCATCCAGTCGGAGGAACCAGGCAAGGCTTCAGTGAGCTACGAGGTCAACAGCGGCCGTGACGACGCCCCGCAATGGGAACCAAAGGTTGAGCTTCTAACACCCAGGGCCTCTGGTGAGATCCAGATCGTGGACGGAAAAGCCACCCTGAAAGATCGGTAGACGGGCATCGGCGGGGGCTGATACTTGAGGCTTGCCTAGCTGACAGGTTGCTGGAACACGTGTCGGCGGACCCACGCGTGCATAGCGATGGCCGCCGCTGAGGCCGCGTTCATGGACCGGGTGGAGCCGAACTGCTCGATGGACAGTGTTGCGACGGCGGAATCGTGCACCTCGGGCGACAGGCCGGGGCCTTCCTGTCCGAACACCAGCACGCAGTTTTTCGGGAGGTCGTACGTCTCCAAGGGCACGGAATCCGGGAAAATATCGATGCCGATCACCGCAAGCCCCTCCCCCTCCGCCCACTGGACAAATTCCTCAACGGTGGGGTGGTGGCGCACGTGCTGGTAGCGGTCGGTGACCATGGCCCCGCGACGGTTCCACCGCCGTCGTCCTATGATGTGGACCTCTTTGGCGAGGAACGCGTTGGCGGTCCGCACCACGGTGCCGATGTTGAGATCGTGCTGCCAATTCTCGATGGCAATGTGGAAGTCGTGACGCTTGGAATCGAGATCCGCCACGATTGCCTCGTGCTTCCAGTACCTGTACTGGTCCACCACGTTGCGGCGGTCACCATCCCTCAACAGGTCCGGGTCCCAATGGTCACCCGCCGGCAACTCGCCTTCCCAAGGCCCGACGCCGACCTCGGGTTTCGCTTCTGCCTCGCCCTCCACGGAGGTCTCCGCAGAGGCGGGAACGGGAGACCCGGCAGGCGTGGGCAGGGCTGTGTTGGGGGGAAGGTCAGTCACCCCTCAACTTTAGCCCTGCCCCGTCGCCCGCCTGAGCGCGCTGAGTCGGGCGGCTCTTAGCCCATCTTCCACTTGTTGATGCGGTACGAGTTGGCCAACTGCTCGAAGAGTCCCGGATGCGCATCCCAGTACGTCTTGTGACCACTGACGCCGAGCATCTGTGGGGTTCCCCAGGGAGTCACGGAGAACAAGTTCACGGCCTGGATGGCTTCGCCACGGGCATTGGTGCAGGTGAAGCCGATGACTACTGCGGCACCACGGCGGAACTCACGGATTTCCGGCATGGACGTCTTGAAGTCAGAGGTGCACTTGTGGCCCACCAGGTTCTGGGGCAGCTCCGTGGCGGTCATGCCCTTGTATCGGGCTTCGATGTCCTGGATGGCCTTCTTGACCTCTGCCGGGTCCTTGCCGAACTTGCCTTCCTCGGACTCCGCAAAGAACGCGTAGGCGAGCGCGATGCCGTCGCCGTCGGCTTCTACCGTGCCCTGTGCCTTCTTTTGGATCTCTTCGCCAGTGGTGGGGTCCTTGGTGATGCCGAACGACTCGTCGTGGGTCCACTCGGCCAAGTACTGGAAGGAGGATTCGCCCGTGACCCACTTGCTGAACAGTGGATCGCCGTCCGCCGGAACGTTGCTGGGTCCGGCGAGCTCTTCCCACACGGCCGGCAGCGGGATGGCGCCGGCAGGGATATCACTCGACGCCGATGCGTCGCCTGATGGTTCAGCGTCGCCTGAGGGTTCAGCAGAAGGCTCGGACGCTGCCTCCGAAGCTTCGTCCGAGGATGTTGCCGACGGCGCCGGGGTCTCCACCGCGGTGGGCTTGGTCATCGACGGGATCAGCCAGGTGAACGCCACCACCAGCGCAATAATCACGACGACGGCGACACCACCGAGGATGAGGAACAGCGACTTCTTGTTGTGGTCGCCCGGGTTCTGGCCGGGTCCGGCAGGTCCGCCTGGGTAGCCCGGCTGGCCCGGGTATCCGGCACCCGGCGGAGGGAAGCCCTGCTGGCCCTGCTGTGCGTCCTGCTGCTGGCCTTCCGGCTGGTACATGGGCTGGGTCTGCCCCGGTTGGTACTGGCCGTACTGGCCCTGACCGGTGTCGTAGCGTGGCTGCGGCACGCCGTCGGGGTTGTAGGGAGGCTGAGGCGCTCCGTTGTTGTTGCTCATGGCGGGCCCTTTCGAAGGCAGTGAGTCACCGGGATGTTTCTGGGGACACCCGATGGATAGACCGGAAGAGGGGACCTGCTGAAGCGTGGGCGGCACATAAAAACCACCATGTCGATCCCCCGACCCACGGTGGTGGCACGCCTGCGCCGCCCCCAGCGTAGTCGAGTCCGAGGCGTCCACGGCAAGTCACAGCGAATATCCACATGGGCAGAACTACCCACATAAGCGGGATCACAGGATGTTAGGGCCGCAGATTGATGAAAGACTGGTGGCAGTGCATGAACAATCCCAGCCGGAGGCAAATATGGCAGAAGAAACCACGTCCACATCGGTTTATCGGAACGGCCACGAAATTGAATGCTGGCTCACGGACATGGACGGAGTCCTGGTTCATGAAAACCAGGCGATCCCCGGCGCAGCTGAACTCATCCAGCGCTGGGTAGATACGTCCAAGCGCTTCCTGGTCCTGACCAACAACTCCATCTTCACCCCACGCGACCTCGCAGCCCGCCTGCGCGCGTCCGGCCTGGAGGTTCCTGAAGAGAACATCTGGACGTCCGCGCTGGCCACGGCCCAGTTCCTCAAGGACCAGGTACAGTCCTCGGATTCGGGGAACCGCGCCTACACCATCGGCGAAGCCGGCCTGACTACCGCGCTGCACGAGGCCGGGTTCATCCTCACCGATACTGATCCCGACTTTGTGGTCCTTGGCGAAACCCGCACCTACTCCTTCGAAGCGATCACCATGGCCGTCCGCCACATCCTGGCCGGCGCCCGCTTCATCGCCACCAACCCCGACGCTACCGGTCCCTCCAAGGACGGCCCCATGCCGGCAACCGGTGCTATCGCGGCCATGATCACCAAGGCCACCGGCCGCGAGCCCTACATTGTGGGCAAACCGAACCCCATGATGTTCCGTTCAGCCATGAACCAGATCGATGCCCACTCCGAGACCACGGCCATGATCGGTGACCGCATGGACACGGACATCGTGGCGGGAATGGAAGCAGGCCTGCACACAGTCCTGGTGCTCAGCGGCATCACGCAGCGCGAGGAGATCGTTTCCTTCCCGTTCCGTCCCAACCAGATCCTGAACTCCGTGGCCGACCTCAAGAGCCAGATCTAAAAGGACTGAACCATGGCTGTGCTCAATCTGCGTCCTCTGGCCGGTGGCCGGATTCTCAGGGGGAGCCAGCCGTTCGGTTTGGATGCCGCTGCGACGTCGGGTTTCCTGGCGGAGCACGGCATCCAGGCAATCGTGGACCTGCGGAGTGAGCTTGAGCGCTCCTTGGTTCCGTGGCTGATCCCCAGCCATGAAGCAGTTCGAGACGACAAAGTCCACGACGACGGTGACCGGCCCGCCGCCGTCGTCCCGCCTGTCGTCGAACTCGTCAACAACCCGCTGGACCCGAACGCAATCGCCGGCTCGCTCCATGCGGTGGAGACAGCGGAGGATCTGGGCGAGCTGTACCTCGGCTGGATCAAGTTGCGTCCGGAGTGGGTCGCTGAAGCGCTGCGGCCGGTCGCCCGTGGCAAACGCACGCTGGTCCACTGTTCGCTGGGCAAGGACCGCACGGGAGTGGTGTCGGCAATCGCACTCCTGGCCGGTGGCGGATCAGAGGATGCCGTGGTGGAGGATTACACCACCACCACCCTCAGCCTTCCCACCATGCTGGAAGTCATGGCTGAAACGTGGCGACTGCATGTCCCCTCCACTCCTGCGGCCTATTTCAGCCCCGAACTGATGGTCCTGCAGAGCCCTGAAGCAGCGATGCGGCATTTCCTCGCTGCCTTCGCGGAGGAATTCGGCGACGCGCGGAGCTTCCTGCGCGAGGCGGGCCTCACCGCCGTCGAGGTTGAAGCGCTGCGTTAAGTGTGGCGCCTAAGCTAGTTCGGTCAATACCTAGGCCGGGCGGATGACCCTGCCATTCGGCTCCTGGTACGACGGCTCCTCAGGCTGGGGTGGGAGCGGCTGGAGTTCATCCTGGACCCGTTCCAGCAGTGGCCGGTACACGCCGCCGTTCCATTGCGGGCTGGCGTGGGCGGGCCGCGCGCCTTCGGTGCTGAGGGTGGGCAGGGCCATGTTGGCTCCGAAGACCTTGCTCCACCCGGCGCGCGCCGACTCATAGTCCACGGTGCCATCCTTGGGATTGCCCAAAAAGGCCATCTTGGCGCCACCGATCTTTCCGGCCAGGCGGAGTCCGTCAAAGTGGTAAATGTACGCCGACTCCGTCTGGATGAGCACGCTGGAAGGAGCGATGGGCGAGAGCTGTTCCAGGCTTTGGTCGAGGATTTGCCGCCATGTGCGCTCGTCCTTGTGCGCCACGCGCTCCCCCAGTTCGTAGCCGCCGCGGAGGACCGACGGGATGCGGAAGCCATTCTCGTACAGGAACACGACGCCGTCGAACCAGCTCTGGTCCAGGACGTCGGCGCGGCTGAACGGGCTCGAATCCAGAACGATCAGCTGCGTTTCCACGCCGTGCAGTTCCAAGAGGCGGGCGGCCACCTGGGTGGCGAGCATCCCGCCAAAACTGTGCCCGTAGAAGTAGAGCTTCTCCAGTTCCAGTTCGCGGACGTGCAGGATGATTTCCCGGACGATCTCGTCCACGTCCAGTCCCAGGTTGGAATATCCGACGGCGGCGAGGCGGCCGCGCTGGTGCAGGGCAGGACGCAGTGAGTTCAGAATCCACTGGGCTTCTTCCCAGCTTGTTTTGTACCCGGGGAACAGGATCCAGCTGGCTTTGGGGAAGTACAAGTCCGAGTACGGATCAGGAACCCGGAGGATCTTGGTAGCCCGCCGCTCGGCCTGGACACGACGGGTGAACAGCATGTCCCCGGCCAGCGCTGCGGACGCTCCGGCGGTGATGAGGAAGTTTCGGCGGGACGTCTTCTTGAGGCGGGCAGCGTAAGGCAGGATCCGGGCCCATGCGCCCGGATCCTCTGCCTTCTCCGGTTCAGGAGAAGCCGGCACGGGGAGGTTTTGGTCCACCTCCGCCGGTGCCGCGAGCTTCCCTATTTGAACGTCCACGCAGCAAGCATAGGCTTCGGAAGGTGGTGCCTCACAGCCCCGTAGTTTGTGTACAGCTGATGCCCTTAAGATGCGCCTTTAAGGTCGGGAGCTGTACAAAAACTCCTTAGTCGAGGCCGAGTTCGTCCTTGCCGAAAGCGAAGAGGTACGGCACGCCGGTTTCGGCTTCGATCTTCTCTTTGGCGCCGGTGCTACGGTCAACGATCACAGCGACGGCCACTACATTGCCGCCCGCTTTACGGACACCTTCGACGGCGGTCAGCGCGGACCCGCCGGTGGTGGACGTGTCCTCGAGGACCACCACGTTGCGGCCCTCAACGGAGGGGCCTTCCACCTGACGGCCCATGCCGTAGGACTTCTGGGCCTTGCGGACCACGAAGGCGTCCACGGCACGGCCGGCGTCGGCAGCCGCGTGCATCACAGCGGTTCCGACGGGGTCGGCACCCATGGTGAGTCCGCCCGCGCACTCAACTGACACGCCGGCGTCGTCGATCATTGCCAACATGACCTGGCCCACCAGCTTGGAGGCCTCGTGGTGCAGGGTGATGCGGCGGAGGTCAATGTAGTAGTCCGCTTCCTTGCCGCTGGAGAGGATCACCTTGCCGCGGACCACCGCCAGTTCCTTGATGAGTTCAAGAAGGCGGGCGCGGGCAGCAGCAGTATCAAGCGTGGAAGTCATGGCTCCTAGTTTAGTAGGAGTGACGTTCAGCGAGGCGCAGGGGCAGCCGTGGTGGAGCGGATCACCAAGCGGGGGTTGACCATTTGCTCACCGCTTGCCGGCTCTCCGTCCAGCTGTTGCAGCACAGCCTCCATGCAGCGGCGGCCGAGTTCCTCGAAGTCCTGCTTGATGGAGGTCAGGGGCGGCATGAAGAATTCAGCTTCCGGTTGATCGTCGTAGCCCACCACGCTGATGTCGCCGGGCACGTGGCGTCCCGCTTCCTGAACGGCGCGAAGGACGCCCACCGCCATCTGGTCGTTGGCTACGAAGACAGCGGTGATGCTGCTGTGCTGCAGGAGATCGCGGCCGGCACGGTAACCCGAGGCGGCATCCCACCCACCTTCCAGGAGGACGTCAGCTCCCAGCCCCGCAGCACCGAGCGCTTCCTGCCAGCCCTTAATGCGCTCCGCGGCGTCGATCCAGTGCGGAGGGCCCGAGATGTGGGCAATACTCCGGTGCCCCAGACCGATCAGGTGGTCGACGGCCAAGCGGGCTCCCAACCGTTGATCGAGGGAGGCGCCCGTCAGTTGGTTACCGGCTCCTGCACCCACGGCAACGATTGGCACGGGTACCGAAACGTCGCGGAGGACGGCCAGGACATCGGGGTGCGGAACCAGGATGACAATGCCGTCCACGGACTGGTTGCGGAAGTGCGCAATGGCATCGTTGATGCTTTCGCCGGTTACTTCGCGAAGATTGGCGATGCTGACGAAGTACCCTGCTTCCCTGCCCGCCTGTTCAACCCCCAGGAGCGTGTTCGCCGGACCAAACTGGCCCGTCTCGCACGCAAGTACCCCGATGGTCCTGGACCGCCGGGTCACCAGGCTGCGGGCTGCCGTGTTCCGTCTGTAGCCAAGGTGCGCGATGGCTGATTCCACGCGTTCCCGGGTTTTTCCACTGACGTTCGGATGGTTGTTCAGGACGCGGGAAACGGTTTGGTGCGAGACACCGGCCATCTTCGCAACGTCACCCATGACGGGAGGCCGGGCCGGCAGCGCGGGCGGGTCCAGCGGGACGGGCGAGCCCAACGGGGCCCCGGACTGTGCCCGGAGCCCCGCTGCGGGCGGATGTTCGCCGCGTGACATGCGTTCCTACTTAGCGTCGACGCCCACGGGCTCCGCTTTGGTAGCCGGAGCCGCTTCGGTGGCCGGAGGCGTGGTCTTCCACTTGAAGCGACGCCCCATGGTGGACCCTCCACCCGAACCGGTGCGGTTCTTGTTGAAGATGTCGAAGCCGACGGCGAGCAGGAGCACCAAGCCCTTGATGAGCTGCTGGTAATCGGTCCCCAGGCCGAGGATGGACATGCCGTTGTTCAGGACGCCCATGATCAGGCCACCGATCATGGCGCCCGCTACCGTGCCGATACCGCCCTGGACCGCTGCGCCACCAATGAACGCGGCGGCAATGGAGTCGAGTTCGAAGCCGGTACCACCGGCAGGCTGTGCCGAGTTCAGGCGGGCCGTGAACACCAGCCCGGCCAACGCGGCCAGGACACCCATGTTGACGAACAGGCGGAAGGTGACCTTCTTGGTCTTGATGCCGGAAAGCTCGGCGGCGTGGAGGTTTCCACCGATCGCGTAGGTGTGACGGCCGAAAATGCTGTTGTTCATCAGCGCCGAGTAGACGATCACCAGGACAGCCAGGACTATCAGGACAATCGGGGTTCCGCGGTAGCTGGCCAGCAGGAAGGTGATGATGAGCATCAGCACTGCGATGAAGCCGTTCTTGACGGCGAACCAGGCCATCGGCTCATTCTCGAGGTTGAACTTGCGGCGTACCCGGCGTTCCTTCAATGCCTGGAAGAGGATGGCTGCAGTACCGCCGACGCCGAGGATGACCGTCAGCCATTCCAGCACGGAGGTACCCCCGGAAATGTCCGGCAGGAAGCCGCCGCCCAGTGCACGGAGTTCGTTCGGGAAGGGGGTGATCTGCTGGTTCTTGAGGGTGATGAGGGTCAGGCCACGGAAGATGAGCATGCCGGCGAGGGTGACGATGAAGGCTGGAATGCCCACATAGGCAATCCAGTAGCCTTGCCACGCTCCCACCAAGGCACCAACCAGGAGGCAGGCCGGGATGGCGAGCCACCACGCCCAGCCCCAGTGCACGATCATCACGCCGGCCACAGCACCGATGAAGCCTGCGATGGACCCGACGGAAAGGTCAATGTGTCCGGCAATAATGACCATTACCATGCCAATGGCCAGGATCAGGATGTAGCTGTTTTGGACCACCAGGTTGGTGACGTTCTGCGGCTGCAGGAGGATGCCGTCGGTCAGGACCTGGAAAAGGATGACGATCAGGATCAGGGCGACGAAGATGCCAACCTGGCGGAGGCGGCTTGTGAGGAAGCCAAGGGATTCTCGTAGGGCGGACATGTTCGCTATTCCTTCTCTTGGGTCATGTAGTGCATGAGGGTTTCCTGGGTGGCTTCGGCGATGGGGACTTCGCCGGTGATGTGGCCTGCGGACAGCGTGTAGATCCTGTCGCAGATGCCCAGGAGCTCCGGAAGCTCAGAGGAGATCACAATGACTGCTTTCCCCGCGGCTGCGAGCTCGGCAATGATCGTGTAGATCTCAAACTTGGCGCCGACGTCGATTCCACGGGTTGGTTCGTCCAGAATCAGGACGTCCGGGTCTGAGAACATCCATTTGCTCAGGACCACCTTTTGCTGGTTTCCACCCGAGAGTTTGCCGGTGATGGCAGCAACGGAGGGAGCTTTGATGTTCATGCTCTTGCGGTAGTGGTTGGCAACGGTGGTCTCTTTGTTGCCGTCCACCCAGCCGCGCTTGGCCAGCTTGTTCAGTGCGGCCATGGAGATGTTGCGCTTGATGTCTTCGATCAGGTTCAGGCCGTAGTGCTTCCGGTCCTCGGTTGCGTAGGCGATCCCGTGCTCGATGGCGTCGGAAACGGTGGAAGTGTTGATCTCTTCCCCGTACTTGTAAACCTTGCCCGAGACTGCCCGCCCGTACGTCCGGCCAAAGACGCTCATGGCCAGCTCGGTCCGGCCGGCACCCATGAGGCCTGCCAGGCCTACAACTTCGCCCTTGCGGACGTTGAGGCTGGCATTTTTCACCACCATGCGGGAGTGGTCCTGGGGATGCTGGACTGTCCAATCCTCGATGCGGAGGACTTCCTCGCCGATATTGGGCGTCCGGTCCGGGTAGAGGCTTTCAAGGTCGCGGCCCACCATGCCACGGATGATGCGTTCCTGCGTGATCTGGCCCTGATCCAGCCGCAGGGTCTCGATGGACTTGCCATCGCGGATGATGGTGACGGCGTCTGCCACTTTGCGGATCTCGTTGAGTTTGTGGCTGATGATGATGCTGGTGACGCCCTGGCCCTTGAGGTGAAGGATGAGGTCCAGCAAATGGTCTGAGTCTTCGTCGTTCAGCGCCGCTGTTGGCTCATCCAAAATGAGGAGCTTCACCTCTTTGGACAGCGCCTTGGCGATCTCCACCAGTTGCTGCTTGCCAACACTGATGTGCTGGATGGGGGTCACCGGATTTTCGCTGAGGCCCACCCGGGCCAGCAGCTTGGCGGCTTCCAGATTGGTCTTCCGCCAGTCCACCCAGCCGTTCTTGGCCAGCTCATTGCCGAGGTAGATGTTCTCGGCGATGGACAGGTACGGGCTGAGGGCCAGTTCCTGGTGGATGATCACGATGCCGCGCTTTTCGCTGTCCGTGATGCTCGAAAATTCGCAGGGTTCGTTCTCGAAGAGGATGTCGCCGTCGAAAGTGTTGTGGGCGTAAACGCCGGAGAGCACCTTCATGAGGGTGGACTTCCCGGCGCCATTCTCACCACAGATGGCGTGAACCTCACCGCGGTTGACGTCCAGGGTGACGTCCTGCAGGGCTTTTACCCCGGGGAAGGTCTTGGTGATTCCTCGCATTTGAAGAATGGGTACGTTCATCGTCAATTCCCGCTGACTGGTTGGAACTTGGCCGGGCCGAGGACTCGACAGGCTCTAAGGGAGGCTGCGGTCCCGCCGCACTGCGCGCTGCAGCACAGGCGGCGGGACCACAGACCGGGAACTAGTTACTTGACGTCGGATTCCTTGTAGTAGCCCGAGTCGATGAGTTCCTTCTGGAAGTTGTCCTTGGTGATGATGACGGACTTCAGGAGGAAGGCCGGAACAACCTTGACCTTGTTGTTGTAGGTCTTGGTGTCATTGGTTTCCGGCTCGGTGCCCTTGAGGACAGCGTCCACCATCTTCACGGCCTGCGCGCCGAGCTGGCGGGTGTCCTTGAAGATCGTGGAGTACTGCTCGCCTGCGACGATGGACTTCACGGAGCCCTTTTCTGCATCCTGTCCGGTGACCACGGGAAGGCTTCCGGTGGAGTAGCCGCCGGTGCTGGTCAGGGCGGAAATGATACCGATGGAGAGACCGTCATACGGGGACAGGACGCCGTCCAGCTTGGTGCCGGAGCTGTAGGCCGAGGTAAGGATGTCTTCCATGCGCTTCTGGGCTACGGGTGCCTGCCAGCGGAGGATGGCTGCCTGCTCAAACTTGGTCTGGCCGCTGGGGACCTTCAGGGTGCCGGCATCCATGTATGGCTTGAGGGTGTCCATGGCGCCGGTCCAGAAGAAGTTGGCGTTGTTGTCGTCCGGACTTCCCGCGAAAAGCTCCACGTTGAACGGGCCCTTGCCCTCTACCTTCTTGCCGCTGGCGTCAACCAGGCCAAGCCCGGTCAGCAACGAAGTGGCCTGCTGGACCCCCACGGTGTAGTTGTCGAAGGTGGTGTAGTAGTCCACGTTCGGCGTCCCGTTGATGAGGCGGTCATAGGCGATGACCTTGACGTTCTGCTCCTTGGCTTTGGCCAGGACGTCGGTCAGGGTGGTGCCATCGATGGCCGCGATGATCAGGGCCTTTGCGCCCTTGGTCAGCATGTTCTCAATTTGGGAAACCTGCGTAGGAATGTCGTCGTTGGCGAACTGGAGGTCCGTCTTGTAGCCGAGGTCCTTCAGCGACTTCTCCACGTTGGCGCCATCTGCGATCCAGCGTTCGGAGGTCTGGGTGGGCATCGAAATGCCCACCAGGGAATCGCTGGGGTTCGCGCTGCTGGTGGACTCCGCAGTGCCTCCACGGCTTCCGCAGCCCGTGGCTCCCACGGTCAAGGTCAGGACAACCGCTACGGCGCCCAGGAGTTTTTTCAATCTCACGATGCTCTCCTTCCGCGGCAGCATTGCCGCGAACTCTGATGCAGCCGGAGCATCTGCGCGTCCGGCACGGTAAAGCTGGGTGGCCTGTGTGCTGGGGGCGGCACATGCCGGTGAAAAGTGATGCGAATGCCATTGTGAACGCTAACAATACCGTCGGTCAAGTGCCGTGGATCACGAATTGATTGCAGACTCGGGCCACCCCCGGAACTCTTGACTTGAAACGTTGTTAGCGTTCACAATTGGCGGCTTCACCCGGGTTGAACGTCCCGGACGGCAGGGCCAAGCATCCGGAGGACAGGAAAAAGCCCGGCACCGCTTTGTGGGCGGTACCGGGCTACGATCGCTCCTGGCGTGATGGCCGCGAGGAACTCTTCCCTGCTGGGAACAGGGAAATCAGAGGCGGGTGTCGAACGAATCGCAGAACACGTTCTGGTTGAACGTCCCCTGGAACCCGGACTTGCCCTGGATCTTGTGGATCGTGGCGCGAATGGCCTCGCGCGTTGCCGCGTGTGCGTGAATGGCGGTCTTGACCATGGGCACGTCGATCAAGTGGTTCGGCTGGTTCAAGGAGACGAACACTGTGGGAACCTCCGTGGCGTACCACGGGATCTCGGCGGCCATGGGCGAGGACCACTTGATCCGGATTGAGGCCTCCTGCGCGAAACCCTTCACATTCGCGAAGACGAAGGCGGCGTCGTAACGCTCCGCATAGTCGCCGGTGGCTTCCTCGGACAGGACCCGCATGAAGTTCATGCCGGCCTCCCCCTCGGCTTCGCGCTGCTCAGCGGTCCTGAAGACGCTGACCTCAAATCCTGCGGTTTCCAGTTCTTCGCGGACGGCGTCCAGGTAGGCCAGAGGATCGGCGCGCGTGAAGTCGGCACCGCCCGAGATGCCGTAGAGACGGATCCGCGGATGCGTCTGAGGGGTGATGGGCAGGTTGCGGGCGGTGTCCTTCACCAGCGTGACGGTTTTGTCAGCAACGTCCGCAGCGATGGCACGGTGGGCCTCACTGCCGATCACAGCGAGTGCCTCAACCGGGGGCACCAATTCCTGGCGCATATGCAGCCCGAGGCTCGCCTTGAGCCCAAGGATCCGCCGCAGGGCATCCTGCAAACGCTCCTCGCCGATGACCCCGGACTTGTAACCATCCAGCATGTACCCGAAGTCTTCTTCGAGGTTCCGGAAGAACAGGAACATGTCGCAGCCGGCCGCGATGGTCGCAGGTACAAGGTCGCGCCGTTTCATGGCCTGCGTCAGACCCACCATCAGGGACGCATCCGTCAGGACCAGCCCGTTGAAACCGAGTTCGCCACGCAGCAGATCCTGCAACAGCTCAGGCGCCAGCGTCGCAGGGAGGATTTCAGCGTCCGACAAGCCTGGCCGGAAATGCCGGGAAACCTCGGGAGCGCCGATGTGGCCAACCATAATGGACTGCACGCCATGCCCGATCATCTCGCGGTACACGTGCCCGTAACTGGCGTTCCACTCCTCGTAGCCAAGGGTGTTGTACGAGGTCACTACGTGCTGATCGCGCTCATCAATCCCGTCCCCCGGGAAGTGCTTCATGGCACAGACGGTGGGTGATTCACTGATGCCGTCGAAGTACTCCTTGGCCCGCTCCACCACAATCTCCGGGGTGTTGCCGAAAGCCCGCGTGGAAATGACCGTGTTGCGCCAGTTGTAGTGAATGTCCACGATCGGCGCGAACGCCCAGTTGCAGCCCAGCGCGGCAGTTTCGACGCCGGCCACCTGGCCCATTTGCCGCGCAATGGCCTTGTCCGGATGCGAGCCCGCCTGCAGGTGCGTAGAAACGAACGTGCCGTCGTCGCAACTGCCGGCGCCACCCATCTCCGGATTGGACGCGATCAGCAGCGGAATCCGGGTTTTGGACTGGGCGTAACGGATGTGTTCCTGCACGGCAGAAGAGGGCCCCGGCCGGTACCGCATACCGCCCACGTGGAAGTTCTCCAGCACGCCGTCGAGATATGCCGGGGAGTAATCGTTGTTGTGATTGATGAACAGCTGGCCGATCTTCTCTTCCAGCGTCATGGAGCCAATGGTGCTCTCCACCCACTCCACCGCGGCGTCATCCAGGTTGTAGGGAGCCGCTGCCAAATCCACCAAGTGCGGCCCGGCAGACCCTGCGGACTGGCCTGTCAGCGCGGCATGTACGTCATTCACGATGTCCTCCACGGGCGATGCGATGTCCACGTCGATCCCGGCTTCGTCGTCCTCGAGCGGTTCCAACGCAGCCAGTTGCGACTCCAGCAGCGAGGCCGGCATGAAATGCCCGGGACGGGCACTCACACGGGCATTCAGCAACTCACGGGTGCCGTGCAGGTGCACGAACACCACGGATGGGTCGGCGCTGCGGATGATGTCGCGGTACGAGCGCTTGAGCGCGCTGCACGCGATGACAAGAGCAGAGTTCGACGCCGGGAACCGCCTGCCGATTTCAGCCAGCCAGGGTGCGCGGTCGTCGTCGTTCAGCGGAGTACCTGCGGCCATCTTGTCGATGTTCGCTTGGGAATGCAGCGAATCGCCGTCGAGGAATCCAGCACCGAGGCGTTCGGCGAGGGCGGCACCAACGGTGCTCTTGCCGCAGCCGGCCACGCCCATCACTACGATGTGGTGGCCGCGCCCGCTTGCAAAGGAAACAGGTTTACCAGTCATGGACAGTGCCGTCCACGAGGCGGTTGTACGGCAAGTAGGCCTGCTGGTACGGGAACGCGGCGGCGGCTTCCTCGTTGAACTCGACGCCGATGCCGGGGTTGTCGCCGGGGTGCAGGTAGCCGTCCTTGAAGGTCATGGACTGCTGGAAGACCTCGTTGGTCTTGTCAGAGTGCTGCATGTATTCCTGGATCCCGTAGTTGTGGATGGCCAGGCCGACGTGCAACTGGGCGGCGAAGCCCACCGGGGAGATGTCCGTGGGGCCGTGGAAGCCGGACTTGATCTGGTACTGCGCGGCGAAGTCCATGACCTTCTTCAACGGGGAGATGCCGCCGAAGTGGGTGGAGGCTGCGCGGACGTAATCGATCAGCTGTTCCTTGATGAGGGTCTGGAAGTCATACACGGTGTTGAAGATTTCGCCGATGGCCAGCGGGGTGGTGGTGTGCTGGCGGACCAGGCGCAGCCCTTCCTGGTTCTCGGCCGGGGTGCAGTCCTCCAACCAGAAGAGGTCGTACGGTTCCAGGGCCTTGCCAAGCTTGGCCGCCTGGATGGGCGTCATGCGGTGGTGGCCATCATGCAGCAACGGGATTTCCGGGCCGAACTCGTTGCGCACTGCCTCAAAAACGGTGGGCAGGTGGCGCAAGTAGGCGCGGGTGTCCCAGTCTTCTTCCAACGGGAAGTTGCCACGGCCGGCGGGCTCGTAGTCGTACCGTTCGCCCGAGGCCTGGGCTTGCGCGGCAACACCGTAGACGGCTTTGATGCCAGGGACCGCGGTCTGGATGCGGATGGACTTGTAGCCCAGCTCCAGGTGTTCGCGAACAGAGTCGAACAGCGACGGAATGTCAGCGCCGGATGCGTGGCCGTAGGCGCGCAGCCCGTTACGGGAAGCGCCGCCCAGCAGCTGATACACCGGCAGGCCGGCAACCTTGCCCTTGATGTCCCACAGTGCCATGTCGACGGCGGCAATGGCCGCCATGGTGACGGGCCCGCGGCGCCAGTACGAGCTGCGGTACAGGAACTGCCACGTGTCCTCGATCCTGTGCGGATCCTTGCCGATCAGGAGCTGCGCAACGTGTTCCTTGAGGTACGCAGCTACCGCGAGTTCCCGGCCGTTGAGGGTGGCGTCTCCGATGCCCGTCACACCGTCCTCCGTGGTGATGCGCAAGGTGACGAAGTTGCGGGACGGGCTGGTCACAAAGACTTCAGCGGCAATGATTTTCACAGCTTTTCCTTTCGGGATGTGGCTGGGGTGAAGGGTTAGGTTGGATTACCGCTTATGGCAACCGGTTGCGCCTGTGGTACAAACGCTTTGCCGAGCCGATGGACCAGCTCCACTACCGGGGGCTCCCCCGCAAGCCCGGCATCCAGCAGCGACATCAGGGCAGCAATGCGGTCAAGGCTGGAAAGCTGGTTGGCCTGCTCCACCTCCGAAGCGCGGGGGTCCTGAAGGCCGGGGTTCGACTCCACGTAAGCAGCCCAGACGGCGATCATCCTGGCTGCAGCTTCACCGGTTCGCCCTGATGCGCGTTCGGCGCGGAGTACGGGGACGGCCCGCATGCGCAGCTTGGTGCTGGCGTCCACGGCGATCTGGGCCAAGTGGTGTGCAATCCGGGAGTTGCCAAAGCGCTCCAGGAGCGCCTCCCTGTAGTCGGGAATGCCCAGATCGTCACCGGTAAGGTGCCTGGACGCTTCGTCCCAGAAATCTTCAACAGCTCGCAGGCATACCGGATCGGCCAGGGCTTCGGCCACCGTGGAGTGCCCACGCAGTTGCCCGGCGTAGGCCAGGATGGAGTGCGCACCATTGAGAAGCCAGAGCTTGCGGTTTTCATAGGGCGCAATGTCGTCCACAAAGACAGCCCCGGCGTCCTCCCACCGCGGACGGCCTGCAGGGAAGTCTCCGCTCAGTACCCAGTTGCGGAAAGGTTCGGTGACCACGGGAGCGTCGTCCCGGTAGCCGCACTTTTCACTCACCAGGGCAACGTCATCCGCAGTTGTTCGGGGCGTAATCCGGTCAACGGACGTGCTCACGAAGCTCACGTTCGCCTCGATCCAGGCGGCCAGGCCGCCGTCGAACCCTCTGGCAATACCCAGCACGCCATCCCGGGCGACGCTTCCGTTGTCCGAGAGGTTGTCGCACGACACTACCGCCAGCGGACCGGCGTCGGCATCCTTACGCGCGGCGAGACCCGAGACCAATCGGCCCAACGGCGTCGTGGGTTCCTGACCGGACAGCAGCGGGGCGTCGTCGGCACCGGGGCCGTACGCCGCTTCGGTGATGGTCAGGGTGACCACGGCGGTCTGCGGCGCGGCGACCAGTTCAACCAGCCGGCCGACATTGGCGCCATCCACCGCTTCGACGATGCTGCCCACTACCTCGAAGGAGTCGCCGGCATCGGATCGCTCCACCACGGTAAACAGACCGTCCTGCGCGGCGAGGACATCGGCGGCGTCCGGTCGGCGTCCGGTGAAGGAGGCGATGCCCCACTCCCCCGCGTCGCCGGCGTGCTGCGTGTACCAGGCCTGATGCGAACGGTGGAAGGCCCCCAGGCCCAGGTGCACCATGCGGACCGGCGCATTAACGGCAGGCCGGGACTCGCGGTTGAGACGCGGCAGTGCGGCGCTCACAGCTTGAACACCCTGCGTGGCGAGGAATCGACGACGTCGAGAATCAGCTCGTGCGCGCGGTCTTCCGTGACGCGGTGCTCGGCTACAAGGCGCGCGAGGAAGGACGCTTCGATCCTGCGGGAGGCGTCATGCCGTGCGGGAATGGAGCAGAAGGCGCGGGTGTCATCGATGAAGCCGGAGGACCGCGAGAAGCCGGCGGTTTCTGTCACCGCGGAGCGGAAGCGCAACATGGCGTCGGGCGCATCCAGGAACCACCACGGGGCGCCGATGTACACGGACGGGTAGAAACCGGCCAGCGGCGCGAGTTCGCGGGAAAACACTGTCTCGTCCAGCGTGAAGAGCACCAGATGGAAATCCTTGGCCGTGCCGAAGTCCTGCAGCAACGGACGGATGGCCTCGGTGTAGTTCACGGCGAAAGGAATGTCGTGACCGGTATCCGCGCCAAAGGACTCGAACGTGGGACCGTGGTGGTTCCGGTAGGAGCCCGGGTGGATGGTCATGACCAATCCGTCTTCCACGGACATCCGGGCCATCTGGTACATCATGTGGGCCTCGAACGCGTCGCGGTCTTCCGCAGTTGCACTGCCGGCGCGCGCTTTCTCAAAGAGGGCCTCCGCTTCCCGGGGGTCAAGCTTGAGGGTTGCCGGGGTGCGGACGCCATGGTCCGCCGATACCGCGCCATGCTCCACGAAATAACGACGCCGGTTTTCCAGGGCCGCGATGTAGCCGGCGTAGCCAGTGGCGCCGTCAGCCGCGGTCTGGATGAGCCGATCGACGTTGGCACTCCAGCTGGGGTGGGCCACATTCAGGTAGGCGTCCGGGCGGAACGTGGGTACGACGCGGCCGTTGAAGCTCGGATCTTCGGTGAGTGCCTTGTGGCTGGCCAGAGTGTCCAGCGGATCATCCGTGGTGGCGAGGACCTCGATGTTGAAGTCCTTGAAGAGCTGCCGCGGGCGGAAGTCCGGTTCCATCAACTTGGCAGCAATAGCGTCGTAACTTGCATCTGCGGACAGCTCACTGAGGTCGGCTCCGAGCTTGAACACATCGTTGAACTGGGTGCGCAGCCAATACCCGGAGGCCGTGCCCTCGAACAGGGGCCAGGCTTCAACGAACTGTCGCCAGATCTCCCGGGACTCCGGCGCGGACGCGGCGCCGACCAGCAACTGATCCATCGGAACTCCGTTGGCGTGGATCAGGCGGGTGACGTAGTGGTCCGGGCTGACCAGGAGCGCTGCGGGATCGGGGAACGGGGTGTTCTGCTCGATGACTGCGGCGTCAACGTGGCCGTGCGGGGAAATGATGGGCAGGTCCTGGACGCGCTCCAGCAAGGACCGCGCGATGCCGCGCGTCCCGGGATCTGCGGGCAGGAGCCTGTCAGGGTGTGCTGCGATGGACTGTGACATAGGTCAATCTTGGCGGTCCGGTCCAACTTTTGTCAACCGGTTGCCAAAAATTGCCAACTAGTTGCTGAGTGGCCGTCCATCACGGCCAATGGCGCTCCTCAGGTGGGGCTAAACCAACAGCCGCCCACTGGAGCCGCGCACCACGAGTTCCGTCTCCACCCGGACAGCTTCGCCCGGGGCCTCCTGGCCTTGGAGCATGTCCAGCAGGATGGTCACGGCACGGGTGCCGCACTCCCCCAACGGCGAGCGCACTGTGGTCAATGCGGGAGTAGTGAAATCGGCGCCGAAGATGTCGTCAAAGCCAACAATGCTGATCTGGTCCGGGACGCGCATGCCGCCGGCCTGCAGTTCCTGCATCAAGCCAATGGCCAGGAGGTCGTTGTAGGTGATCACCGCCGTCGCCCCGCTCTCCAGGACGTCGCGCGCAACCTGCCGGCCGCCGTCGACCGTTGGTTTGGACGACTCGAGGCGCACCGCGCTGAGCTTGGACCATTCGGCGGCGGCTTTGACGCCTTCCCAACGGCGGGCCGTCATCCAGGACTGCTGGGGGCCGGCGACGTAAGCGAGCTTTTCGTGGCCATTGGCGGCCAGGCTGCGCACGGCTTCGCTGATGCCCTTGTTGACGTCGGGAACAACGCACGGCACGCCTTGGATCTCGCGGTTGATGACGGCCACGGGTTTGTCAGCGGCCAGGGCGCGGATGTGGTCATCGTCCATGCGGGGGCTGGCCAGGATGAGTCCGTCCACGGTGCTCAGCAGGCGCCGGGCGGCGGTGACTTCCGTCTCCGGCGACTCCGCGGATTCCGCCAAAACCAGAGTGTAATCGCGGGCTGAGCCGGTGGTTTCGGCGCCGCGGATGATGTCGAAGAACGTGGGGTTGGTGATGTCCGCAACGATCAAGCCGATGGTCTGGGTGCGGCCGGTGGGCAAGGCCCGCGCGAAGGGGTTGACCTGATAGTTCAGCTCCGCAGCCGCATCCTCAATGATCTTCTGCGTCTTGGCGCTAACGCGGCCGGGCTTGCTCAGCGCGCGGGACACAGTGGAGGGATTCACGCCCGCCAGCTTCGCGATGTCGTAAATCGTGGCAGACGACTTATCCCCCCGGCCTCGTTTGGTGGGGGTGGTTGCTGTTCCAGTGCTCGTCACGTCAGTCACCGCTCCATCGTAGACCGCATGGCAACAAAAAAGGCCGGTTGCCAAATAAATCAGCAACCGGCCCGTTTCGCGCTTTGTCAGGAACGCTCGGGGAACTTGCCCTCTTCCGCGATGCGCTTGTTCAACTCGTGCAGGAATTCGTCCTCATCAAAGTCCAGCGATACTTCCTTGCCGGTCCAGGCTGAGAGGTGGATGGCGTTGGCCAGGCGGACACCGTTGATGCCATCGGACCCCGGGGCCAGCAGAGGCGTACCGTCCAGGATGTTGGCAGCGAAGTTCTCCAGGACACCTGCGTGCTGGCCGCCCCACACGGACTCGAATTCGATGACCTCGCTGGTGTATAGCTCGTCGCGGTTCAGCTGGCCCATGAAGAGCTTGCGGACATCGTCCATGCCCATCGAATCGCTGATGTCCCGTTCCGGTTTGACCAAGCGGGTGACGGTGGCAACCTTGCTGCCCTCCACCACGATCTTGCCCTGGTCGCCCAGGATTTCGAACCGGTCCGTTCCCACGATGTCGTGGGTGGCCGTCACGAAAACGCCAGTGGCGCCGTTGCCGTAATCCACTACCGCGGTGACCTCATCCTCGACGGCGATATCGCGGCGGAAGCCGAACGCCACCTTCGAGTACACGGACTTGGGGACGCCGCAGATCCACTGCCAGAGGTCCAGCTGGTGCGGTGCCTGGTTGACCAGGACGCCGCCGCCTTCGCCGCCCCAGGTGGCGCGCCATTCGCTGGAGTTGTAGTAGCCCTGGGGACGCCACCAGTTGGTGATGATCCAGTTGGTACGCCGGATGCTGCCAATCTCGCCGTTATCGACGATTTCCTTGAGCTTCTTATACAGCGGGTTGTTGCGCTGGTTGAACATGATGCCGAAGGAGAGCTCCGGCTTGGAGGCCGCGAACTCGTTAAGCTCCTTGACCTGCTTGGTGTAGACGCCGGCGGGCTTCTCCACCAACGCGTGGATATTGCGCTTGAGTGTCTCGATGCCCATCTCCGGGTGCAGGAAATGCGGCACGCAGGTGACGATCGCGTCCACGGAACCGCTCTCCAGCATCGCGATGTAATCCTCGAAGAACGGGACATCCGGGTACTGGGACGCGGCAAGCTCCTTCTTGGCGGGATCGATGTCGCAGATGGCGGCGATCTCCATGTTCGGCACGAGGCCGTCGGCGATGAACCTGGCGTAAGCGCCGCCCTGCTGGCCCAGGCCGATGATGCCGAGGCGTACTTTCTTGCTCATGACTGCAATCTCCCGTGTCTAAGAACTGAAACTTGTTGAATTCTGGAAAAGGTCGGCGTGGCCCATGGCCACCAGGTTGTCGTATGAGGTCTGGAGCGCATCCCATACGGTCCGCCCATAGAGCTCGTCCTGCTCCACCAAGAGGTACCTGGCACCCGCGGCCACGGCGGCAGGAACGATGGACGGGAAGTCCAGGTTGCCCTCTCCCACTTCGGCGAACTGCACCACGTTGCGGAACTCGGCCATGAAGCCGGGAAAATCGCCCTTCTCCAGGAGCCCGAAGGACGATTCCGGCAGTTGACCGATCCTGTAGTCCTTGAGGTGCACCATGGCAGTCTTGCCCGCGTATTTTTCGACGGTGCGGACAGGGTCCAAGCCACCGCGCTGGACCCAGTGGACGTCGATTTCCATGCCCATGGCCGGTGAGTTCCCAGCGATGATGTCCAGCATGTACTTGCCGTCAAATTTCGCGAACTCAATGTGATGGTTGTGGTAGTACAGGCTGATGCCGTGCTCCTGGAGGCGTTCAGCGTAGCCGTTGGCCTGCTTGGCGAATTCAACCACCGAGTCCAAGGACCTCATGGCCCCGAACGGAAGCATCCCGATGCGCAGCAAGGAAGAGTCCAAGCGCTTGGCGTCGTCCACAATCTTGTCGAAGTTGTCCGCCAGTGATTCCACGGGCATGCCCTTGCGGCCTTCGATATTGACCGAAAGCGCTGCAATGTCCATGCCGAGCTCCGTGCGGGAGCGGTCCAGTTCACCCACGTTCTCCGGAGTCATGGGGATTTGGGAAATTTCGACGGCGTTATAGCCGATCGCGCTGACCTTGCGGAGCGTTTCGAACGCTCCGACGTCGGCAAAACTGTCCTTCAGCATCATGGCTTGGACGCCTATTGTGGCCACTTTTTCCTCCGGGGTTTCCGGGCCCTTCCGGACCCTGGGATGTGTGATGGGGGTGCAGGGCTGTTCAGGCCACCGCACCTTGCTGTTCGATTTGGCTGTGTTGGTTGGCGAGCAAGCGGTGCCGGTCTGCCCGGCGTTGTTCCTGCCGGTCCGGATCGGGCACGGGCGAGGCGAGCAAAAGCCGCTGCGTGTAGGGGTGTTCGGGATCGCGGGTGACCACCTCGGCGGGGCCTTGCTCCACGATTTCGCCGTGGTACATGACGGCGACGCGGTGGCTGATATGCCGGACGACGTCGAGGTCGTGGGAAACGAACAGGTACGAAACGCCGGTGTCCTTTTGGATCTGCAGGAAGAGATCCAGCACGCGGGCTTGGGTGGACAGGTCCAATGCGCTGACGGGTTCGTCGCAGACAATCAACTTCGGGGACAGGGCAAGAGCCCGGGCGATCGCAACGCGCTGCCGCTGGCCGCCGCTGAACTCGCGGGGAAGGCGGTGAATGGCGTCGGTTGGCAGGCCTACTTGGTCCAGCAATTCCTTGACACGTTTCTTGGCTGCAGCAGGTGCCATGCCTTGCACCCCCAGTGGTTCGGCCAGGATGTCGCCGATTTCCAGCGCCGGATTCAGCGAGGTGTAGGGGTCCTGGAACACCACTTGGAGGTCGCGGCTCAGCGTGCGGCGTTCCTTGCGGGACGCGTGGCTGATGTCGTTGCCTTCGAAGATCACCTTTCCAGAGGTAACCGGTGCCAGGCCCAGGACGGCACGGCCAAGGGTGGTCTTGCCTGAGCCGGACTCCCCCACCAAGCCAAGGGTTTCGCCCTGGCCGATGGTGATGTTGATGTCCGTCAACGCCCGGAAAGGCTTGGCCCGGAACCGCTTGCTGGGGTACTCCACCACCAGGTTTTCTACCGACAGGAGCGGTGACTTATCTGTGGCACTCATGCGACAGGCTCCTTCTGCGCTGCTGATCCAGGCTTCGATACCAGCATGGTCATGGGGGTCTTTCCTTCGAGCATGGACCCGAGCAGGGTCTGCGTGTACGGCTCTTTCGGGTTCCGGAGGATCTCGCGGACGGTGCCTTCTTCCACCAGCCGCCCGTTCTGCATCACGGCCACGCGGTCGCACAGATCGGCAACAACTCCGAAGTTGTGGGTCACCAGGATCACGCCGATGTTCAGGCGCTGCTGCAGCTCGCGCAGCAGGTCCAGCACGTCCGCTTGGACGGTGACATCCAGCGCCGTGGTGGGTTCGTCAGCGATCACCAGGTCCGGTTCACAGCTGATGGCGCCGGCGATGAGTACGCGCTGGGCCATGCCACCGGAAACCTCGTGCGGGTAAGCGTTGAAGGTTCGCTCCGGGTTGGCAATGCCGACGTCGGTGAGCAGCTTGAGTGCACGCTGGCGGGCTTCTGCTTTGGAGATTCCCAGGACACGGACCATGGGTGTGACCAGTTGGTAGCCAATGGTGAAGGCCGGGTCCAGGTTGCTCATGGGTTCCTGCGGAATGTAAGAGATCCGCTTGCCGCGCAGCTTGGACAGCCGTTCCTGGTTGACGAGGTCCTCGCCAGGGGCAACCGTGTAGTTGCCATCGAACTGGATGGAACCGCCAACAATCCGTGCGTTATCCGGCAGCAGGCCAAGGATGGAGAACGCGGTCTGGGACTTGCCCGAACCCGATTCGCCAACGATGCCCAGGATTTCGCCGCGGTCCACGTGGAAAGAGACGTCGTCCACGACCTTTTTGACGGTACCGTCAGCCTGCGGATAGCCGACGCCGAGGTTGGTCACCTTGACCAGGTGGTGCTCGGTTCCGACGTCGACGGCGGCCACAGACTTCCGTGACTGTCGCGCCTTGGCGGGGTCCGTCGTCGTGCGTTCCGCTGAAGCAATGGCACGCTTCTTGCGGTGCTTGATTTTTTCGCCGTCTTCCAGGGCGTCGCGGATGGCGTTGCCCAGGAGGACCAGTCCGCCGATGGTGAGTGCCATGGCCAGTGCCGGCCAGAGCAGCAGGGTGGGCGTGAGGTAGACGTTCTTGAAGCCTTCGGAGAGCATGACCCCCCACGTTGCCTTAGTGGGATCGCCCAGGCCCAGGAATTCGAGTCCGGACTGGATGGCGATGGCAACACCTGCGATGGCCGCGGTCTGGATGATGATCGGTGCGCGGACCACGGAGAAGATGTGGCGGGCGATGATGCTCAGGTCAGACAAGCCGGAGACCCGGGCGGCGTCAACGTAGAGTTCGTTCCGGACCGACTGCACGGCGGTGCGGGTCAGCCGGAAGTACGCCGGGCTGATCAGGACACCAAACGCGATCATGGAGATCCATACCGACGGGCCGAAAGCTGCGCGGATGGTGAGGAGGACGATCAGGCCGGGCAGGCTCATGAGGATGCTGACTACCCAGTTGGAGACGGCTTCGAATTTGCCCGCATAGTAGCCGGCGATCAGGCCTGCCGGGAGTCCGATGGCAATGGCCACGCCGGCACACAGCAACGCGGACAACAAGGTCAGCTGGGCGCCGAAGAGCAGGCGGCTCCAGGTATCGCGTCCTGCGCTGTCAGTGCCCAGGATGTTGACTGAGTCCGGGGCGGCCAAGGTCTTGGAAATGTTGGCGAAGTTCTCTTCGAAAGGCGCGATCACCGGGGCGAGGATGGCCAGCGCAGCGATGGTCAGCAGGATCACCAGCGAGGCGATGCCCATGGGGTTCTTCAGGAGTCGGCGCAGGACGGTGGAACGGACCACCGTGCCGCTCTGGCCGGCCTCGGGCTTCGCTGCGAGGCCCATGGAGTCTGCCGATACTGCTGCTGAATCTACGGAATCGCTCATGACACACGTACTTTCGGGTTGAGCCAGCCATTGAGGATGTCCACCAGGAGGTTCACGACGATGACCACCACCACGGTGTACATCACCACTCCCATGACGACGGGAAGATCGGTTTGGGTGGTAGCGGCGACGGCCAGCGGACCCATTCCCGGGAGGGCGAAGATCTGCTCGATGATCACCACACCGCCCAGCATGCCGATCAGTTGCAGGCTCAAGACGGTGAGGCCTGCCGGTGCGGCGCTGCGCAGCACGTGCTTGAAGAGGATTTCACGCTCTCCGATGCCTCGGCTGCGCAGCGTCCTGACGTAGTCACGCTCAAGCTGCTTGATCACGGCGGACCGGATCTGCTGCGCGCCGCCGGTTACGCCGTTGATCAGCAGTGCAATGACCGGAAGGGTCATGGAGTAGACCCAGGCCTCTGGCCCCACCTCCGGGGAGATGGTGCTGGTGGCGGGGAATAAGCCGAGCTGGATGGCCAGGATGGTCACCAGGAACACGCCGATCACGTAGCCGGGGATGGAGTCCCCCACGATCGCGCCAATCTGGACCACCCTGTCCACCCAGCCGCGCTTGACGGCTGCGGCAACACCGATCAGTGCTGCGCAGATGGCGATCAGGATCATTGCGGTGAAGACCATGGTCATGGTCACCGGGATGCGGGTGGCCAGGGAGCTGGCCACCGGCTCCGAGGTGAACCAGGATGCTCCCAGGTTGCCGGTCAGGGCATCGCCCAACCAGGCGAAGTAGCGGACAAAGAGCGGTTGGTCGAGTCCCAGTTCCTGTTCCTTCAGGGCCACCTGTTCAGGTGTTGCCTGATCCCCCAGGATGTTCTGGGCAATACTTCCGCTGGAGGTGTACAGCAGGGTGAAGGTGAGGACCGAGACGACGAACAACACCACCAGACCGCTGCCCAGTCTTTTCGCAATGAACTTGATCATGGGGTCCTACTTGGCGGGCGAGTAGTTGTAGATGGACGGAACGGCCTGCTGGACCTGCGGTGTGACGTTCACTTTGTCGTTGTGGTAGTACATCTGGTTCACGCGGAACAGCGGAGCGAACCAAGCCTGTTCCACCACGTATTTGTTGACTTCCTGGGCCAGCTTGCCGGCATCCGTACCACCGGTGCGCACGGCCGCGATCTTGGCCTCAAGCTCAGGGGTGGTGGTCTTGAACGGGTTATAGAGGGCTTTGGTGGAGACGATCTGGTCGATTGCCACTGTCGGCTGCCCCTGGAAGAGGTTGAAGAAGAGTGCCGGGTACTTCTGGGCGGCAACGTCCGAGGTGAAGGTGTTGGTGATGGCCGCGCCCGGGTTCAGGGTGATGCCCACATCAGCGAGCTGCTGCTTGAGGACGGAGATCAGGGTTTCCGCGCCGGGAAGGGTGGGAACCTCGAAGCTGACCTTGCCTTCAAAGCCGGAATCCTTCAGGAGCTGCTTGGCTTTCTCGGGATCGTAGCTGTAGTAGTTCTCCAGCTCCTCGGTCCAGGCTCCGCTGTCCTTGCCGAACGGCTGCGTGGTGGGAGTGCCCTGGCCCAGCATGACTTGATCCAGGATGGTCTTGCGGTCAAAGGCGTGGTTGATGGCCTGGCGGACCTTGAGGTTGGCCAGGGCCGGGTTCTTGGTGCCGTCCCGATCAAGGAGCAGCAATCCGGACCAGTCAACCTGGTTGGTTTGGAGCTTCATCTTGGCGCCCTCGGCCTGCTTCCCGTTCTTGGGGTCCAGCAGCGTGGCGTCAATCTGGCCGGACACCAGCGCGTTGGTGCGGGCGGTGGGGTCCAGGAGGATCTTGAGCGTCAGCTTCTTGAACTTCTGGAGATCCTTATTCCAGTAACCTTCACGGGCAGTGAACACGGACTGGGAATCCTTCACGGAGGCGGCCTTGTCCATCACGTAGGGGCCGGAGCCTACCGGGACGGTCTTGATGGCGTCGGTTCCCAGTGCGGCCGGGCTTCCCATCAGGCCCGCAGCCTGGCTGAGGAAGTACTCAAGGGCCGGTTCCGGTGCGCTGAGGTTGATGTCAATGGTGTCAGCGTCCACCACGGCAATGTCGGATACGGAGGCAAGCTGACCCATCTGCGGGCCATTGGCCTTCTTGAAGTGGTCCATGTTGGCCTTGGCTGCCGTGGCGTCGAACTTGGCACCGTCACTGAAGGTGACGTCCGTGCGGAGGTCCACGGTGAGCTTGGTGTTGGTCTCGTTGTACTTCCAGGCGGTTGCCAGCATGGGGCTGAGCTTGCCGTCCGGTTCGCGGAGGATCAGTGAATCGTAGGCTGCTTGGTAGGGCTGGAGCGCGTGGCCCACGTGGGCCTGTGCCGGATCCCAGGAGGTGAGGTCCCTCAGGGTGCCCAACGTCAGGGCCGTGACGGTCTTGCTGCCGGCAGTCGAACCAGTTCCAGCGCCGGCACCTCCGCCGCCACATGCGGTAAGCGCCAGGGATGCGCTGAGGACGATGGCGGCTGCTGCCGCCTTGGGACCTAACTTCATTGTCGGCTCCTACTGAGTCTTTGCCTGATGCGAGTCAGAGCTTGGGGCGTGTGGCCTGCACCACACTTTTCTGGGTGTGAGATTTACAGTACGGACTTTGTTCGATCTTGGCAACCGATTGTCAAAAGTTTCTTAAATTGTTGCCAAGCGCCGGGATGAGACGCCTGGAGACACGGACCCGTCACGCGAAAACAGCCGGAATCCCTGAGGTTTCCGGCCCTTCGCCCAACGATTGCACGGATGGTTCAGCCCACCCGCTCAAGCATGTCCGGGTAGCTTTGCGCGTAAATGTCCTTGATGATCCCCAAGGACTTGCCCGCCTCGGCAGGGTTGATCCAGAAAGGTCCGGGATGGGCCAACGTGGCGTAGAAGTCCGCGATCAACAACTGATGGGAAACTCCCCAGTAGGATCTGCCCCCGGTTTCCGCCACCCGCTCCTGGACGACGTCGACGGCCCCATCGGCATAGGTCACCGTGAGATCGCCCCGCAGGCTGAGGGTCGCCTTCTCGGTGACGATGTCCAGCGTCACCGGAGCATTGACGGCATTGGCCAGGGTTGCGTAGAAAACGCTGCGGGCACCGTTGACATGCTCGGCAACAAACTCCGCAGTGTCTTCCACCTCAATCACGCCACCCAACGAACGGGTGGACGCGTGGCCCTCCACTTTGGCAACATCACCCACCAGCCACTGCAGCAGGTCCACGGTATGGATGGCCTGGTTCATCATCAGACCGCCTCCGCCCTCGGCCCAGGTTCCACGCCACGGACGGCTTTCGTAATAGCTGCCGTCCCGGTGCCACATGACAGTCGCCGAGGCGCCGATCACCTGACCCAATGTGCCGCCGTCGAGCAGTTCATGCATTGCTTGCGACGTCGCGTTGTACCGGTTCTGAAAACAAACGCCGATCTTTGCCGTACTCCGCTCCGCCACCTCAATCAGGCGTTGCCCCTCTTCCAACGTGTGGGCCAGCGGCTTCTCGACGATCACATGGACGCCCCACTCAAGGCAGTCAGCGGCCACGGAGGCATGAAGGTGGTGCGGCGTACAAACATGCACGACGTCGGGACGCACCTTCTGGAGCATGTCCAGGTAGTCCGCGTAGCCGGGGACGCCGTGGGCGGCTGCCGCCGCTGCCAACCTTTCCGGGTCGGTATCGCACACTGCCACCAACTCCGCGTCCCCCACCGCAGATAGTGCCTCAAAATGAACGGTTGAGATGTCGCCGCAACCGATGACTGCCGCTGTTGGCATGTCCTGCTCCTTCGAAGGATGATGCTGCCGGATGGTGATGCTCAGTGCTGGTGGTACTGGGCGCTGCTTTGCCCGGATCAGGCGAGCGTGACGCCGTTTTTGCTTGCGAGGCCGGCGAAGGCCCTGGCTGCGATGCCGAAAGCCACTGGGCCGGAGTAACCGCCCAGTTCGTGGGCGCTGGCAAGGTGTGGCTCCAGCGACGCGAAGCCCTTGTACCCGTCGGCGGCCAGTGCCGCGATGGTGGCATCCAGTTCGCCGTCGCCTTCGCCCGAAGGAACAACCTCGCCAGTGGTGGCGATCGCGTCCTTCACCTGCAAGTACTCAAGGTACGGTCGCAGCAAGGCGTAGCCCTCGGTGTACGGCTTGACGCCTACCTGGACAAAGTTGGCGTTGTCCCAGGCGACGCGCAGTGCCGGGGAGTTCACCGTTTCCATGATGTCCAGGACACGCTCAGGGGTGTCTCCGTAGATGCCCTTCTCGTTTTCGTGAAGCAGGATCACGTCACTGGCGGCTGCCTCAGAGGCCAAGGCCGTCATGCGCTCCATCACGGCATCCCGAATCTCATCCTGGCCCTGATCCTCGCCCCGGTAGAAGGAGAAGATGCGCACGTACTTGGTATCCAGGGCTTTCGCTACCGAGATGATCTGGCGGAGCCGCGCGAGCTCATGCTCCACCGGCAGGCTGACATCCACCTTGCCAATGGGGCTGGCTACAGCGGAGACTTTGAGGCCCTTGTCGTCGAGGATCGCTTTCAGTCGCTGGACAGCTTCAGGCTCCAGTTCGGACACGTTGGTGCCCCAGGCGCTGCGGACTTCAAGGTGGCTGGCGCCGAGGGCCAGGAGCACGGCGGCTTGGATGGCGGGATCTGGATCTACTTCGTCGCCGAAACCGGACAGGCTCCACACGGCTTGGGGGTGGGTCACGAATTCTCCTAGGTAGCCCTGCGACGCCACCGGCCGAAGCACGGTGACGCAGTTCACAGGAGTGTCTTGTCCCCACGAGTTTAGCCATCTTGGCACCATTTTGACAACCGATTGCCATTCGCTGCCATCGTGTGGCATTCTTGACCCACGGTGTGGCAGTGGTCACAGCCGGATGATTTTGTCGTTCAGAGAGGAACGCCCATGGCGACGCAACCCATGGCAACAGGCCGGCCTGCCACCATCCACGACATCGCCGCGCTGTGCGGCGTCGCGGCGTCCACAGTTTCAAGGGCCCTTGCCAACCCGGAGCGCGTCAATATCCGCACCCGCGAGCGGATCCAGGCTGCCGCCGTCGAGCTTAATTACACGCCCAACTCGCAGGCGAAAGCCTTGAGCTCAGGGAAGACCGGCGCTGTTGGCGTCCTGGTTCCGGACATCACCAACCCGTTCTACTTCGACCTCATCCGGGGCACCCAGCTGCAGCTTAAGGCAGCCGGCTACACGCAGTTGCTGGTGGATACCGAAGAATCGGACGAGGTGGAGGCCAGCACGCTGGAGCAGCTGCGCAAAAGCGCCGACGGCGTGATTGTGGCAGCGTCCCGCCTCAACGATGAAGCACTGGCCGCTGCCGCCGCCCTGATGCCCATGGTCACTGTAAACCGCGACGTCGATGGCGTCCCCGCAGTCATCATCGACACCCCCTCAGCCATGCCGCAGGCCCTGGACCACCTGATTTCATGGGGCCACACGTCCGTTGCCTACGTTTCCGGTCCCGCCGTTTCGCAGTCCAGTGCCCGGCGCTGGGCCGCACTGTCAGCAGCCGCGGAGGAACGCGGAGTTGAGGTCCGCCGCCTTGGCCCCTTCGCACCCAAAACCCAATCCGGCGCTGCTGCTGCGGATGCTGCCGTCCACAGCGGAGTCACGGCGTGCATCGTCTTCAATGACCTCATCGCCATCGGGATGCTGCAACGACTCCGCGAACGGGGCCTCCGGGTGCCCGAAGACATGAGCATCGTGGGCTGTGACGACATCTTTGGCGCGGATTTTTGCAACCCTCCCCTGACCACCATGAGTTCTCCCATCGAGCAGGCCGGCAGGGTGGCCGTGTCCATGTTGCTGGCCCAATTGAACCCGCTCGCCGGCGGCGGGAACCGGAATCGCTCGGTCATGCCCACGCATCTCACAGTCCGCGGTTCAACGGGTCCGGCTCCTTCCGCTTAGCCCGAATCGCGGCGCAATATGGTTGAGCCTGCGTGACCGGGCTGACTAGTGTTGGACCATGCGCGAACTCCAGGAAAAGATCATTGAAGAAATGGGCGTCCAGCCCCGGATCAACCCTGCAGAGGAGGTCCGCAAGCGCGTCGATTTCCTGAAGGATTACCTGAAGGCGACGCACACCAAGGGATTCGTTCTTGGCATCTCCGGCGGCATAGATTCCTCCCTTGCCGGCCGCTTGGCCCAATTGGCCGTGGAAGAGCTCGACGCCGAGGGCGTAGAAGCGAACTTCGTCGCCGTCCGACTCCCCTACGGCATCCAGCATGATGAAGACGACGCGCAGGCGGCCCTCGACTTCATCAAGGCCAAGACCGAGTGGACCTACAACATCTCCCAGGCCGTGGATGGTTTCGAGGACGAATTCGAGAAGACCACGGGCGCCCCGATCTCCGATTTCCATAAGGGCAACACCAAAGCCCGCGCGCGCATGATCGCCCAGTATGCACTGGCCGGCGAACACAACTACCTGGTGATCGGCACTGACCATGGCGCAGAGTCAGTGACGGGCTTCTTCACGAAGTTCGGCGACGGCGGCGCGGACATCCTGCCGCTGTTCGGCCTGAACAAACGCCAGAACCGCACCCTCCTGGCCGAACTCGGCGCACCTTCACGGGTCTGGGAGAAGGTTCCCACCGCCGACCTCCTGGATAACAAGCCCGGGCGCACCGACGAGGACGAGCTCGGCATCACCTACGACCAGATCGACGACTACCTCGAAGGCCGCGACATCCCCCAGGACGCCGCCGAGCTCATCGAGCAGAAGTACCTCCGCACGCGCCACAAGCGCACGGTTCCGGTCACGATCTTTGATACGTGGTGGAAATAACCTGACCTAGCGGCCAACGGCGTAAGGCTCGGCCGCGAGCACCGTAGGTTTGCCGTCGATCAGGTCCGCCAGCATCTCTGCGGACCCGCAGGCCATGGTCCACCCGAGGTGCCCGTGACCGGTGTTGATGTAGAGGTTGCTTTCGCCTGCCCGGCCAATGATGGGCGGTCCGTCCGGAGTCATGGGCCTTAGCCCCACTTTGTAGGTAGCCCTGCTGAGGTCCAGCACCCCGGGGAAGAGTTCCTTCCCTGCTTTGAGGATGTTTGCAAAGTCCTTCCGGGCGTACTGCTGCGAGTAACCGGCGAACTCTGCCGTAGCGGACATCCTCAAATGATCCCCAAACCTTGACCATGCCACCAACGACCTCTCGTCAATGCCGCCCAAGCCGGGGGCGGGGGCTCCTTCATTGATGGGAGCGGTGAGGCTGTAGCCTTTCGCCGGATAAACGGGGAGGCGGACACCGGCAGTTCTGGCCAGGCGCGCGCTCTCCGGGCCACCTGCAAGGATGAACCGGTCAGCGACAAGCTCACCTTGGCTGCTCCTGAGCGCTGCCACCCGGGGAACACCGGCCGGTGAACTGTCTGATCGGATCCCCACTATGGCCGTGTCGAACGTGAAGCGCACCCCCAACTCCTCACACAGCTTTCGGACCTCCGCGGCAAATATGGCGGGATTTCCCGTTGCATCAGTTTCATCATGGACAGCACCGATGAACCTGACGTGGCTGTTGGCCAGGGCTGGCTCGAGCTGGAGCAGCTCCTCCCGGGACACGATCCGCTGTGCCTGGCCGTTCTCCCGCATGATGCTGCCATGCGCCATCGCCCGTTCCAAGGCATCCGCGTCGCGATAGAGATAGAGGACGCCGCCGGTTGAAGGCCGGAAGTCCATGCCCTTTCCTGCGATCATCGCGTTGAAGAGCTGTTGGCTCCGCTGGGCGAGGCGCAGCTTTGCCAGGGTGTTTCGATGTGCCCGTGGGCCGGTGCATTCACGCAGGAACTTCAGCCCCCACGACACAAGCTCAGCGTCGAGGCGCGGCTTTACCCGGATCGAGGTATCTGCGCTGAAGATTGATTTCAGCAATTCCTTGGGTGCGGACGGCGAGGCCCAGGCGAAGGAGTGCCCCGGCGCGATCAGGCCCGCCGTCGCGTCGCTGGTGGCGAGTGTTTCAGCGGCCTCCCTGTCCACTACTTCAACGTCGTGTCCGCGCCGAGCCAACTCGTAGGCCGTTGTGACACCAATGATGCCAGCGCCGACCACCAGGAGTTTCATTTCCATGCCTCCGCCCGGTCAGGTCCGCCCTGCGGCAAACAGGCTGTTGCCTGCACTTCCACAAGGAGCCGCGGGTCCAGCAACTCGGCAACAACCGTGGCCCTGGACGGTCGATGTCCGGCGAAGACAGAGACCCAGGTCCTGTTGAATGCCTCCGCGAGCGCGGCGTCCCGGAGATAGACCGTGCAGGAAACCACGTCGCCAAGGCTGGCGCCGTAGGTGGACAGGACCTTGCCAAGCCTCTCCAGGGAACACCGGGTCTGAGCCTCGATGTCGCCTTCACCTACGACGGATCCGCCGTCGCCAAACGAAACCTGACCCGATACGTAGACGGTATCCCCTGCCCGTGTGGCCGATGGATAGGGCGAATCCGGGGTTGTGATGCCGTCGACGTCAACCGTCCGGCCGGGGCTATGAAGTGAAGTCATGGTTCTCTTTCAAGGAAATTGGGCGCGTAGGAGCGTGAAGCGGAAAAGGCGAATCAGGCCAAATGGACGCCGCCGGTGCGGGAGTGGAACTTAGCTGTCCGAGTTGTAGGAGCGGAGGAATGCCTTGGTGCGTTCTTCGCGCGGATTATCGATGACCTCGGACGGAGGACCTTGTTCGATGATGTGGCCGCCATCTATGAAGACGATTTGGTCGGAGATCTCCCTGGCAAAGGGCACCTCGTGCGTGACGATGACCATGGTCATACCGGACTGGGCCAAGCGGCGCATGACGGCCAGCACGTCCCGGGTGGATTCGGGGTCGAGCGCGGATGTCGGCTCGTCGAACAGGAGGAGGCTGGGACCCAGGGCCAATGCCCGGGCAATCGCAACCCTCTGCTGTTCGCCTCCGGACATCTGTTCCGGAAATGCCAGGGCCCGGTGCGACAGGCCCACTTCGGCGAGCAACTCCAGCGCAGTGTGGAGGGCTTTCTTCTCAGGGATCTTAAGCCCCTTCATTTGGGCCAACATGACATTCTCCACGGCTGTCAGGTGGGGAAAAAGGTAGAAGCGTTGGAAGACCATCCCAACCCGCTGCCTCAGCTTGGCCAGATCCTTGCAGACCGTCTTCCTCCCTGCGAACACCGGCTCACCCTGCAACGTTATGGTGCCTGAATCGGGTTGCTCAAGGAGGTTGATGCATCGCATCAAGGTGGTCTTGCCACCGCCGCTTCGGCCGATGATGCTGACAATGTTGCCTGGCTCGACCGTAAAGTCCACGTTGTCCAGCACGACGCGGCCCGAGAACGACTTCACCAGGGATTTGATCTCGACCACCGGACGGGCGTTGTTCACCGTTTGACCTTTGGTTTCAATTCTTCCGATCGTCATGGCTTTACCTCCGAGTATGACGTGGTTTCCGCTGCTGCCAAGAGGGCGCGTGCCTGAGCCAATCTGCGGTACCGGCGGAGGGACAAGGGGGCGCCTGCTTGCACGCGCCGTTCGAGCCTGAGGACCAATTGCGAGAGCGGGTAGCAGACCACAAAGTAGATCGCGGAAATGACGATGTAGACCTCAAGGGCGCGGAACGTTTCGCTGGCGATCAGCTGCGCCTGGGACATGAGCTCCGCTGCCGAAATCACCACCAGCAGGGAGGTGGACTTCAAAAGGTCCACCAGCATGGTGCCGGTTCCGGGCAATGCGAGCCGGAGTGCCTGCGGGAAGATGATGCCAGTGAAGGTCACCGTGGGCCCAAGGCCCAGGGCTTGGCCTGCTTCCCGCTGTCCGGGGTGGACTCCGAGGAGGGCAGCCCGGAAAATCTCCGAAAGGTATGCTCCGTAGAAGATCACCAGGCTAAGAGTGCCCGCTTGGAATGCATCCAGACGGATACCGATGGAAGCCAAGCCGAAGTAAGTAATGAAAATGATGGCCAGCAGGGGGATGTTCTTGAACAGTTCCGTGTAGACGGCAGCCGGAATCCGGAGCAGCCGACGGGAACTGATGCGCAGGAGTGCGACGCCGAGTCCAATCACCACTGCGCCGGCGAAGCCGGCTGCGGTGTAGCCAAGGGACCTCAGCAGACCATCGGCAAGTGCTGGCACGTATTCCTGCCATGGCACCTGAAACAGGCCGGGTGCGGGGTTCATGATTGTTCCTGTCCTTTGGAATGGGTACCGGGCGGTTCAGTTCGACGGAGCCGTCCAGTCGGCCGGGCGGTCCTCGGCCCGCCGATCCGCTGTCATGGACGGCGACGGCTTCAGGTACTGGTCCGGGTCGCCACCGTATTTGGTGATCAGGCTCGCAAGCTCCCCGTTGGCGTACATTTCGCGAATCACTCCGGAGACGGCCTTCTCCAGCTTCGGTGCCTCCCTTGGCACGTAGAAGCTGGTCATGTACGGCTGGAAATAGGCCAGGTCCGGAGATTTTTGCACTTCTTCGTCCGTGGGCGGCGTCAGGTACTTGGTCTGCATGCCTAGATCAGGGCGCTGCGCCTGGGTATAGGAAATGAGCAAGGGGTCCACGAAACCTACGTCAACCCGTCCGGAGCCGACGTCGGCGAACAGCCCATTGGCGTCAGGGTAGGCATTGAGCTTGGCCTCTGGAACCGCCTTGATCGACTTCACCCAAACGTAGCCCGTAACGGTGCCCAGGTTCTTGCCGCGGAGGTCTGCAAGGGTTTTGACGTCCTTGTCGCCCTGGACGGCCATCGCCGGCGGGGAGTAGTAGGGAGGATCGGTGAACAGGCCGGCCTTCGCACGTTCTTTGGTCCAGGCAATTCCCCCGATGGAGATGTCAACGCGGCGGCTTTGTACACCTCCAAGCATGCCGTTGAAATCGGTGACCTGGGGTTCGATAGTGAGGTTCAGCTTCTTCGCTGCAGCCTGCAGGATCTCGGCATCAAGGCCAACCAGCTGGCCGTCCTTCATTGCCGTGTATGGCATATAGGGCTGAATGGCCACTTTCAGCTTGCCCGGTTCGATGGTGTCCAGTGCGTCTGAATTACTGGCGACGCCGTTGCCGCCACAGGCTGTCAGCGCCAACGTCACGGCGCCAAGGACAGCGACGACGGATGTACGAAGGGGTTTGGGGATGCGACGAAACATGGTGGTCGCCTTTCGATGGGTTTAATGCTGATGCAGAACGCCGTCTGCTGTTTCGGCTTTGCGCCGCTTAGTAACAACCGTAGGCTTGGGTGTGATGAAAGTCATTGGACTATTCATCCATGTTCTCTGCGATTCCAGGCCGATTTGTTGTACGAATAAACCGAAGGCGATCCCGACATGGCAGCGACCACCATCCGTACCGGCTCCGGACCCCTGACCCCGGCGCTTGCCCAGCAAATCGCTGGTGACACCAGCCATATCGTGGGCTTCAACATCCTAATCACCGACGCCCACGGCACTGTTATCGGCAGTGGCGATACGAGCCGAGTTGGCAGCTTCCATGAAGCGTCCCTGGAGGTGATCCGAACACGGCTGTCGGCCACCCACTCGGCTGCCCAAGCCCGGGCGCTGGAGGGCGTCAAACCCGGCGTCACCCTACCCATCCTGCTCAATGGCCAGGCCGTGGGCACTGTGGGTATCACCGGTTCCCCGGCCCAGGTCACCCGCTTTGGGTTGATGGTGGAACGCCAGACGGAAATCCTGCTCCATCAAGCTTCCCTGCTGCGCTCCACCCTTCAACGCGAGCGTGAGCTGGAAGACCTGGTGCGCAGCATTCTTGCGTTCGATCCCTTGGTGACGGGGCATTCAACCCTGCTGGACCAAGCGAACGACCAAGGCGTAGACCTTACCGCCAGCCGGGTCGCCGTCGTCGTCCACACACCCGGCCGCACCCCTGTTCCTTCCACTACTTCGGAGTGGCTTCCACGGGCACTGGTACTGCTCCGTGAGAGCTTTCAGCATCGCCAGACAATCGCGGTCTCCATCAGCGCCAATCGCTACGTCGTCTTCGCACACCCCACGCCGGATGGAATGGACGGAATCCTGTCCCAAGCCCGTCATTGCGTCGAGCAGTTCCGCACGCACTTAGGCTCCGACGTCGAAATCGGCATCGGAACCGAAGGGGCCGGCCCCACCCAAATGCGCACCGCCTACGAAGACGCAGCCGATGCCCTTCATCTGGGTCGCCGGATCACCCGCCGCAGCGTCACCACCATCGATGAAGTACGCATGGAACAGTTGCTGTCAGGCATCGGCCTGCGTGCCAGGCAGCGCTACACAGCGGCCGTGGCCGAGCCACTTATGGCCGCGGGCGATTGGAACACCGTTCGCAGCACCGTGATTGCCTGGTGCGAAAGCGGCTTTTCCTTGGTGGGTGCTGCGCGCCGCCTTCATATCCATCGGAACACGCTTATTCATCGGCTGGAGAGGATCGAGCATCTCCAAGGCTGGACCACACGAACAGCCGTGGCCTACCTGGCGTTGTATCTGGCGTGCAAGACCAACGAGTTCGACGCCGCCGAGCCATCCGATTCCTGACGGCTGCGGGTGTGAAGGAACTCAGGCCAGGAAGCCGCGCAGGAGCGAAGCGGTTCCTTCAAGGTGCTCCACGGCAGCCCGCTCGGCAGCAGGAGCATCACCACGCAGAATGGCATCCGCAATCTCGACATGCTGCTCGTTGGCATGGTCCAGGTTGGTAGCAAGCAGTGGAATGCGGTCCAGGAGATCATTGAGTCGCGCACGGGTTTCAGCCACTGCACTGACCAAGCTTGCGGATCCGGACAATTCTGCGATCGCGATGTGGAACCGCGCATCCCGTGGACGGTAGCCCTCAGCAGGGGACGCGCTGACTTCGGAAAGGCACACCTGGAGGTGCTGCCGTGCTGCCGCCGATAGATCCGCTTTCGCTGCCAGGACGGCCGCAGCGGGTTCAATGATGGACCGGAAGAGCAGAACGTCTTCAACTTCGGCCGGGTCCAGTGGGCTGTTATCAGGCGTCCGTTGCACTGTGGCGGTGGAGACGTATGTTCCCCCGTACCGCCCCCGCTGCACCTCAAGGTAACCAGCGCTCTGCAGTTCCCCTAAGGCGTCCCGGAGTGTTGCACGGGAGACCCCCAGCTGTTCGGCCAGTTCACGTTCCGGGGGCAACTTTTCAGAGGGAGCGAAAATACCCAGCTTGATGGTCTGCAGTATGTGCTCGATGGTTTCCTCGAACGCATTGCCGCCCCTCACCGGACGCAGCATCGAGAAGGACGGGCCAAAGGGCGAGTCGGGCACTGCATCTCCTTCCGCGCGGACCGCGGCACCCAGGGTGCCTGCTGCTTTCATAGTAGCCGTGTGGATCATCAATGGTCATCAAAGACACCATTGGGCCGGTACCTATACGAGCAAGAGTGAGTGTTTTTACGAAAACACTTGACGAGGCGCAGATCACACTTCAGACTTTGAAACACACTTTGGACTGAAAACAGTCCTTTAGGATCTCCCCTTGATCCTCACGTTGAACTCTCCCACAAGCATTCCTCAGACGTTAGGAACACGCATGGAAACAGCGCACCAGCCACCCGGTGGCGAGGAAGAGTATTTGAAGCACCGCCGCCTCAAAAGAGGTGCCGCCGGCTGGATCCTCCTGGCCGGTTTGGGGGTTGCGTATGTCATCTCCGGAGACTTCGCGGGCTGGAACCTGGGCCTCGCCCAGGGAGGCTGGGGCGGCCTGCTCATTGCCTTCGTGCTGATGGCCGTAATGTATACCTGCATGGTCTTCGGCCTCGCCGAACTTTCATCAACGCTCCCGACGGCGGGCGCCGGCTATGCGTTCGCACGCAGGGCTTTAGGTCCACTCGGCGGATACGCCACGGGCATGGCAGTCCTGATTGAGTACGCGGTAGCGCCGGCTGCCATTGCTACGTTCATCGGCGGCTATGTGGAAGCGCTGGGGCTCTTCGGGCTCACCAACTCCTGGCCGGTCTACCTCGTCACCTACGTGATCTTCATTGGGATCCACCTCCGTGGCGTAGGTGAGGCGCTGAAGATCATGTTCGGCATCACGGCAGTAGCCACGGTTGCGTTGATCGCCGCGGTGATAGGCCTCCTTCCCAAATTCGACCCTGCCAGGCTCTTCGACATCGTCCCGGACGGCTCCGCAGGCTCCAGCGCCTTCCTACCCATGGGTGTCAGCGGCATCCTCGCAGCACTCGTCTACGGCATCTGGTTCTTCCTGGCCGTGGAGGGCGTTCCGCTGGCGGCCGAAGAAACGTCCAACCCGAAGCGGGACATGCCACGAGGCATCATCGTGGCCGTCATCATCCTGGTGGCCTTCGGAGCGTTGATGCTGGTCCTCGTACCCGGAGCCGCCGGCTCCCAAGCCATGAGCGGATCCGACAACCCGCTCCCCGAAGCATTGCGCATCGCCTACGGCGGTAACACGTTCCTGGCCGACTTCGTCAACTACGCCGGCCTGGCAGGGTTGGTTGCCAGTTTCTTCTCCATCATCTACGCCTACTCCCGGCAGCTCTTCGCACTCTCGAGGGCAGGTTACCTCCCCCGCTGGCTCTCCCTCACCGGGGCGCGTCGCACCCCCTACTGGGCCCTCATTATTCCCGGCACCATAGGCTTCCTGCTCGCAGCAGTGACGCAGGACGGCGCCTTGTTGATCAACATAGCCGTCTTTGGAGCCACGGTCTCCTACGTCCTGCTCAACCTCTCCCACATCGTTTTGCGCAAAAAGGAACCCCATTTGGAGCGCGGCTACAGGACTCCCGGCGGGATCGTCACAACCTCGGTTGCCCTGGTCCTTTCCGCCGTGGCAGTCGTGGCGACGTTCGTCGTCGACGTCTTTGCAGCTTCCATCACGGCGGCAATCTTTGCCGCCGCCCTTCTCTACTACTGGCTCTACAGCCGGCACCGGATCGTGGCGGGCGCGCCCGAAGAAGAGTTCGCCCAACTGGCCATGGCGGAAGCCGAACTGAAGTAACAACAAATGTCCACACACAAGAACCCCGGAGACACCATGAATGAGCAAAACAAAGCGTCAGCCCGGAACCAACAACTGACCCTCGACGAACTGCGGGGGCTGATAGACAGCGGCGACATCGATACAGTCATTGTCGCCATCACAGATGCGCTGGGACGCCTGCAGGGCAAGCGCTGTGGAGCACGGTCCTTCATGGAGGACGTCCTGGACCACGGAGCCGAAGGCTGCAACTACCTTCTCGCCGTCGATGTCGAGATGAAGACGGTGGACGGTTACGCCATGTCCTCGTGGGAGACAGGCTATGGGGACATGGTGATGATGCCTGATATCTCAACCCTGCGGCGGGTTCCGTGGCTGGAAGGCACCGCGATAGTGCAGTGCGACGTGCTCTGGACCGATCACACCCCTGTTGCTGCCTCCCCCGCCAGATCCTGAAGGCCCAGATCGAACGACTCGAAAAGCTTGGCTACCGTGCCTACGCCGGCACCGAGCTGGAGTTCATCATGTTCGACGACTCCTACAGCCAGGCCTGGGAGAAGAACTACACCAGCCTCACGCCCGCAACGCAGTACAACGTGGACTATTCGCTGCTGGCTACCGCGCGCCTGGAACCGGTGATCCGCTCCATCCGCACCAACATGGAGGCCGCCGGATTGGTTGTGGAATCGTCCAAGGGCGAATGCAACCTGGGGCAGCAGGAAATCACGTTCCGCTTCGACGAGGCCCTGGCGGCCTGTGACAAGCACTCGTTCTACAAGAACGGTGCCAAGGAGATCGCGGACCGGCACGGCAAGAGCATCACCTTCATGTCCAAGTTCAACGAGCGCGAAGGCAACTCCTGCCACATCCACTTCAGCCTCACCGACCTTGAGGGCAACCCCGTCTTGGCGGGCGACGGCGACCACGGCTTCAGTCCCGTGATGGAACGTTTCGTGGCGGGACAGTTGGCAGCACTGCGCGAACTCACCTACTTCCTGGCCCCGAACATCAACTCCTACAAGCGGTTCGTGGAGGGCAGCTTTGCGCCGACGGCTATCGCCTGGGGCCTTGATAACCGCAGCTGTGCGCTGCGCGTCGTGGGACACGGCCGGGGCCTCCGCACCGAAAACCGTGTGGGCGGCGGCGACGTCAACCCGTACCTCGCCGTCGCAGCCATGATCGCGGCGGTGATTCACGGGATCGAGAATGACCTCCCGTTGCAGGCCATCACCAAGGGCAACGCGTACGAATCCGATGCGGACCGTCTGCCCACCACCCTGCGGGACGCCCGCGATCTGCTCGCCGAAAGCAGCATCGCCCGCAAGGCCTTCGGCGACGACGTGGTGGACCACTACGTCCACGCCGCCACGGTGGAACTCACCGCGTACGACAGCGCCATCACAGACTGGGAGCGGACCCGTGGCTTCGAGCGACTCTGAAAAGTACAGGCCCCGGATCGCACTCACGAGCTACCTGCAGGAGGCCTCCTGGGGAGTGTGGAATACGACGGCGGCCATCCTCCCCGCCACGTACGTCGAGGCTGTGGTGGCGGCCGGCGCCACTCCAATACTGCTGCCACCCAGCGGTACCGACCCTACGGTCCTGGACGTGGTGGACGGGCTGATCGTGGTGGGAGGGCCCGACGTCGATCCTTCACTTTACGGGCAGGCCCCCCATCCCAGGACGCAGCCGCAGCCCTTGCGGGACAGCCACGATTCCGTCCTTCTCCGCGCTGCGCTGGAACGTGAGCTGCCGCTGTTCGCCATCTGCCGTGGCGCGCAACTCCTGAACGTCGTGTTGGGCGGGACCCTGATCCAGCACATCCCGGACGTCAACCCGGATGCCAGGTGCCAACCAGCGCCCGGCGTGTACGGCGAGGCGGCCTTCAGCACCACGCCGGGCAGCCTGATCAACGATCTCCTCGGCGACACCGCTGAGTCGCCCTGCTACCACCACCAGGCCATGGACTCTGTGCCCCGGGCCCTGCGCGTGACAGCCCGCTCCGCAGACGGCATGGTCCAAGCCCTGGAAACCAGGGAGGGCGGCTGGGTGTTGGGAGTCCAATTCCACCCGGAGCAGAACCCGCACGATCTCCGGCTCTTCCGCGGCTTCGTGGAAGCAGCCGCGAACTACCGTAACGACCACACCGCAACCATGAAAGCGATGTCCCCCGCATGACTGCAACAGTCTTTGATGTCATCAATCCGGCCACCGAGGAGGTCATCCAGACGGTCCCACTCGCAGGCCTGGCAGAGACGGACGCTGCGATCGCAAAGGCCGCTGCCGCATACGAGTCGTGGCGGTCCGTGGCGCCCGCGGACCGTGCGCTGCTGCTCCGGCGGTTCGCCGCCGCCGTCGACCATGACCTGGAGAACCTCGCCCAACTGGAGGTACGCAACGCAGGGCACACCATCGGAAATGCCCGGTGGGAAGCCGGCAATGTCCGTGATGTGCTGAACTACTATGCCGCAGCTCCGGAACGGCATTTCGGCCGCCAGATTCCCGTGGCCGGCGGGGTCAACATGACGTTCCATGAGCCGCTGGGCGTGGTGGGTGTGATCGTCCCGTGGAACTTTCCCATGCCGATTGCCGGCTGGGGTTTCGCACCTGCACTGGCGGCAGGGAACACCGTGGTGCTCAAGCCCGCAGAGGTGACACCGCTGACGGCGATCCGGCTGGGTGAGCTTGCCCTTGAAGCAGGCATTCCCGAAGGTGTCTTCCAGGTGATTCCCGGGAAGGGCTCCGTGGTGGGGCAGCGATTCGTCACCCACCCTGCCGTGCGCAAAGTGGTTTTCACCGGCTCCACCGGAGTCGGGAAGCAGATCATGGCCGGCTGTGCAGACCAAGTGAAGCGGGTGACGCTGGAACTTGGCGGTAAGAGCGCCAACATCGTTTTCGACGACGCCGATCTTGAGCTTGCGGCGGCTGCGGCGCCGGCTGGCGCTTTCGACAACGCGGGCCAGGATTGCTGCGCACGCTCCCGGATCCTGGTTCAACGAAATGTCTACGACCGCTTCCTCGAACTGCTGGAACCCGAGGTTATGGGAATGCGCGTCGGCGATCCCGCCGACGCAGCCACAACGATGGGTCCACTGATCTCCGCACAGCAGCTCAGTACAGTTTCAGGATTCGTGCCCGACGGCGCCCCGGTCGCCTTCCAGGGCAAGGCGCCGGAGGGTTCGGGTTTCTGGTTCCCACCCACCGTTCTGACTCCGGACGTGGACGCGCCGTCATTCACCGATGAGATCTTCGGTCCGGTAGTCGCCGTCGTCCCTTTCGAGGACGAAGCCGACGCCATCCGGATCGCCAACAACACCGAGTATGGCCTGTCCGGTTCCATCTGGACGTCCAAGGTAGACCGGGCCCTTCGCGTGGCGCGCGGCGTCGAGTCCGGCAACTTGTCCGTCAATTCACACTCGTCCGTCCGTTACTCCACACCTTTTGGCGGCTTCAAACAATCAGGTCTGGGGCGCGAGCTCGGTCCGGATGCCTTGGACGCCTTCACCGACGTCAAGAACGTTTTCATCTCAACCCAATCCGCCTAGTCTTTTCCACCACTTCCCTAAGGAGCACCCCATGCAAGCAGTAGTTTCCAACCGCCTCGCAGGCCGCAGTGCAGTCATTACGGGCGGCGCCAGCGGCATCGGCCTGGCCACAGCACGCCGGATGGCCGCAGAGGGCGCCAACGTCGTGATCGCGGACATCGAGCCGACCTCCGGCATTGCCGCGGCCAGCGAAGTTGGCGGCCTGTTCGTGAAGGTGGACGTGACCAGCGAGGAAGAAGTCCGCAACCTTTATGCCCAGACCAAAGAGACATATGGCAGCGTTGACATTGCCTTCAACAATGCCGGCATCTCCCCCGTGGACGATGCCTCGATCCTGGACACGGGCATCGATGCCTGGCGGAGGGTCCAGGAAGTGAACCTGACCTCGGTCTACTACTGCTGCAAATACGCCATTCCCTACATGCAGGAGCAGAGCAAGGGCTCCATCATCAACACGGCGTCCTTCGTTGCCGTCATGGGTGCCGCTACTTCCCAGATTTCCTACAGCGCCTCCAAAGGTGGCGTGCTCTCCATGAGCCGGGAACTCGGCGTCGAATTCGCGCGCCAGGGCATCCGCATCAACGCACTCTGCCCGGGGCCGGTGAACACGCCGCTGTTGAAGGAACTCTTCGCCAAGGATCCGGAGAAGGCAGCACGCCGCCTGGTCCATGTGCCGCTGGGTCGCTTCGCGGAACCGGAAGAGCTGGCGGCCGCCGTCGCCTTCTTGGCCAGTGACGACGCATCCTTCATAACGGCGTCGACATTCCTGGTGGATGGCGGTATTTCGGGAGCTTACGTCACCCCGCTGTCATAGCCGCCCTTCGCCCCACATTGCTGCCCCTGCCCACTGGGCGGGGGCAGTTTTGATTCCTAACGACTCTTGACGTCGCGATAGTCACCGATATATCGTTAACTATCGCCGACAATCCTTCGGCGTAAGGACAACCGAAAGGACGATGCTGTTATGAAAGGCATCAACGAACACGGCAACCCATTCCCCGAGCACGACCACGGACACCCCGAACCCGGACACGGCCGAGGCCGCTTTAACCGGGGCAAGGGCCGACGAGGACCGGGCGGACACGGAGGCGGCGGGTTTGGCCCGGGCTTCGGACCGGGCGGTTTTGGCCCCGGCTTCGGCCCACGGGGCTTCGGTCTTGGCGGCTCCCGCCGAGCCAACCGCGGCGACGTCCGGGCGGCGATTCTCTCGCTCTTGGCGGAGGCTCCTTCCAACGGCTATGGCCTCATCAAGACCATCGCGGAGAAAACATCCGGCGCATGGCGTCCCAGCCCCGGATCCGTCTACCCCACCCTGCAGCAACTGGTGGATGAAGAACTGATCGTCGCCGTCGGCGAAGGCCGACGTACCGAGTTCACGCTCACGGACGATGGCAAGGCCTATGTTGCCGAGCACGAGGAAGAACTGGCCAACGCCTGGAATACGGAAGCCGACGGAACCGCCGCCGCCTTCCACCAGAGCGTCGGCAAGCTCATGGGCGTCGTCCACCAGTTCCGCTCAGCCGCCACCGATGAACAGCGCCAGGCAGCCATTGAAAAGCTGGACGAAACCCGCCGCGCCCTCTACCTGATCCTGGCCGACTAAGTGTTGGCAGCCATCCCCTTGACCTTGACGTAACGTCAACCCCTACTGTCGAAGAACAGGCACAGGACGGAGGACGTATGGACTGGTCAATTCAGGAAATCGCCAAAATCGCAGGAACCACCAGCCGCACGCTGCGTCACTACGACGACATCGGGCTGCTGAAACCAAGCCGGACCGGCCATAACGGCTATCGCTACTATGACGGTCCGGCCCTGGTCCAACTCCAGCGCATCCTCCTGCTCCGGGAACTGGGGCTTGGCCTCCCGGCCATCGCCGAAGTTCTGGATCGCGAGACGGACACCGTCAAAGCGCTGAGCGGCCATCTGGAATGGCTCGGGCAGGAGCAGGACAGGCTGACCCGGCAGATCGCGTCCGTCCGGCAGACCATCGACACATTGAAAGGGGATGGAAAGTACATGGCACAGAACATGTTTGATGGCTTCGACCACACTCAGTACAAGGACGAGGTGGAGGAGCGTTGGGGCAAGGATGCCTACGCCGCCGGCGATTCGTGGTGGCGCGGGATGAGCGCCGACGAAAAGCAGCAGTGGAAGGACCGCTCACAAAAGTTGGGCACGGACTGGATAACCGCCGCCGAATCAGGCGTAGCACCGGACAGCGCTGAAGCGCAGGATCTTGCACGGCGCCACGTCGAGTGGCTTCGCGGCATTCCGGGAACCCCGACGACGGCACCTGGCGGAGACGTCAAGGGTTACGTCACGGGACTCGGCGAGATGTACGTCGCCGACCCTAGGTTTGCCGCCAATTACGGCGGGGAATCAGGCGCGGCCTTCGTCCGGGATGCCCTGCGGGTTTACGCGGAAAAGAACCTCTAAACGGTCAGGATGCGCTGATCTGAGTTAGGCAATAGTCTGGCCGGATGGGTACAAGCACCGTCAAGTCCGGCGAACAGGTTGACCGACAGAAGCGCATTCTTGAAGCGGCACTGGAACTGCTGTCCCGCCACGGCATTTCGGGCATCAATATGCGCGCAGTGGCCCGTGAAGCCGGCGTCGCACTTGGCCTGGTGAATTACTACTACGAAGACAAATCGAGCTTGATCCGTGCGGTCCTCCACCAGATCGAAGAGCACGACCTCCTGCTGGTGGAGCCTTCACCCACCTCCACCCCGGACGAACAACTCCGCGAGTCTCTTCGTCGCGTTGCGGACCCAGGGCTCCTGACCACGCCGTATCTGTCCCTCCGCCTCCATTTGTGGGCTCTCGCCCAGGCACATGAGGACTTTGCACAGATCAATGCCGCAGCTTTTGACCGGTATCTCCAAGGGCTTGCGGCGTTGATCGGGAATGCCATTTCCGGCTTGTCTCCTGAAGAATGCAGGGAGCGGGCGGCCGACATTGTTGTTGTGCAGAACGGCATGTGGCTCACCACGCTGTTGGGCATCGACAAGGCCGCCATAGAGCGGGGCATTGCCCGCACGGAAGAGATCGCCTTCGCGCCGTCGCAGCGCTAAGCACCCCCTCCTACAAGGACATCTTGTCGATGGAGTACTCTTTGCTCGCGTAGATCCCGCCCTGAGGCAAGTTTGGATCATAATCCTCCGCCGCTCCCCATCGGGCTGCGTCATCCTCAGGAATGAACCCGACGGCGTCTCCCGCCTTCAGGTCCCACCACCGGCCGGTGTTCGCGGAGACGGCGTAAAAGACGGCGACGTGTTCTGCGGTGGTCATCGCGGCGAGGAAAGCCCGAACCGCATCTGACGGGCTAAGCCAGGTCCGCTGCTCGCGGGCGGAACCCGGTCGATGTTCGTAGCTGCCGATACGTACGGCGATGGTACTGATGCCAAATTTGTCCGCGTAGAGCCGGCACAGGGCTTCTCCCGCGACCTTCGAAACTCCGTAGAAGCCATCGGGACGGGGTGGCATGTCCGAGGAGACAGGATCGCCGGCGGAGTACATACCCGTCAATCGGTTGCTGCTGGCGTACACCACTCGAGGCACCCCGGCACGTCGGGCAGCCTCGAGAACGTGATACGTACCGACGATATTCACCTCCGCCAAGTCATGGAAATCCGCCTCATCAGGAATTCCCCCAAGGTGGATCACGCCATCCGCGTTTTCGAACAGCTCCACCAATGAGTTCAGGTCACTGAGATCCGCGGTCGCCACCACATCCTGCGGGGCCACCGGCGACACCGGGCGGATATCGGTGGACACCAGCTCAACCTGCATCTCGGCGAGGGCCGTCCGCAAGGCAGTTCCAATCGTCCCGGCCGCACCTGTAATGACCCAACGACTCCCCGCAACATCGACCATCCCCCAACCGTACTGCGCCTTCCCCCCCGCTGGCGGTTTCCGCTTCCGGTTGCAGAGACTTCTGAAAGACGACGACGGCGGCAGCACCGCCGTCGTCGGCCGTCTGTTACCGCGCGCTCGATCACCGACAACGATGTCCGACCGATCCAAGCCCTGGCAACCACCTGCAGACATCTCGAACGACCGTTGACTTGTCCGGTGGACTTATCGTAGCTTTCAACGCACTGACAACGTTGTCTAAGTGGGGATGGGCACGCGCGATGAAGGGCGACTTGGAAGAACATGACTAAATTCACGATCAGTAGGATGCGGGCAGCGACGTCTGCGTTGACGCTGGCGGGCCTGACGCTTTCGGGCATCATGGCCGGCGTGGCACCGGCTTCTGCAGCACCCGGGGTGGGAAGTGAGGACTTTCGACCTGCTTACCACTACACGCCGGAGAAAAATTGGATGAACGATCCCAACGGGATGGTTTTCCATAAGGGGGTCTATCACCTGTTCTACCAACACAATCCCTCCGGCAACACCTGGGGGAATATGTCGTGGGGTCACGCGACGTCGAAGGACCTGGTTCACTGGCAAGAGCAGCCTCTGGCCCTGTCCACCGACGCGCAGGAGGACGTGTTCTCCGGCAGCATCGTGGTTGATAAGGACAACACCACGGGCTTGGGGACCAAAGAAAACCCCGCCTTGGTGGCCGTCTACACCAGCGCTTACAAGGAAGCTTCCCCGCACCGGGGCCTTCAGGCCCAGTCCTTGGCCTACAGCTTGGATGATGGCCAGACGTGGACCAAGTACTCAGGAAATCCTGTATTGAACCGCAATTCTGCAAACTTCCGGGACCCCAAGGTCTTCTGGTACGACAACCCGTCCGGCGGCGGCTACTGGGTTATGACCGTCGTCGAATCGCAGGATCACAAGGTGCTCCTCTACAAGTCCGGCAACCTCAAGGACTGGACTGCCCTGAGCGAATTCGGGCCCGCCAACGCCACCGGCGGCCAGTGGGAATGCCCTGATTTGTTCCCGCTGGCGGTGGATGGGGATACGAACAACATCAAATGGGTCATGGTGGTCAATATCAATCCCGGCGGTGTCGCGGGAGGATCGGCCGGACAGTATTTCGTGGGCGACTTTGACGGCACCACGTTCACCTCCGAAACCACCGAACCAGTGGCCGAGGTCCCGGCCGGCACCGTCATGGCAGGCTTCAACGACGGCACCTACAACGGATGGACCTTGAACAACGAACCAGGCAACTGGAAGAACGGTCCTTTCGGTGACGCTCCCGCCTCCGGCTCCCTGCCCGGCCAGAGTCCGGTATCCGGGTTCGGCGGAACAGGACTGATCAACTCATTCAACGACGGCGACTGGCCACTGGGTTCCATGCAGTCACCAACCTTCACCGTGACCGACGACTACCTTAATTTCCTCATTGGCGGCGGCAAGCACCCCCGCGTCTCCGACAAGCTGGACAACACCCCGCCCCCGGGAGAGCTGAAGTTTGACGGCTTCGAGGTTCCCGACGGCACAACGCTGGCCAATGCAGGCTGGACTGGGACAGGCGACCTGACCCCCAATTTCCAGCCGGCCACCAGCGGCGGGGACTTCTACATCGGCGCCAAGCGCATCAACACCTTCGAAACAGGCGCCGTACCCGGTGATGACCGCCAAGGAACCCTGATCTCCCCCGAGTTCCCCATCACCAAGAACTTCATGTCCATGCTGGTGGGAGGCGGCAACCGAACAGCGGACTCAGGCCAGACCCTGGCCGTCCAGCTGCTCGTCAACGGCACTGTGGTCCGCTCCCTGGCGGGTGATAACGCGGGACTGCTGAACTGGAAAGGCTGGGATGTCTCGGAGTTCGCCGGACAGAAGGCACAGCTGCGGATCGTCGACGAAGCTACCGGCGGGTGGGGCCACATGACCCTTGATCACGTCATGCTTACTGACACAGCCGCCGTCGCCAGGTCCGATGAAGAAACGGTGAACCTGGTTGTCAACGGACAAGTGGTCCGTACCGCCACCGGCAACGACAGCGAAAGCTTGGATTGGGCCTCATGGGATACCAAGGAATTCGTTGGCCAGCAGGCACACATCAAGGTTGTCGATAACAACAGATTCGGATGGGGGCACATCCTCGCGGACGAGTTCACAGCCAGCTCCACAGCAGCGAAGTCCAAGCTGGAGTCTTACGACTGGTTGGACTACGGACGCGACTATTACGCGGCTGTTTCCTTTGCGAACATGCCCGATAACAAGAGGGTCATGTTGGGCTGGATGAACAACTGGGATTACGCCAACACCATCCCCACCAACCCGTGGCGCAGCGCCATGTCGTTGCCCCGGGAGGTACAGCTGACGCAGACACCCGATGGACCTCGCCTTGCCCAAAGCGTGGTCAAGCAGGTGGACAAGCTCGCGAAAAAGCCCAGCTATGCGGACATGAAGGGCGGTGCCATCAAGGCCGGAACAACCCCGCTGCCCCCTGCCGCTTCAGGTCAGGTCCAGCGTGTGGACATCACGTTCGCACCCGGCACGGCGAAAAAGGCAGGCATCACCGTGCTGGGCGACGGCAACTCCTCCACCGCCATCGGCTACGACTCCACCACCGGGAAGGTCTTCGTTGACCGCACGAAATCGGGAAACACCGCTTTCCACCCGACCTTCGCTTCAGTTGAGGACGCCCCTGTCGCACTGGACGAAAAGGGCAATGTCACTCTGCGGGTGTACGTAGACCGTTCATCCGTGGAAGTGTTCTCCGGCGATGGTCTCCGGACCATCACCGATCAGGTATTCCCGAACGCCGGCGCTGACAAGATGACCCTTTTCGCGGAGGGTGGAACAGCGCAACTGAAGTCCCTCACCGTGACCCCCATGGAAGGATCAATGTTCCTTCCCGGAAAGAAGTAACGCACCGCCCGTAGCGAGGGACGGCGGCCGGCTTTCGCCGGGCCGCCGTCCCTTGCTTTTACGGCTATGCCAGTGGGTTCAGCCAGGTCAGGGCGGAACCGTCGCCCTCTATGTGATCGGCAAGTTCGGCATTGAACTCCCGGCCGTAGTCGGCGACGATATGCTCCTGGAAGGCCTGCTCGTCCCGGTATACCTCGAAGACGAAGTACTCCCGCGGGTTGGCTTCCCGTGTGTACGGCAGGAACATCACGTTTCCCGGTTCGTTCCGGACGTGTTCCGCCAGCGTTGCCATCATTTCCGCGACGCGGGTTTCACTGCCTTCCTTGACGGTGAACTCTGCGTACAGTGTCTTGGTCATGGCCAGTCCTTTGCTCGGTTGGTTTCGGATCGTTCTGCTATCTGCCCGTGTCATCTTGAGGCCGGATTTCACCGGAACCCCGCTGTATCAGTTCAGTGGGGATGACATACGTCTGGGCGGGGCTCTCGTCGCCATCGATCCTGGCAAGGATCCGCTCTGCCGCAAGCTTGCCGATGCGTTCGGGATGCTGGGCGATCACTGTGATCCCGGGGTCCATCATGTCGGCCAGGGTGAAATCATCAAATCCAAGGAGGGCAACCTTGTGATGCAGTCCAAGGGCTTTCAGGGCCCGCATGGCTCCGAACGTCACCAGGTTCTGACTGGAAAAAATCGCCGTCGGCGGGTTCTCTGAGGTAAGCAGCTCGTGAGCCGCCCGACATGCGGTTTCCTCGTCATGCAGGTTCTCACGAACGGCGACGCCGGACGTGGAAATGCCCGCTTGTCCCACTCCATTCAGGAACCCTGTCCGGCGTCTCCCGGCAGTCTGAATGTCAGTCCGGTCGCCAAGGTAAGCCAGACGGGTATGCCCATGCTGGATGAGATGGGCCGCCGCCTTTGCCGCACCAATTTCGTTGTCAGTCACCACCGCGTCGGCCTCAATACCCACGGGCTCACGGTCAACGAATACCAGTGGCAGATCGCGGGAGTGCTCCGGAATCATGTACGCCTGGCTCTTGGCGATGGTCGTCAGCACCAGCCCGTCGACCCGACGGCCCAGGAAAGCTGAAATGAGTTTCCTCTCCCGGTCGGGATCGTCATCCAGGCTTGCAGCGAAGACGGCAATGCCGCGCACAGCCAAGGCGTCTTCCATGGCCCTGTGGATCTCGCCACTGAAGGGGTTGGAAACGCTCGGAAGCAGCAGGCCGATGGACTGGGTCTTGCGTCCGGAACGCTTCAGGCTGCCAGCCGTGATATCCAGTTGGTACTGCAGCTGTTCCGTTGCCCGCATGACCCGCTGACGGGTCGCCTCGGAGACCCCTGGCTCATCGTTCACTACGCGGGAGACTGTCTTGATCCCAACGCCCGCGAGATCGGCAACATTTTTCATGGTGGGGCGCTTGCGTCCGGAGTCGGACTGGTAACGATTAGACATCGTTGTCAACTTGCTGCTCCTCAACTCGATTTACTACTTGACTCTATCGTGTGAGCTTGCTTACATGTTCCATGACAACGTTGTCAGACGCAGAAAATGCGCCGCCAACAGCCACAAAACCAGGAGTTTCAATGTTGAGTTCCAAAGTAACTCGGTCCGCCCGGACCCGTTTTCTTGCCGCCGGCGCAGTCCTGACGCTCGGCGCGCTGAGCCTAACCGCCTGCGGAGGCAGCTCCTCCCCTTCATCCAGCGGGGGCTCCGATGAAAAGATCGGCGTTTCGCTGATCGTCAAGACCACCTCCAACCCGTTCTTCGTCTCCATGCAGGATGGCGCGAAGAAGGCCGCCGAGGCTGACGGCGTCGACCTTAAGCTTGCGGCCGGCAAGGCCGACGGCGACGAGGACACCCAGATCCAGGCCATTGAAAATGCAATCTCCAAGGGTGACAAGGGCATTCTGATTACCCCCAACGGTCCCTCAGTAGTGGATGCCCTGAAGAAGGCCAAGGACGCGGGTTTGTTCGTCATTGCACTGGACACCCCGCCGGACCCGGCCGACGCCGCTGACATCACGTTTGCCACGGACAACTTCAACGCAGGAGAGCTCATCGGCAAGTGGACCGCCCAGCAACTGGCGGGCAAGAAGGCCGTCATCGCCCTCATCGACCTCTTTGACGACAAGGTGGTCTCGGTGGACTACAACCGCGACCAGGGCTTCCTGACCGGCCTCGGCATCGACACCGCGGATAAGAAGAAGAACGGTGACGAAGCCAAGACGGGAACGTACACCGGCGGCAAGGGCGGCGACTACGAAATCGTCGGCAGCCAGGCTTCCCAGGGAGCCGAAGACGGTGGACGTACCGCGATGGAGACCCTGCTGGCCAAGAACCCCAATGTCAACGTTGTCTACACGATCAACGAGCCCGCTGCCGCAGGTGCTTTCGAGGCTCTGAAGTCCGCGGGCAAGGAAAAGGACGTCCTGATCGTCTCCGTTGACGGCGGCTGCTCAGGTGTGAACAACGTCAAGTCCGGCGTGATCGGCGCAACGGCGCAGCAGTACCCCGTCAAAATGGCCGAGCTGGGCGTAAAAGCCATCGTTGAGCTGGCAAAGACCGGCAAAAAGCCTGCCAACTCTGAGGGTCTTGACTTCTTCAACACCGGCGTCGAGCTCGTCACTGACAAGCCCGCCGACGGCGTGAAGAGCATCACCACCACCGAAGCATCCCAGATCTGCTGGGGCAAGTAACCCGTTCCGACGCGGGGAGACGCTCCAACCAGCGTCTCCCCCGCATACCCAGCAGTTATCAGAACATGGAAGTTCAGGAGCAACCTAAGTGACCCAGCAACAGACCGCCGGCCCCCCGAGCGCGGGGCATGCTGACCTGGCCGAGGAATTCCTTGACCGCCAGACGCCTCTCAGCAGAATCCGTAACCTCCTCCACCGATACCCAGCCCTCAGCCCGGCTATTGTGCTGCTGATCGCCGTGGTGGTCTTCGGGCTCCTCAATGATCGTTTCCTGCGCGTTGAGAACCTGTCCCTGATTACTCAACAGGTTGCCGTGGTGGGCACCCTGGCGATCGCCCAGACGCTGATCATCCTGACAGCCGGCATTGACCTCTCCGTGGGCGCGGTCATGATCCTGTCTTCAATGGTGATCGCCCAGCTCGCGGTCAGCAACGGCATTCCGGGGCCTGTTGCGCTGCTGGCCGGTCTCGTCGTCGGCCTTGGTTCCGGAGCATTAAACGGCTTCCTGGTCACAAGATTCCGGCTCCCGCCGTTCATCGTGACGCTGGGAACCTTGAACATCTTCATCGCTCTGACGCTGCTCTACTCCGGCGGAAGCACCGTGCGTGGCTCCGCCATGCCGGACATGCTCACCTGGCTGGGAAGCACCTTCCCGATCGGACCCGTCCGGATCTCCACTGGCGTGGTCATGATGCTCCTCCTCTACGTGGCCGTAGCGTTTATTCTGGGCAGGACCGCTTGGGGACGGCACGTCTACGCGGTGGGAGATGACAAGGAAGCAGCCCGCCTGGCCGGCATTCCCGTCAACCGCGTCCTGATGAGCGTCTACCTTGCCGCGGGCGCAGTCCTCGCCGTCGGCGCGTGGATCCAGATCGGCCGTACCAATGCCGCCAGCCCCAACGCCGGCGTCGACCTGAACCTGGACTCCATCACCGCCGTCGTGATTGGCGGCACCAGCCTTTTCGGCGGCCGTGGCTCGATCTGGGGTTCGCTGCTCGGAGCTCTGATCGTTGGCGTCTTCCGCAACGGCCTCTCCCTCGCTGGCCTGGACGTGCTCTACCAGACCCTCGCCGTAGGCATCCTGATCATCATTGCCGTATCCGTCGATCAATGGATCCGAAAGGTCAAGTCATGACCACCACAGATTTTGAAGCCCCCCGCACCGAAACCCGTGAGCCCATCCTCAAGGCCAGGAACCTCGTCAAGACCTTCGGCCGCGTCGTCGGTCTCGACGGCGTCAGCCTGGACCTCTACCCGGGCGAAGTTCTGGCCATCATCGGCGACAACGGCGCCGGCAAGTCCACGCTCATCAAATGCCTCACCGGCGCCGAAGTTCCCGACACCGGCGAACTCTTCGTTTCAGGACAGCAGGTTCACTTCAAACGGCCGCAGGACGCCCGCGTCCACGGCATCGAAACCGTTTACCAGAACCTTGCCGTTTCACCGGCCCTCGATGTCGCCTCGAACCTGTTCCTCGGCCGCGAAGAGCGGCTCCCCGGACCGTTGGGAAGCCTCTTCCGAATCCTCGACACCAAGGGCATGCGCAGGAAAGCCAAGGAAGAGCTGACCCGGCTGGGCATCTCCACTCTCCAGGACGTCACCGTTCCGGTCGAGAATCTCTCCGGTGGCCAGCGCCAAGCAGTCGCCGTGGCCCGTGCAGCGGCCTTCGGATCCAAAGTGGTGGTTCTCGACGAACCGACAGCTGCTTTGGGAGTACGCGAATCCAACCAGGTGCTCCAGCTGGTCCGGGACCTTCGCGACCGAGGGCTGCCGGTCATCCTGATCAGCCACAACATGCCTCACGTGTTCGACGTCGCAGACCGCATCCACATCCAGCGCCTCGGCAAATGCGCGGCAACCATCACCCCGCAATCCCACACGATGACCGACGCCGTCGCCATCATGACCGGTGCGGCCAAAGCCTAACGGCCACGCCGGACCTTCCGTCCGGGCCTTCCGTCCCATCGGAACCCCTTTTCTCCGTCCGCAGACCTGCCAACAGGTCTGCGGACGGACCCATACTTCCAACGTCCCACCGTTAGCCCGACGAAAGAACCGAGATGCGCAACCTTCACCCAAACGACTTCGCCCATAACCAACTGGACGTCCTCGTCATCGGCGAAGCCCTGGTCGATATTGTGAACACCCGGGAAGGAACCATCAGCTACCCTGGCGGTTCCCCCGCCAATGTCGCCTACGGCCTGGGCCGCCTCGGGGTACCGACCGGGCTCCTCACAGCGATCGGCGAGGACGAACACGGCACCGCCATCACCACCCACCTCCACAGCGCAGGTGTCCGGCTGCTTCCCGGATCAACATCCTTGGAGCGCACCGCCACGGCCACCGCAACGCTGGCAACGGACGGCTCGGCCAGCTACGAGTTCGACATCCGCTGGGAACTTGCACCCGTAGCACCGGCCACGATTCCGAAAGTCCTCCATACCGGATCCATCGCCACGTTCCTGGCCCCGGGAGCCGCCACCGTGCGTACCCTCCTGGAACAAAGCCACGACTCCTGCCTGGTCACCTACGACCCCAACATCCGCCCGGCCCTCCTTGGCAGCCATTCTGAAGCCAAGCAGATTTTCGAGGACCTGCTCCCCCTCACCGACGTCATCAAACTCAGTGACGAAGATGCGCACTGGTTGTACCCCGCATCCTCCCTGGACGACGTCGCCTCCCGGCTCCTGAATCATGGGGCCCGGCTGGCTGTCATCACCCGGGGCTCAGAAGGTGCACTCCTTGCTGCACCGGGGACACGCCTCAACGTCCCATCAGCGAAGACCCACGTTGCAGACACCATCGGCGCCGGCGACTCCTACATGGCCGCCCTCATCTTTGAACTGTTGGCCAGAGGCGAAAAGGCGTTTGCTGCACCAGCCCTCGAAAGCATCGGACAGACCGCAGCCTTGGCCGCAGCGATCACCGTCAGCCGGCCCGGCGCCAACCCCCCGACCTCCGACGAACTTCAAGCGCGGCTGGAAGGACTCAAACAGCAGCCGCTCGCCGCCGTATAGAACTCCCCATGGCACTGCTGCGGGACGACGCCTACGATGGCAGTGGACCGCTCGGTCCCTTCAGTCACTTTTTTGGGGAAAAGGACCTTACCCATGCCGTTGCCGCGACCTGCCGCCGACCATCCACTTCAGAGAACACGGCAGGGGGTGTGGGCCATCCTGGCGGCTGTCGCTTTGGTGGCCGCGGGTCTCTTCGCCGGGATCGCGCCCGCCTCTGCCGCGACCTACACCTTCAAGGGAGTGGTCAAGGGAAAGCTGACAGCCACCGCAACGGCCACTGCGCTGGGCGACGTGTGGGTGGGTGCGTATACCAATGACGACCGGGCCGACTTCGTTGCCGGTGCATGGTCCGCTCCCGATGGCTCCTACAGTTTCACCGTGCCAGCGTCCGGCAGTTACAAGATATGGACCACCTGCAGCAGCGGACCCTGCTCCGCCACGTACGCCTCCGAGTGGAACTCAAACCAGTCCAGCTCCTACGGTTCGACGCCGGTTGCCGTCACCGATGCTGCTCCCACCACCACGTACAACCCGCAGTTGGAAGCCTTTGGCAGCATGAGCGGCCGGGTCACCAACAAGGCCGGCCAGCCGCTGACAGCGGTGTCCGTTTCAGCCTCACCCAACAACGGCGGACAAGTGAGCAGCACCAAGCCCGATGCCAACGGCTACTTCACCCTCACCAAGATCCCGCCCAACCAGGCCTACATCAGTGTCCGGGACGAGTCGGGCCAGCGCCTCTACCTGGAGCAGTACTGGACCGGCACGGGCACCGTGGACACCTACACGGTGGCTACCGTCCCGGCCGGAGTCGCATGGACCAACGTGAACTTCGTCCTCAAGGATGAAACCCTCATGGAAGCCACCGTCGTCGATCCGGCGGGTGCGCCGATTGCCGACGTCGGGTATATCCCCTGGGTCTACAACGACGCAACGGCAGCCTGGGAGGGACCCCAGATGGGCCCGCTCACTTCGAATGTGCAAGGAAAGATCTACTGGCGAATGACAGTGGGCAAGAAATACAAGCTCTGCGTCTCGGACACTGTCTATGAAGGCACGCCACGCGACAAGCGGTACAAGGCCGAGTGCTACGACAACACGGCCACCAAGGACACGGCAACCGTTTTGACAGCAACTGCTGCCGGCCAGCGGGTAAAGCTGACCATGCAGCTGGACGTTGCAGGGCTGTCGCTGACACCTGACCGGCCGTACGTTTACGGTTCTGCCCAGGCAGGACAGAAACTGACCGTCGATCCCGGCGTTTGGGGACCGTCTCCGGTGACCCTCGCCTACCAGTGGCAGCGTTCCAAGGACAACGCGGCCCTCCAGGACATTCCCGGCGCCACCACCACTGTCTACACCCCCACCGCCGCTGATGCCGGGTACGACATCTGGGCAAAGGTCACCGGGACCAAGACCGGATATGCCCCGCACACCACCTCGGTTCACGGCGGCAAATCCGGTGCCGAGGCTGTCACGTCGTCCAAGCCCTTCACCCTGCTGGGCACGCCCAGCGCCGGGAACACCCTGACCGTTGACCACGGCACTTTGACCCCCGCCCCTGATTTTGGCCCCTATTACGACTGGTTCGTCAACGGTGTCCAGGACTACAGGACAAACGGGCCCGCGTTCCTTCTGCAAACCTCCGACGCCGGCAAAAAAGTCACCGTACGACTCAGCGTCCACGACTGGCCGCTCCAGCCCTACTACGGCCAGGCCTCTGTCACAGTTGCGGCGGGCACGTTGACCGCGCCGGTTCCCACGGTGACGGGAACGGCGAAAGTCGGCTCGGTCCTCACGGCGATTCCCGGTGCATGGGGCCCTGCCCCTGTGACGTTGGCTTACCAGTGGTTCCGGAGCGGCGTCGCGATCACAGGTGCCACGGCAGCTACCTACTCGCTGGCTGCCGCGGATCTAGGTAAGACCATGACCGTTCGGGTCACGGGCACCAAGGCGGGGTTTACGACGGCGGCGAAGACTTCCGCTGCAACTGCAGCCGTCGCGGCGGGCACGTTGACGGCACCGGTACCCACGGTATCGGGGACAGCCAAGGTTGGTTCGGTGTTGACGGCAGCTCCCGGGACGTGGGGACCTTCCCCCGTGACGTTGACCTACCAGTGGTTCCGGAGCGGCGTCGCGATCACCGGGGCTACGTCAGCTACCTACTCGCTGGCAGCCGCCGATCTGGGTAAGACCATGACCGTTCAGGTCACGGGCACCAAGGCCGGGTTCATGACGGCGGCGAAGACTTCCGCTGCAACTGCGGCCGTAGCGGTGGGAACGTTGACCGCGCCGGTGCCGACGGTGACCGGGACAGCGAAAGTTGGTTCTGTGCTCACGGCGGTTCCCGGGGCATGGGGACCAGCTCCCGTAACGCTGGCGTACCAGTGGTTCCGGAGTGGCGTCGCGATCACCGGGGCCACCTCAGCTGCCTACACGTTGGCAGCCGCCGACCTGGGTAAAACCATGACCGTTCAGGTCACAGGCACGAAGGCCGGATTTACGACGGCGGCGAAAACCTCCGCAGCCACTGCCGCCGTGGCGGTGGGCACGTTGACCGCGCCGGTGCCGACGGTGTCCGGGACGGTGAAGGTTGGTTCGGTCCTCACGGCTGTGCCAGGCGCGTGGGGTCCTGCCCCTGTGACGTTGGCATATCAGTGGTTCCGGAGTGGCGTTGCGGTGACGGGTGCTACTTCAGCTACCTACTCATTGGCTGCCGCTGATCTGGGCAAGACCATGACCGTTCGGGTCACGGGCTCAAAGACCGGATTCACGACGGCGGCCAAGACTTCCGTAGCGACTGCTGCCGTGGCGGCGGGCACGCTGACCGGGCCCACTCCCACTGTCGCGGGCACCGCAACGGTAGGCAGCACGCTCACCGCGACCCCCGGCGTGTGGGGGCCGGCTCCGGTGACGTTGACCTACCAGTGGTTCCGCGGAAGCACCGCCATTTCGGGCGCCACCGCCCAGACGTACAAACTGGTCGCCGCGGACAAGGGAAGTGCCATCAAAGTTCGCGTGACAGGCACCAAAACTGCGTACACCGCACTGGCCCGCTACTCAGCTGCCACTGCCCTGATCGGCTGATCATCAGCGGCGGAGCTAACTGACGTTAGTGACGGGATTTAGGAGACGACGACGGCGGCAGCACCGCCGTCGTCGTCTTCCTGTCGGGACTCGATCAAGGGGTACGAACCCGATGAGGAGGCAGAGATGAACATGCCCGATGCTTCACGGCTCGCGCAGCTTGGAGAGACACTTGCTCGATGGCAGCTGGATGGCGGCCCCGTCCACCTGCATCCTGAAGACCTTGGCTGGTATTCGCGGCTCGGCGCCGACGAGACGGCGTCAGCGATACGGATCTCTCCGCACCAGTCCAGCCAGCCTGCACCCTGATCGAGACCATCGACGAGGACCGGGCCGGAGAATGGGTGGGCGTGCACCGGGATCATCGTGGGCGCGGGGTTCGTCCTTGCCACGCCTGTTCGTGGACATGTCACGCGGTGACCATTAGCCAGGCGACTTAACTCGTTTACGGCGACGCTAACCCGCGCACAGTGAGGGAGCCTTTCGGAGCTATCCCTTATCTGCGATTTCCGTGGCACCTCGTCGGGACCTAATGATTGCCAGTCCGATAACGCTGCCTGCTGCTGCCAGGAAGAAGAACAGCACCAGGAGTGGACCCGACATCCCCGGGAAGAGCGGGTTGCGACCGGTCAGGAAGATCGAAGCCAACAAGCCCACCATCGACATGCAGAACATCAAACCCAGTGCTTTCTGCATGCGGCTCTGACGAATCAGCAGTGACTTGTTTGTAGTAGCCATGGATATACCTTATCGAACTGTTTGGTGACTAATTGAGAGTCCCACTTCCTTGAAACCGGAGCGCTCGATGGCAGGCCGGTGTCCGTAAGAGGGTCCTTCTCTGGACGTTGAATCAATCCGTGGAGGATCAACTGCGGCGTGAGTGCTCCAGCTTTCGGTCACAAGCACTGAAGAACAACGGGCTACGCTGGGCGGGTGCAAATTCGAGCCGTGCTCTTCGATCTGGACAACACTCTGTTCGATCATCCGTCATCCGCCCGTGCCGGCGTGGACGCTTTCCTTCAACACCTTGGAACAGAGCCTTCCGACGAACTGACTCGTTGCTGGTTTCACATCGAGGAAGTCAATTACAACCGGTTCCTCGCAAAGGAACTCACTTTCCAGGAACAACGCCGTGAGCGACTCCGCCAGTTCCTCCCGTTAGCCGGACTCTTAGTCCCCAAACGGACACCCGAATCGATGAGCTATTCACCACCTATCTTGAGAACTACGAGAACGCCTGGATCGCCTTTCCAGACGCGGCGCCGGCATTGAAGAGCCTCCGAGTCATCGGCATGCCAGTGGGCGTCATAACTAACGGGAACCACGACCAGCAAACGTCCAAAGTCAAGAGAATAGGGCTTGCACCTCTCCTGGACCGGGTATTCAGCTCCGAACTTACGAACCACGCCAAACCGGCACAAGAGGCGTTCTTACAGCCCTGCAGAAGCATGAACGTTTCGCCGACCGAGACCCTTTATGTCGGAGATAACTACCGGGTCGATATCGAAGGAGCCCGGAACGCGGGGCTAAAAACCCTCCATCTTAACCGCAAGGGCCCAATGCGGAAGGGGACCATCCATAGCCTTGCGGAATTGCCTCTTCGCCTCGTCGAAGGATCCCTTTAACTTGGCCGATGGGCGAAATGTCCGGCCACTGCGTATCTTGATTTCGAGCGCTTAGCCGGAGAAAACGGCCTCTCCCGGAGGCTAGGCTCTATGCCATGATGACCAATGAGCGACTTGAGCCCCTGCTTGAGCAGTACGACTGGGCGACGGAACGACTCCTCACTCGCCTCGCCGGGCCTACCAGCAACTCGGGTGATGGCAGCGACGTCGACGTACCGGTACTGACGGACGCCGAGTACCTCTGGGAACCGGTCGACGCATGCTGGTCGGTGCGGAGGCGCGCCGATGGGCCCGGACCGGGCGCCATCAAGCTCATCGGCGCGGGTGAGTGGGGGCGAGACGGCGCCCCCGAAAGTCCGTGGCCTCCGCCCGTAACGACGATCGCCTGGCGGCTTGACCACATCTCCGAGACGCTGTTGGGCCGAACCAACTATCTCGGGGGCGACCGAACGTTCGATAGAGCGATGTACGAATCACGACCAGATGCTGCCGGCGCCATCGAAAGGTTCCGTCACGCTGCAGCCGACTGGCGCCAGGTACTACTAAGTGTCGATGAGTCCGACTATGACCGGATCGGGCTCAGCAGCTACCCGTACGGCAGCGATGCCGAGGAGACCTTTCCGACGATCGTATGGTGGGAGAACCAGGAGATCCTGCACCACGGAGCCGAGATCGCGCTGCTCCGCGACCTCTACGTTCACCACGTCCAATAGCCACGAGCACGCACCGCAGACAGCTCAGCCAACAGAGTCTCTACAGCGTCGAGTGGATACAGAGGACTACGTCCGCGGTGCATAGCGGTGCCCGAAAGACGATGGTCCATGTGGCGTCCAAGCGCCCGCGTGGGGATCCCTTACCCCGCATGTCTCGTTACTGGGTCAAAACGAACGAACCGGCGAATATTTGGCCTGCCCGGCCGAGTGCACCACAGGCTTACGGACAAGCAGTTGCTTCTGTGAATCGTGAGAACATCATTAAGTGACCGACAGTACTCCGCTTGAACTGCCGCCTCTCTACGAGTCCCTGACCTGGCTTACCCCGCTCTCCGAAGAACGCGCTGCACACCTTGTGGCGTTCTTGTCCGACCCGGCGCCGGCTGAGGTTCTGGACATGGGGTGTGGATGGGGTGAACTACTACTTCGGGTTTTGACGTCGGCCCCGCAGGCACGGGGACGCGGCGTGGACAGTGCCTCTGTGTCCATCGACCGAGCGAGGCAACAGGCAATGGCTCGGGGGCTGCTCAATAGAGCGACGTTTGATTCGATGCCTGGGATGGAAGCCCAGCATCGCCTCGCAGACGCTGTCATCTGCATCGGCGCGAGCCAGATTTGGGGGCCGCCGGTAGAGGACGCGCAGCCGCTCGACTACGCCGCAGCCCTGTGTGCCCTTCGAGCCCTGGTGCTTCCCGGCGGCCGGCTCGTCTACGGCGAGGCGATCTGGTCAGCAACACCTCATCCGGCTGCCACTGCCCCTCTGGCTGGACGTGATGACGAGTTCCTGACAGTAGATGCGTTACGCGAGCAGATCCGCGCCGCTGGTTTTGAGGTGGTGGACGACGACCAGGCAACCGTTCAGGAGTGGGACGTCTTCGAGGCCGGGTATCGCGACAGGTTTACCCGTTGGCTGGAAGCACATGATGACGACCATCCCGCCGCAGAGCAGGTTCGTCGGCAATATGAGGAACAGCGCGCTGCATATGAAGAGGGCTACCGAGGCGTACTCGGGATGGCGTATTTCTGCCTAAGGGGATAGGAGTCCATTGCGACTCACCGTCACGTGGCGCACAGACATGCTGGCGTTCCACCAGGTGATGGCTCAACGGACGCGTTACATTCGGCTTACTTAATCCTGCCGTCGATTGGAGCTCAACTTGCTACCCGCAGCCAGCGTCTGGGCCTTCGCCCTTGCGTCGTTCGCAATCATCGTCGTCCCGGGTCCAAGCGTGCTCTTCGTGATCGGACGCTCGCTCGCCCTCGGACGAAAGAGCGGCGTCCTAAGTGTGCTCGGCAACGCCCTCGGCATGCTCCCCGCCGTCGCCCTCGTGTCCCTCGGCGTGGGTTCCATCGTCGCTGAATCGTTGGTCGTCTTCACAGTCATCAAGTTCATCGGTGCGGCCTACCTGGTCTATCTCGGCATCCAAGCCTTTCGTCACCGCAAGGACGACACCGACACCTCCTCCACAGCCAAGGCTCCGCCGTCCTCTTTCCGGCTCCTACGCGAAGGATTCATAGTCGGCGTGACCAACCCCAAGACCATCGTCTTCTTCGTCGCAGTCCTCCCCCAATTCGTCGACTACGCCCACGGCGCCATCCCCCTCCAAATGGCGGCCCTCGGAATGATCTTCTTCACGATCGCCCTCGCCAGCGACACCATTTGGGCCATCACCGCAGGCACCGCGCGCGCCTGGTTCGCCCGAAACCCGAAACGTCTCGCCCGCATGAGCGCCGGCGGTGGCGTCATGATGATCGGCCTCGGCGGAAGTCTCGCCCTCACCGGCAACAAAACATAAGCAGCTCAAAAGGCACGGCCCAGCTCGCATCGTCTCGACAAACTGCGCATTGGAATTTCGTGACGCGGCCTATCCGGACCATTGGCCGGTCAAACCTTCCGGCAAAGGATCCCTCACCGGACGTCCGTCTTCTGAGGAAGACGTTTTCGGGAAGAACTGGACAGCTCTTGGACACCGGCTGCGCGTGAACGGTGGGCGGACTCGCCCCAGTGGGCGGAGTACACGGAGCGTTCTGCCGCGCGCACTGCAGAGGACTGGCGCGTCATTGCCCCGGTCATGCAGTCCGCCGCTGAACGCTTGGCCTAGGCAAAACGAGATGCCGCCCTTAATCCGTTCAGGGTCCTTCTATTCAGCTAGTCACGGTAGGCGTGCGCCAACGTGGATTGCCGTCTGGCCTGGGCTGACCTGCTTTGCCCGGCCCGCTTCTCTCGCCGGTCGATCACGACCTCGTTGATTGAGAATGGGATCAGGACGATCAAAGGCAACAGGATTCCCTGCCAGAAGGGCCATAGAGAGAGCACAAGCGGGAGGAAGGAAGCGACGAACAAGACGAAATGTGCGTATCGGTACCACTTCATGTCATTCCGTCCTCTCGATGATGGTTGCCATTAGGATCCACAGTCCCGGCGGGGCCCCGGAGGACGGCTTCTGGATTGTGTGGTGCCACTCCTTTAGCAGCCTAGCGGCGTCACGTTGGAATTCGACTATGCACGGCCCAACAACTACTCCACCGTCACCATCACCGACGGCCAGCCCGAGGCTCCGTCAGGCACCGGATCGGCGCGCTTTTCGGTCTGGGTTTCGCCGGTGGCGTCGGTGGCACGGGCCTTGACGTAGTGCATGCCAGGCGTGGCATCCCATTCGTAAGACCATTGGCGCCAGGTGATGGTGGAGGCTTCGTCGGAGAGGGTTGCTTCCACCCAATCGCCGTCGTCAATCTGGACTTCCACCTTGGTGATTCCCCGGGTCTGGGCCCATGCGGTGCCGCCCACGGCGACCTTCCCTGCCGGGAACTTCGCAAAGGACGTGGGTACATCCACTCGTGCCATGGTTTTGATGGGACCGCGCTCTGACCAGCCGCGCTCCGTCCAGTAGGCCTTGCTGTCCGCGAAGCGGGTGACCTCCAACTCCACCACCCACTTGGTGGCTGAGACGAACCCGTACAACCCCGGTACCACCATGCGCACGGGGTACCCGTGCTCCACCGGAAGCGGCTCACCGTTCATGCCGATCGCCAGCATGGCATCGCGGTCATCCTGCAGGACCTCCAGCGGAGTGGAGGCGCTGAAGCCGTCGATGGATCGCGAGAGCACCATGTCCGCGCCGTCCTTCGGCTTGGCCCTTTTCAGGACTTCGCGGATGGGCAGGCCCAGCCATTTGGCGTTCCCAGCAAGCTTTCCGCCCACCGGGTTGGACACACAGGTGAGGGTGACGTGCGATTCGATCAGATCGGCGTCGAGCAGGTCCTGGAAGGTGAGGGTGACCTCTTCCTCAACCATTCCGTGCACCCGCAGTGACCAATCATTGACGTTGATCTCGGGGACGCTCAGCGCCGTATCAATGCGGTAGAACTCGTTGTTTGGTGTCAGCCAGGGGAAGACTCCCGGAACCGGGGACTGGACGCCAGCCGGAACGGCAGCCGCGGCCCTGACAGGTGCCGGCAGCCGGAGTGCATCCCGGGCCTGCGCAACATTGTTGCGTGCGGCACCCAGGAGCCGCCCACCGGTCGCCGCGATGCCGGCGGCGACGGCGGTAATCCCGGCAGCAGCAAAGAAGCGACGGCGGCTGGTGCCGGCTCCGCCTACCTGGGTATCGGCGTCGGCGGCTATGTCGGCAGGGGCTTCCGGCCATGCCTTCAACCCCCACAGCGGCACGATGAGTCGACGCAGGACAATGAGGCCGGAGATGGTTCCCAGAATGGAAGGGATGGCGTCGGCGGGTCCAACCCCGGCTCGAGTCAGGACGCTGGCCACTATTACCACGCCCATGAGCAGCACACCCAGGACGCCCAGGGCCCACTTCTTGTAAGCCACAACGCCCAAGACGCAGGCCAGCAGGGCGATGGTCAGGCCCATGCCCACGAACAGCGCAGCCTTGTCATTGGTGCCGAACGTGGCGATCGCAAAGTCCTTCATCCACGACGGCGTGAAGTCGATGAACGTCGATCCCAAGGCAAACACCGGGGTGGCCCTGGCAGTGAAGAAGGCGCCGATCAGCTCGGCGACGGCAAGCACGACGGCGGCCGACACCACGCCTGCCAGCGCTGCCATGGTTTCGGGGCCTTTGGTCCGGAGTCCGAGCTTTTTCATGTCAGTGGTTCGTAGCGGCAGGGGGCAGGGATGGGTCTAAGCATCCTCAACTGGTAGATTAATCCAGTCGATAGATATATCCGGACCGGCGAGCTTCAGGCCACACACATCAAAGGATCCTCATGAACACCCCAAACCCCTGCCGCACGCCGCTCTTTGCGCTGCTCGTGTCCACTCTTGCCATCGCGACACTGGGAGGCTGCAGCATCGGCGCCCCGGCCGCCAACGACAGCTCCTCCACCCCATCGCAGAGCCAAGGCCAGAGCCAAAGCCAAAGCGCCGCCTCACCCACGGCGGAGGCGGAAGCTGGCAACGGCAGCGCCGGCGGAAGGCTCGATGCGGCCACGGAAGATCTTTCCTGGGCCAATGGCAACAGGATCATGGGGGACGAAAACGGTGGACACACTCCTGATATTGCCAGCTCTCTGACGAATCCCAACGCTGGGTGGCAGGCCGACTACAGCCGCATGGCGACAGACGGGATGATGACCTTTACCTCCGACAAGACGCAATGCAAGGTCCGAACGCTCCAGGTGCGCAACCAACCCTCCGAACTGGTGCCCGGCGACGACAGGGCATCAACCTTGAAGGTCCTCGCCATCCTCATCCCGGGCAAGACGGACCTCGCCTCAAACGTCAAGGACGCGACCTTGGGCTACGGCATCGCGGGCAATCGTGGTGTGGACATGCTGTCGCTGACCTACACTTCGGGAGACTCCTACGGCTATACCGCGGTTCGGACCTTCAGCAAGCCGGCCGTCACCCTCAAGGTCGAAGCGCTCTGCCCCACTCTCGAGACCCTCAAGTCCACCCTTCCCGAGATTCACGACAACATCAGCATTAACGCACGCTAGATCTTTTTGAACATCTGTTCATAATTTTCCTTGAACAGATGTTCAAGATGCACTAGCCTGCTTCGTATGACCCAAGCCACATTTTCCGATTCCGCCTCCACCCTTTTCATCAACGGCCGGTGGGAGCCGGCAGCGTCCGGCGCGGTGCGCGAGATCCACAACCCGGCCGACGGCGAACTGGTCGCCACGGTGTCCGAAGCCGACCGTGAAGATGCCGAGCGCGCCATTTCCGCAGCCCGCAAGGCCTTCGATTCCGGCGTTTGGGCGAACGTCCCCGCTCCCGAGCGCGGCGCGTTCCTGCTTAAGGTCGCCGCGGAACTTCGCGAACGCCGGGAGAAGTTCGCCCGCGCAGAATCCCTGGACACCGGCAAGCGGATCATCGAAAGCCGCATCGACATCGATGACATCGCGGCCTGCTTCGAATATTTCGGACGCCTCGCCGGGCAGTCGGCGGGCCGGGTGGTCGACGCCGGGGACCCCGCCGTCGTCAGCAAAATCGTCTACGAACCCGTCGGAGTCTGCGGTCTGATCACGCCGTGGAACTACCCGCTGCTGCAGGCTGCGTGGAAGATCGCGCCCGCACTGGCCGCCGGCTGTACCTTCGTCCTGAAGCCCGCCGAGCTGACCCCCTCCACCGCAATCCTCACCATGCAGTTGCTGCAGGACCTGGGCCTGCCGGACGGCGTCGCCAACCTGGTGACCGGCCCCGGAGTAAAAGCGGGCGCACCGCTTTCGGAGCACCCCGACATTGACCTCGTTTCCTTCACCGGCGGCTTGGAAACCGGCAAGCGCATTGCCGCGGCCGCAGCCGGCACCGTAAAGAAGGTCGCGTTGGAACTCGGCGGCAAGAACCCCAACGTCGTGTTCGCTGACGCTGACTTCGACGCCGCCGTCGACAATGCGCTGAACGGCGCCTTTGTGCACTCAGGCCAGGTCTGCTCCGCCGGGGCGCGGCTGGTGGTGGAGGAATCCATCGCCGAGCGTTTCGTCGATGAACTGGTCCGCAAGGCCAAGGGCATCCGCCTCGGCGGCCCGTTCGATGAGTCTGCCGAAACCGGACCGCTGATTTCCGCGGCACACCGGGAGAAGGTGGATGCTTACGTTCAGCGCGGTGTTGCCGAAGGCGCGCGGCTGCGGTGCGGCGGCGCGGCCCCTGAAGGCGAAGCGTTCGACGCCGGTTTCTACTACCAGCCCACCGTCCTGGACCGCGTCAAAAGAGGAATGTCGGTTGTTATCGACGAGGCCTTTGGCCCGGTAGTAACAGTGGAAACTTTCCGCACGGAGGACGAAGCCGTGGCCACCGCCAACGACACCATCTACGGGCTGGCGGGCGCCGTCTGGACCCAGGATGCCGGCAAGGCCCAGCGGGTAGCGGGCCGTTTGCGGCACGGCACGGTCTGGATCAACGACTACCACCCCTACCTTCCTCAGGCCGAGTGGGGCGGCTTCGGCCAGTCCGGCGTCGGCCGTGAACTCGGCCCCACCGGGCTGGGTGAGTACCAGGAAGCCAAGCACATCTACCAGAACACCAGCCCCAGGTGACCGGCTGGTTCGCAGACCACGGCAAGGAGAAATAGATGCACGTTGACACCATTGAGAACCTCAGCGAGCGCGGGTTCGATTACGTCGTCATTGGCGCAGGATCTGCCGGAGCTGCCGTCGCCGCCCGGCTGAGCGAGGACCCTGCCGTCACCGTGGCCTTGGTGGAAGCGGGCCCGGATGACCGCAACCTGCCGGAGATCCTGCAACTGGATCGCTGGATGGAGCTGCTGGAATCCGGCTACGACTGGGACTACCCGGTGGAGCCGCAGGAAAACGGCAACTCCTTCATGCGCCATGCCCGTGCCAAGGTCATGGGCGGCTGCTCCAGCCACAACTCCTGCATTGCTTTCTGGGCTCCCCGCGAGGACCTGGATGAGTGGGAGTCAAAGTATGGTGCCACCGGCTGGAACGCTGCTGCCGCCTGGCCTTTGTACCAGCGCCTGGAAAGCAACGAGGACGCTGGACCGGAAGCTCCACACCACGGCCACGACGGTCCGGTGCACTTGATGAACGTTCCTCCGAACGATCCCGCCGGCGTCGCGCTCCTTAATGCCTGTGAGCAGACCGGCATCCCCCGCGCAAAGTTCAATGACGGCACCACCGTGATCAACGGCGCCAACTTCTTCCAGATCAACCGCCGCTCGGACGGGACGCGTTCCTCCAGCTCGGTGTCCTACATCCACCCCATCATGGACCGTGAAAACTTCACGCTGCTGACCGGCTTGCGTGCCCGCCAGCTGGTGTTCGACGCGGACAAGCGCTGCACCGGCGTCGACGTCGTCGACTCGGCTTTCGGCCGCACGCTCAGGCTGAACGCGCATCGCGAGGTCATCCTGTCCACCGGCGCCATCGACTCGCCCAAGCTGCTCATGCTTTCCGGGATCGGACCAGCCGAACACTTGGCCGCGCATGGCATCGAGGTCCTGGTGGATTCCCCAGGCGTCGGCGAGCACCTGCAGGACCACCCGGAAGGCGTGGTGCAGTTCGAGGCCAAGCAGCCCATGGTTCAGACTTCCACCCAGTGGTGGGAGATCGGCATCTTCACTCCCACCGAAGAGGGTCTGGACCGCCCGGACCTGATGATGCACTACGGTTCCGTCCCGTTCGACATGAACACCCTGCGCTACGGCTACCCCACCACGGAGAACGGCTTCAGCCTGACTCCGAACGTCACCCACGCGCGTTCCCGCGGGACGGTTCGGCTGCGCAGCCGGGACTTCCGGGACAAGCCCATGGTGGACCCCCGCTACTTCACCGATCCCGACGGCCACGACATGCGCGTCATGGTGGCCGGTATCCGCAAGGCCCGGGAAATCGCTGCACAGCCGGCCATGGCTGAGTGGACCGGACGGGAGCTCTCCCCCGGCATCGAGGCACAGAGCGACGAAGAGTTGCAGGATTACATCCGCAAAACTCACAACACCGTGTACCACCCGGTCGGCACCGTCCGCATGGGACCGGTGAACGACGACATGTCGCCCCTGGATCCCGAACTGCGGGTCAAGGGCGTTACCGGATTGCGCGTGGCGGACGCCTCCGTCATGCCGGAACACGTCACCGTCAACCCGAATATCACCGTGATGATGATCGGCGAGCGCTGCGCCGATTTCATCAAGGCCGATCTCATCAACAGCCGAACGGAGGAATCCACGACGGCGGAAGCCGGCTTCAGCTTGTCTGTCGCCTGAACAGGCACCCTGCTTTTAGACCCACGCAACAAACAATGGGGGAAACAGCCGGAGGCACAGCGTGGTGCCCGGCCTTTGATTTCGACTGCGACCAACGGCGGCCGCAGGTTATCACCATTCGTGCACGTCTGAACTAGGAGTTCGCATGTCAGAACCCAGCAAATTAGGACCCTGCAAGAGCGATGCAAGCGGCATGGACGAGTTTGGCTATGCCCAAACCCTGGACCGCAGCATCGGTAAGTTCGCCAGCTTCGCCGCCGGCGTCAGCTACATCTCCATTCTCACCGGCGTTTTTCAACTGTTTTACTTCGGATTCTCGACGGCGGGACCCGCCTACGCCTGGTCGTGGCCCATCGTCTTCGTCGGCCAGCTGATGGTCGCCTTGTGTTTTGCGGAGTTGGCCGGGCGTTATCCGGTGGCCGGGTCGGTGTACAACTGGGCCAAGAGGCTTTCCACCGGAACGTGGGCCTGGTTGGCGGGCTGGTTGCTGCTGCTCTCCTCCATCATGGCTCTGGGGTCCGTTGCCTTGGCCCTCCAAATCACCCTCCCCCAAATCTGGAGCGGCTTCCAGTTGGTGGGCGACGGAACAGGTCCTTACGACTTCGCCGTCAACGGGGTCATCCTGGCCAGCATCATGATCGGCATTTCCACACTCATCAACGCGTTTGGCGTGAAACTCATGACCATGATCAACAGCGTTGGCGTGTTCGTGGAACTGGTTGCGGCCGTCCTGCTCATTGCGGCGCTTCTCTGGCACTCCGTGCGGGGGCCGGAAGTCCTCCTGGATACCGCCGGATTCGGTGAAGAACATCCCTTGGGCTTCTTCGGAGTGTTCCTCATTGCTGCCATGGCTTCGGGGTACGTCATGTACGGCTTTGACACCGCCAGCTCCTTGGGCGAAGAAACCAAAGACCCCAAGAAGACGGCGCCCAGGGCGATCCTACGCGCTGTCGCGGCTTCCTTCCTCCTGGGAGGTTTGCTCCTCCTCGGCGGAATCCTGGCCGCGCCCGATCTCTCGGATCCCAAGCTCGGAGCCGCTGATGGCGGGCTGCAATACATCGTTCTTTCAGTACTGGGCGGCCCCTTCGGCAAGGCCTTCCTGGCGTGCATCGTGGTAGCCGTGGTGGTCTGTACCCTCGCCGTCCATGCAGCAGCCATCCGGATGATGTTCGCCATGGCCCGGGACAACAACCTTCCCTTCAGCCGTCAGCTCAGCAAAGTACACCCCACCCGGAAAACGCCAACCGTTGCCGCCATCGTCATCGGCATCGTTGCCGTCATCCCGCTGATCGTCAACATCTCCCAGCCGGCCATCTTCACCATCCTCTCCAGCATCAGCATCGTCCTGATCTACCTGTCCTACCTGCTGGTGACGGTGCCTATGCTGCGTCGCCGGTTCTTGAAGAAGTGGCCCTTGAAGGACGACGGATCGGAACCGGGATTCAGCCTCGGCAAATGGGGGCTGCCCGTGAACATCCTGGCCGTGCTGTGGGGCGGGGCCATGACGCTGAACCTTGTGTGGCCGCGGCCGGAGATTTACAACTCGGTGCCGCCGTTCGAATGGTACCTGCAATGGGGTGGCGTGATCTTCGTTGGCACGGTCATCATTGGCGGAACGCTGCTCTACCGTCTCCGCATCAGGCACAAGACCGGAGTCCTGGCCGAGCACGCCGCCTTGGTCACTCCCGAGGACTCTCCCCAAGTGGTAACCCAGAACTCCTAGCCCGCTACTTAGACGAACGCCGATTTCCCTGTCACCGCGCGGGCCACGATCATGGAGTTGATCTCGTAACTGCCCTCGTAGGTGTACAGGATTTCGGCGTCGCCAAAGAGCTTGGCCATCTCATAGTCCGTGGTGATTCCGTTCCCGCCCAGCAAGGAACGACCCATCGCAACGGAGGAACGGGCCAGCCGGGTGGTGGTGGCTTTGCACATGGCCGCTTGCACCATCTGGAGTTTCCCGGCCTGCTGGATCCGGGCGAGCTCAACCATCATGGACAAGGACGCGTTGGCGTTGCCCAGGATGTCGGCAAGCTGTTGCTGCACCAGTTGGAAGCGGGCCAACTCCTTACCGAACTGCGTGCGTTCCAAGGCGTAAGAACGGGCAATATCAAAAGCTGCCAATTGAATCCCGGCGGCCTGCCACCCCACCCACGCCCGGGAATCGCGCAGGAGATCGTTGGCCCGCGAGAACTCGGTGGCACCCGGAAGGAGGTTCTCCAGAGGAATACGCACCTCGTCCAACACGATGTCGGCATTCTGCATGATGCGCAGACCGATCTTGTTGGAGATCTTGGTGGCCGAGTAACCGGGGCGATCTGTCTCCACAATGAAGCCCTTGATGTGGCCGTCGGATTCGTCCCGGGCCCACACCAATGCGAAGTCGGCAATCGTGCCTGCACCGATCCAGCGCTTGGCACCGCTGATGACCCATTCGCCGCCGTCGCGCCGCGCCGTCGTCGAAAGTCCTCCGGCGATGTCCGAGCCGTGGTCCGGTTCGGTGAGGGCGAAGGCGCCGAGCTGGGTGAAAGCTTCCAGCCCAGGCAGCCACTTGCGCTTCTGCTCAGGGGATCCGAGTTCGTCAATCATGCCCACGATGAGTTCATTGTGGATGCCCACCAGCGCCGAGAGTGACACATCCGCCCGGGCCACCTCGGTGTACATGAGGCCCTTGAAGAGCTTGGAGGAGCCATCCGTTTGCAGCCCGCCCAGGCCGAACTTGGCCATGTCGGCCAGCAGCCCGAACGGGAACTCCTCCCGGTTCCAGTACTCAATGCTGGCCGAACGAATGCGGGTTTGCAGGAACTCCCTGATCTCCAGGTACCGCAAGCGCTCTCCGGCCGGGAGAAGGTCCACTACGTGCATCAGGTCCGCCTCCGGATAAGGAGGGAGGACGCGTTCTGGTGCCGCACCGCTGGTAACGGTGCCGGCAGCTTTGTCGTCGAGCATTAGACCCCTTCGTCATGTCCCGCACGGGCTCTTCCAAACCCTTGGATGTCCTAGTATATTGCAAGGTGATGTGGATCACTAGGCGGCATGTCCGGCAAAGGTGCAGGGCAGCCCGAAGGCGAAAGGCGGACTATGACAGTCACAGAAGACTTCCGTGCGGCCCGCGACCGGCTGTTGGAACTGCGTGAGGACTACAAGGCGGCGCACGCCGAATTCGAATGGCCGCGGTTTGAGGAGTTCAACTTCGCCTTGGATTGGTTCGATCAGATCGCGGCGGACCCGGCCAGGGGCAGCAAGCCCGCGTTGGTCATCGTGGAACAGGACGGGAGTTCCACCCGCCGCAGCTACAAAGACCTCGCGGAACGCTCATCCCAGGTAGCCAACTGGCTGCGGAGCCAGGGCGTCCAGCGAGGCGACCACATGATCATCATGCTCGGCAATCAGGTTGAACTGTGGGAACTCATACTCGCGGGCATCAAACTGGGCATCGTCATGATCCCCACCACCACCCTCATGGGTGCCCGCGATCTCCAGGACCGCGTTGAACGCGGCGGGGCGGCCTGGGTGGCGGTCGGAAGTGCCAACATCGGCAAGTTCGCCGACGTCGAGGGCGATTACACCCTGATCGAGGTCGGCTCAGGGAAAAACGACGCGGACGCCAAACAGTACGCAGATGCGTACGACGCCGGCACGGACTTTACGCCCGACGCCCCCACCAAGGCAGATGAAACACTGCTGCTCTACTTCACCTCCGGCACCACCTCACGGGCAAAGCTGGTGGAGCATACCCACAGCTCGTATCCTGTGGGCCACCTGTCCACCATGTACTGGATCGGCTTGGAACCGGGCGACGTCCACTTGAACGTCGCCTCCCCCGGCTGGGCCAAGCATGCTTGGTCCAACGTCTTCACGCCGTGGATCGCTGAGGCCACGGTGTTCATTTACAACTACCAGCGCTTTGACGCCGTGGCCCTCATGGAGCAAATGGGCCGCGAAGGCGTCACCAGTTTCTGCGCCCCTCCCACGGTGTGGCGCATGCTCATCCAAGCTGACCTCACGCAGCTCACCAGCCCGCCGCGCAAGGTGGTCTCGGCCGGGGAGCCACTGAACGCCGAAGTCATCGGACAAGTGGAGAAAGCTTGGGGAGTCACCATCCGGGATGGCTTCGGCCAGACCGAATCCACCGTCCAGATCGCCAACACTCCGGCCCAGCCGGTGAAGATCGGCTCCATGGGACGGCCGCTCCCCGGGTACGACGTTGTTCTGGTGGACCCCGTCACCGGCCAGGAAGCCGACGACGGCGAGCTCTGCTTGCGCTTGGACCCCCGGCCCGTGGGACTCATGAAGAGTTACTTCGGCGACGAAGCGAAAACGGCCGAGGCCTTCCGCGATGGCTACTATCACACGGGAGACATGGCCAGCCGGGACTCCGACGGCGTCATTACGTACGTCGGCCGGGACGACGACGTCTTCAAGTCCTCCGACTACCGTTTGTCTCCTTTCGAACTCGAAAGCGTCCTGATCGAACACCCCGCAGTGGCGGAGGCCGCCGTCGTGCCTTCACCTGACGCCGTGAAGCTGTCGGTTCCGAAAGCGTTTGTGGTTCTGGCTGCCGGCTATGAAGCCGGACCGGCGGTCGCGGAGGACATCCTCCGTTATTGCCGCGAGCATCTGGCACCGTTCAAACGCATCCGGCGGCTGGAATTCGGCGAGCTTCCCAAGACGATCTCCGGCAAGATCCGGCGGGTGGAACTGCGCGGCACGGAAGTCGCCCGGCACGGCGAGGGGCCGCTGCCCGCTGGTTTGGGCGTGGAATACACCGAGGAAGAGTTCCCAAATCTGAAAGACTAGCCAACCGGGTCACTAGGCCAACCAAGCAACCGAAGGAGGCCCATGGGCACGCCACTCCCCCGAGACCCCATCGCCGACGCCCAGCGCAACTGGGAACGGCATGGCTGGGGCGACGTTGCCGCGCCCATGGCCGCCATCACCGCGATCATGCGGACGCAGCAGATCCTGCTGGCCCGCATCGAAACGGTGCTCAAACCGTTCGGGCTGACCTTTGCACGCTACGAACTGCTGGCACTCCTGAGTTTCGCCCGCAGCGGCGCGCTGCCCATGAACAAAGCCAGCGCGCTCCTGCAGGTACATCCCACCTCCGTGACCAACGCCGTCGACCGCTTGGAAAAAGCCGCCCTGGTGGCACGTTCCCCGCACCCGACCGACGGCCGCACCACCCTGATTGAGCTCACCGCAGAAGGCCGCACCCTCGCCAAGAAGGCGACGGCGGCACTCAACGCCGAGGTTTTCGGCCAGTCAGGCTTCGGGCCCGACGACGTCGATCACCTCATCCGCGTACTGGGCACCTTCCGCAGGGATGCCGGAGATTTCACCGAGGAATAAGCGGATTCGTCCCCAATGAAGCCCCTACGTTCTGGAGGGGCGGTGCCCCGGCATGGGCGGCGCCTTTGATTGGTACGAGTGTCCGGTGGGGGTACTGATTTCCAAGGTGTGAACGTCGCCGGGCACGGCTTTGGTGCTCCAGCCGGGGTTTTCCTTGGTGTGGTTGCACGCCTCGCATAAGCCGGCGCCGTTAGCCAAGCTGGTCTTCCCTCCGGAACGCCACGGAACTACATGGTCAATATGCCGGATGGGCGCATCACAATACGGCGTTCGGCAGGTGTCGTCGCGGGTTTCGATGAAGCGCCGGAGCCCACCAGCGAAGAGCCGGGCCTTGGAATCGGTGGCAAGGAGCTCTCCCGTAGTTGGAGCCGTGTAGAGCCGGCGAAGCCAAACGGTGAGGTCCTGGTCATGGTCTGTCTGCCCCGATCCGAGCATCTCCCTTCCCCATTCAGCCGGGACGGTTCCGTAGCCCTTGAGCCGGGCTGGTTCGCTGTCACCCTGGAACAAGGTGCGGTCAGTCATAACGAGGTCCAGGTTGATCCCCGAAATCCCGCCCGGGGTGCCCGTCATGCGTTCGGTCAAGGTGTCGGCCATGAGCTGGCCCCGACCTCGTGCATCCCCACTGGAACGGGCCGAATCAGCCGCTCGAGTCAGCGCGGCGTACACCGCCACTCCCTGGGCAACCGGAAGCAAGGCCGTCAGGTACGTCATAGTGTCCGGGACCGGGCGCAGGCTGACATTCCGTTCGGCGGCAGCACGGCTGGCACGCCCGACTACCGACCGCGGATCCCGCCGATATGCGGCAGCTTTCGCGGCAGCAATGATCGCTTTGTCGCCCTTGCCGTCAAAGGTCCCGGTGTCGGGGGCGAGCTCCTGGTCCACAGCACAACGGTCCTCGACAGACAGGCAGGCCGTTTCCTTAACAAGAAGCGTGGCACGCCATTCATTCAAGTGCCCCGATTTCAGGGCCGCCAAGGTGCGGGGCATCTCCGTGACAAGGGCTTTCGCCAAGCCCAGGAGGCGGAACCCACGGTTTGGTGACTCGCGCCGGGCCAACGCAACCTGCGCTCCCACCCCTTGTCCACGCTCGGACGCAGGGACGCCTGCCTCGGCTTGCTCGGCGCGCTGGGCAAGATCAAAAGCCACAGCAACCCGCGCCTGCAAAGCGGAGATCGCAGACTTCATCTCCTCCAGGACCCGCAACTGTTCGATCAGGTCACTGCTAACGGTGCTGGCTGTACCCCCGCCGGCCTGAACGGAATCCACCAGGACGGGAGCGCGCCCGAGCGCCACTACTGCGCCCGTTAGCCTCTCCCCACTTCGCTCCATGCACTAACTCTGGCAGCAGGCACCGACAAAATAACCTCAGTGATCCCAGGCCAAGACCATTGAGCGGGCCGCTCATTGAAGGAGACCCTCGGAGAACCTCCCTTAAGCGGGACTCCCTTCCAGTCCTTAACCCTGATGTTCTGGAGTCATGACCACAACTCTCCCCAGCACCAAGACCCGGCGTTTACCCTTGGTGACCTACGTTCTCGCAGCGGGTGTGTTCCTGATGGGAACCACCGAGTTTATTGTTGCGGGCATCCTGCCGGAGATCGCTACAGATCTTGGCACATCCGTCGCCAACGCGGGCCTCATGATCACGGTCTTCGCGGTGGGGATGATCGTGGGCACCCCCACGATGTCCATCCTGACCCTCAAGCTGCCACGCCGCCTGACGCTGAGCCTCGCACTGGTGGTCTTCGCCGTGGGTCACGTCATCGTGGCGCTCACCTCAGATTTCACCCTCATTCTTGGTGCGCGTTTCCTCACGGCCTTGGCGACTGGCGCTTTCTGGGCGGTAGCCGCCGTCGTGGGTGCAAAAGCCGCAGGCGCGGCTTCCGCGTCCCGCGCGTTGGGTGTTGTTTTGGGCGGCGGAATGCTCGCCAACGTAGTGGGTGTTCCCTTGGGAGCGTTTGCCGGTCAGGCGATTGGTTGGCGGGGGCCGTTTTGGATACTCGCCGCGTTGGCACTGGTGGGTGCAGTGGCCGTGTACCGGCTGGTTGCCGCGGATCCCGCTTCCGGACGCACCCCGTCCGTCCGTGCGGAGCTGGCGAGCATGCGGGATTCGAGGGTATGGCTTGTCCTGGCAGGCTGCGCGATCGTGTGCGGCTCTTCCTTGGCTGCGTACACTTTCATCTCTCCGCTGCTCACTGAGAACACCGGGCTTGCCGCTGCGGCTGTGCCGTTGGTGCTGATGGCCTACGGCGTCGGGGCCTTTATTGGTTCCACCCTGGGCGGCCACTTCGGGGCCCACCGCCCATACCCTGCACTGTTCATCTCAGCAGGAATGACATTCCTGGTTCTCGGTGCCCTCTTCCTGTTCTCCCACTACGCCGTGGTGACAGTGGTCTTGATCTTCCTGCTGGGCCTCTTCGGCATGGCAACCAACCCGATATTGATCGGCAAGGCGGTGGGATATGCCGGGCAAGCTCCAACCCTGGCTTCGGCGCTCAGCACTTCGGCATTCAATCTGGGTACGGCGGTGGGTTCCTGGATGGCTGGCTTCGCGTTGGAATCTGCGCTGGGAGCCAGCGGTCCGGTGCTGGTGGGCACTGGGGTCGCCGCGCTCTACTTCCTGCCGCTCACGGTGCTGATGCTGAAGGATCGGAAGGAACGCGGTGTGGCGTGAAGGTCTACTGTGCGTCGCTCGCGCCGAAGTCGCTTGTGAGCCAGTCCTCAATTGAATTCCAGGGGAAGGTGCGACGAGCATGTGGCCCGGGCGAAATTGTGGAGGCCTCCATCCGGTCCAGTCGGAAGAGACGCCAGTCGTCACGGTCAAGGTCAAAGGCGACGAGGTACCAGTCCTGTTGCCGCAGGAGATGTCGATAGGGCTCGACCGTGCGGCGCGAATGGCGGCCATGTTGGTCGGTGTAGTCGAACCCCAGGCGTTCGCCCGTTGCGACGGAGTCTGCGATCGTGCCGACAAGCTCCCAGTCCACGGACGCAGGAGGTTCGCGTAGAACCTGTGTCGACAGAGCTACTGCTGCGGCCCGCCGCTGCAGGCCGCCGGGCAGCACCTGTTCGAGCTTCGTGCGCGCGGTCGCAGCTGTGGAATCATCCGGCAGCCACGCTTCCAGGATCAGGAGGCTCGTGATGATCGTCGAGACTTCGTCCGCGCTGAGCAGCAGCGGTGGAATCTTCATACTCGGCCGCAGTGCGTAGAGAGCCCCTGGACCCGGACGGGAGCTGACGTCGTAACCCATGCCGCGAAGACGCATCGCGTCCCGGCGTACGGTGCGCGCGCTCACCCGAAGGCGGGCTGCGAGGTCGTGTGCGGTCCACGCCCGCCCCGACTGGAGAAGTGCCAGCAACTCCAGCGACCGTGTCGAGGGTGAGTCCATGGATCCATGATCGCCCAAGATGCGGCCACTATGCGGCCGCATCTGCTTATAGCGTGGAAGAACGAGCGGAAGAAGGGAACTCCATGAAGATCGCCGTTACAACGCCTCAAGGCAACGTCGGCCGACATCTGACGCGTATGCTCATCCGGGCCGGCGTCAGGCCGATGCTGCTCACCCGCCACCCGGAGAACGTCCCCGCGGCCCTCGCCGCGCACGTCGATCTGGTGGCGACGGACTCGCGCGAGCCGGGTCAGGTCGTTTCGGCCACCGTCGGCGTCAACGCCATCTACTGGGTCGATCCGCCCGCTGAGTCCCCCGACCCGATGGCCGACTATCGCCGCGCGACGGAGTCCGTTGTCGCCGCAGTTGAGGCGAACCGGATCGGACGGGTCGTCTTCCAGAGCAGCGTCGGCGCGGAGAAGCGGCTCGGCGCGGGCGAGATCGACGGCCTCGCAGAGACGGAAGTTGCCCTCGACGGCTGCCGCGCGGACGTCATGTACCTGCGGTGCGGCTACTTCTTCACCAACCTGCTGTTCGAGGCGGAGTCAGTGAAGACCGGGCTGCTCCAGACCGTTCAACCCGTCGATGCCCCGATGAGCTGGGTCGCACCGCGGGACATCGCCGAGGTGGCCGCTCTCAGCTTGTTGAATCACGAGTGGAGCGGACGCCGCGTCCAGGCCGTCCACGGCCCCGAAGACCTGACATGGACGGAGGTCGCCGAGATCCTCGCGGACGAGCTGGGTCGAGAGGTGCGTGTCGAGCGGATCGCCGACGAGCAGATGCGCGAGCAGTACCTCCAGGCCGGCATGCCGCCCGCCACGGCGGACGCGGTGCTGGGGATGTCTACCGGGCTGCGAGAGGGCTTCGTGCCCGAGCAGGAACGTTCGATCATCACCACCACTCAGACCCAACTGCGGGTCTGGATCCGTGAGAATCTCATGCCGCTCCTCTGAAACACTGTGGGAGCACGATGGACTTGAAACGGCGGTGCTCGCCAGGCGTCCTGCAGTCAGCTGTCCGCGCGGGTCCTTTCGGCAGCGGACTCGACGGCGTATTCACTGGCCGCCCACGATGCCAACAGCTGCAGACGCTCGGCCGACGGCGATCCGGGTTCCGCAGCGTAGATGGTCAGGGTCAATCCGGGTTCTGCGGCCATCTCCAGGCCCTCGAAGGCGAGCGTCATCTCGCCCACGATCGGATGGTTGAACGTCTTGAATCCAGTGCCGTGATGGCGGACGTTGTGGGCGCCCCAGCGGGTGCGGAATTCCTCGTTGCGGGTGCTGAGTTCGCCAATGAGATCGTGAAGCTCTTTGTTGTGCGGGTCCCGCCCAGCCTCCGTGCGCAGGATGGAAACGGTCACCTCCGCGAAGGCATCCCAGTCCGGGTAGAACTCGTGGGCACGGTCATCCAGGAACGTGAACCGCGCGATGTTCGGTGCCTGGCCCGGCATGTCGTAACAATCCTTGTAGAACGCCCGGGCCAACGGATTTACCGCCAGCAGGTCCATCCGGCCGTTGCGGACGAATGCGGGTCCGGCCGTCACCGCATCAAGCGCCCATTGCAGGCTCTGATGCGGCACATAGGTCTTCGAGTTCCGTCGCCTCGGCGGCCGCGCTACCGGACTGGCAGCGTGAGCGAGATCGAAGAGGTGGGCCCGCTCGGCATCATCGAGGTTCAACGCCCTCGCGAGGCTCTCAAGAACTTGTGGGGAGGCTCCGCTGATGGCGCCGCGCTCCAAACGCGTGTAATACTCCACGCTCAGCCCCGCAAGGGTGGCCACCTCACTGCGACGCAGTCCTCTGACCCGTCGATTCGAACCGGCCGGCAGCCCCACCTGCTCGGGTGACACCTGGGCGCGCCGGGAGATCAGGAATTCGCGTACTTCTGCCCGATTGTCCATATCTTCACACTAGTTCCGGGCCACGGCGGGAGGGAGTCCCTGAGAGGGCCTCCACCGGCTTATGCAGGCTCGGCCTTTCGTCGGGACACCAGTACGGGACTGTGGGCATGGTGCAGGACAGCGTGCGCCGTGGAACCGATGGTGCCCTTGATGACCCCGTGCCCTTTGGTCCCCACCACTGTAAGACGTGCCCCTTGTGAGGCTTTGACCACAGCCCGGGAGAAGGAAGCATCCACCAGCAATTCTCCGTCCACCGTGATCCCAGGTGCTTTGTGGCGGGCGCGGCTCATGACGGAATCCAGGAGGGCTTCGGCTTCGGGATAGTCTTCTACGGGATCACGCAACCGCCGGTACCCGGCAGGTTCGTGGAGCACATGCACGATCTTGAGATCAGCGCCTGTTGCTTCAGCGAAATGGCAGGCATCCTCAAGTGCTGCCGGTGATCCCGAGTCATCCACGGCAAGCAACACAAAGCTTTCAGGGTTGTCGTCAGCACGGATCACGGCCACAGGACATTCTGCCGTCGCGGCCAACTCCAGGCTGACGGATCCCACCAGCAAACCCATGAACCCGCCAAGTCCCCGGCTTCCGAGCACCAACATCGCAGCACCGGCCGAAACGTGGGCCAGGTGATCGCGGGGCATCCCATGCAACAAGGTGGTGTGGACGTCCAGTTCGGGGACGGTCTCCTTGGCGAGGGCAACACCTTCTTCCAGGACTTTCTGGGCCGCCCTTTCCAGACCGCTATCGGCAACCCCCGGAACGGGTCCCCTGTTGTGGGACAGCAGGACCCACAAGGAGCAGTGCACCACGTGGAGGGAACAGTCCCGCAGGATCGCATGTTTGGCGGCCCACTGAACGGCGCGGTGTGATTCTTCGGACCCGTCATAGCCAACCACGATCGTCTTGGATGCGCCCTCGTTCGTCATGGCCAGAGCCTACGCCGGCCCCGGGAGCGGCACCATAGCGTAATCCTCGCCGCCACGGAGCGGGTAGGCTACTAGGCTCCGATGCTGACACTTCAGGAGGAAACACCGTGGGCTTTGCCGAAGAACTCAGGAACCAGTCCGCCGGGGATTGGGACGCCGCCGTCAACCATGCATTCGTGGACCACCTGCTGGACGGGACCCTCCCCGATGAGCAGCTGCGCCACTACCTTGTGCAGGATTACCAGTTCTGCGATGCCTTCACAGCCCTCCTGGGCCAAGCCGTAGCCTCGGCACCTTCGCTGCCGTCCCGGCTTGTGTTTGCTGGCGTCCTCGGGGCCTTCGCATCGGACGAGAACACGTACTTCCAGGATTGCTTCAATGAACTGGACGTTCCGGAAGCAGAGAGGACTGCGCCCGCTCTCGGAACGGCCACCCAGGACTTCGACGCCCTCATGCGGAGCGCCCTCGCTTCCCGTTCCTACCCGGAGGTCCTCGCCGTTCTGCTGGTTGCTGAGTGGCTGTACGGAGAGTGGGCTGCCCGTGCCGGAGAGCCCACCCAGTGGCCGGCCGAAGCAAAGCACGCCGAGTGGATCCGTCTCCACAACAACCCCGAGTACAACGCGTGGGTGACGTGGCTGCGCGACGAGTTCGACGCCGTCGAGCCTTCACTGCCTCAGGAGCGGCAGCGCGTTGCTGCGGTCTTCGCGGAGGCAGTGCAGCTGGAGCGGGCGTTCTTCGACGCAGCCCTGATCCCCGCCGCCATTAGCTAGCCCTGCTTCCGGACGGTGTAACTGAGCTCCACCAAGCCTTGGTCGTAGCTGTTCACGTCCACGAGTTTCAGAAGGGCGGGGTCGTGTCCGGCGGGGAACACGCCCCTGCCGGCGCCTTGGCCTACCGGCATGACCACCAACCGGACCGCGTCAACCTCGCCTGCCGCGAAGAACGTCTCACCGAGGGACAGACTGCCCCACAGCACAATGTCCTTGTCGGACTCGCGCTTGATCCGGCGGATCGCCTCGATCGCGTCGCCGGATTCAACGTTCGACGGCGGGAAGTCGCCCCAAGGGGCTTCCTTCAGTTGGCGCGAAAACACGTGGCGGCGCAAGCCATTCAAGGCTGGTGCGATGATCTCGCCCTCCGACGCGGGCGTCGGCCAGAACTCCACGAAGTATCTGTACGTGTTGGCACCCAGAACCATGGCTTCCACGCTGCCAAGCCATTCGAGTTGGGCCCGGTCAAACTCGGCCGTTCCGCCCTCCAATAACTCGTAGGCCTTGAACTCGTTGTTGGTGTCGGCGGCGAAACCGTCTGCGGTCACAAAATCCTGCACGATCAGCTGTCCCATGACTCACTCCTCGAATGCGGGTGGTGGCCCGCAGGAGCCTACGCCGCGAAGTAGGAGCGGACAACCCCAGTGGGGTTCTCCTGTTCGTCGGAGCCACCGCAGGACTCCGGAATTCCTGCAAGGGTGGTCCAATGCCAGCTCTCGGGGCAGTGATCGTTGTCGCAAAATTGCCAAGTCATGGTTTCCCTCATTGTCGCCTGTTCGTGTGTCCATAGATAGGACACGCGAGCAGTCGGAACGTGACGAGGGAAGGACCGTGAGCTACGCCCCATTTACCTGCCGAAGCGAGGATCAGCCTGCGGAGGTGAACGCGAAGATCAACGCCGAGCCCAAGGACAGGACGCCAATGCCGTAGCCCACCACCAAGGCGGCAATGGCAAAGCCCCGTCCCCGTTCGCCGCGCTGCTGAATTTGGTTCAAGGCCACATGGCCTGCCCCAACGACGAATACCGCGATGACTGCCATGCCCGCGAAAAACAGCCCGACGAGGGCAAGTACGGCCATCGCGGCGGCCACGAGGGCCTGCCGGTTGATCGGCTGGGTGGATGCTTCAGTGTGGTTAGCCTGAACGATCTCCGTTGACATGTTCTCTCCCCATAGGTAAGTGCACCGAGTCTATCCCCGACACACCCGAAAACACGCGCGAATTACCGGTGTTTGAAGTCCGGTTGGCGCTTCTCGCTGAAGGCGGCCATGCCCTCCTTTTGGTCCTCGGTAGCGAAGAGCGAATGGAACACCCTCCGTTCGAAGACAACCCCCTGGGACAGTCCCATCTCGAAGGCCGCGTTGACTGCTTCCTTGGCCACCATGGCGGCAGGCTTGGACTTGGACGCGATGACTTCTGCTGCCTTGACTGCTTCGTCGATGACCTCAGCGGCGGGAACCACCCTGGAGACCAGGCCGGACCGTTCGGCTTCGTCCGCGTCCATGAACCGGCCCGTCAGGACCATGTCCATCGCCTTGGCCTTGCCCACGGCGCGGGTCAGCCGCTGCGAGCCACCCATGCCCGGGATGACGCCCAGGTTGATCTCCGGCTGGCCGAACTTGGCGTTGTCCCCGGCGATGATGAAATCCGCCATCATGGCCAGTTCGCAGCCACCACCAAGGGCAAAACCGGAAACCGCAGCAATGACGGGAATGCGTAGGCGGGTGAGGTCCTCCCATCGCCGGAACCAGTCTGCGGCGTACATGTCCATGTAGCTGTTGGAGGACATTTCCTTGATGTCGGCCCCGGCTGCGAACGCCTTGGCGGAGCCCGTGATCACCACGGCCCCCACCTCCGGGTCAGTATCCATGGCGGAAACAGCGTCAACGAGCTCATTCATGAGTGCGGTGTTCAGCGCATTCAACGCTTCCGGCCGGTTCAGGGTCACCAGTCCAACCCGGCCCCGCCGTTCCACCACAATGTTCTGGTACTGCTCCGTCATGATCTCCCTCTCCGCCAAGCCCAACAAACCCATAACCACTCAGTTCCAACCTCTCACACGGACTTGTCCCGGATCTCCGTGATGATGCCGGAGAAGTCCCTGCCGGCGCCCTCGCCCGCTGCAAAAGCGTCGTAGATTCGTGACGCCAGCGGCCCCATCTCCGCCGCAACACCCGTGCTTTCCAGTGCATTCAGGGCCAGGCGCAGGTCTTTGGCCATCAACGCTCCAGCGAAACCGGGCTGGTAGTCGCGGTTTGCCGGGCTGGTGGGTACGGGGCCCGGAACAGGACAGTTGGTTGTGAGCGCCCAGCATTGCCCGGATGCGTTGGACGCGACATCGAACAACGCCTGATGCGTGAGGCCCAGCTTCTCCCCCAGTACGAATGCCTCGGCAACAGCAATCATGGACACCCCCAGGATCATGTTGTTGCAGACCTTGGCAGCCTGCCCGGCCCCGTGGTCTCCACAGTGGACGATCCTCTTGCCCATCAATTCCAGGATCGGCTGCACGGTCTCGAAATCCTCCGGCAATGCCCCCACCATAAAGGTCAAGGTTCCGGCCTCAGCCCCCACCACGCCACCGGACACGGGCGCGTCCACCGATCGGTGACCCGCCTCCACCGCGATGGCCGCGGCTTCCCGGGCTTCGTCCACGTTGATGGTGGAGCAGTCCAGGAACAGGGTGTTCGGCTTGGCAACTGACAGCAACCCCGGGCCGTCAACTCCACGGTAGGCATCCAGGACATGCTTGCCGCTGGGGAGCATGGTCAGTACCACGGCCGCTTCCGCTGCAGCCTCGTGGGCGGAGGATGCCATGGGAATCCCGTGCGCCACAGCCGCTTCCACGGCCGCCGGAACAGGATCATAGCCAATGACGTCGTGCCCGGCCTTGATCAGGTTGGCCGCCATCGGCCCACCCATGTGTCCCAGTCCGAGGAACGCGATGAGGCCCGTTGCCGGGCCTTGGATATCTGACATGGCTGCATTCTCTGTCATACCGTCTCCTTCGACTCGCTGCCCAGCCCGGCCAGACCCAGTTCCCGTTCGCCGAGCGGCGCAAAGTAGCCCTCGACGTCGGACGCCTGAACGTCAGCCAGGGAAGGCGGCTTCCATTGCGGATTCCTGTCCTTATCCACTACCTGCGCACGGATGCCCTCCCGGAAATCAGGACCGGCAAGGCAGCGCAGCCCCACGCGATACTCCTGGTCCAAAGCCTCCTCCAGGGAATGCCCCCGCACCCGGCGCAGCGATTCCAAAGCGACCTTCACGGATGTGGGCGACTTCGCCTCAATGGTGTCCGCCGCGGCAGCAGCTTCGGCCCCGGCGGAGCGCAGGCTCCGGACAATCTCTTCGGCGTCGTCATACACGTACGCGGCGTCGATCCACCCGCGCTGGGCCGCCAGGGCCGAGTCCGGCGCGGCTTGCGTAAAGCGTTCGACGGCGGCTTCCGGCGTCGAGCTTTCCAGCGCTTCCGCCAGCGCGGGCAGGTTTTCGGACGGCACAAAGTGATCCGCGAGCCCCAGGAACAACGCGTCCGAACCGGACAGGTGTGCTCCCGTCAGGGCCGCGTGGGTTCCCGCCTCCCCCGGCGAGCGCGACAGCAGGAGGGTGCCGCCGACGTCGGGCACAAAACCGATGGTGGTTTCCGGCATGCCGGTACGCGTCCGTTCGGTGACCACGCGCACTGAGCCATGGGCCGAGATGCCAACGCCGCCGCCCAGAACCAGCCCGTCCATGAACGCCACATACGGTTTGGGATAGTGGGCAATCAAGGAGTTCAGCCGGTACTCGTCCGCCCAGAACTCCGCGGTTTCGGTTCCGCTGTGCAGCATGTCCTTATAGATGGCCACAATGTCGCCACCGGCGCACAGCCCGCGGTCTCCCGCGCCGCGCACCAAAACGGTGGCAACGGCGTCGTCGGCGGCCCAATTCGTCAGCTGCCGGAACATGGCTTGCACCATTCCCGCGTTCAGTGCGTTGACGGCTTTCGGGCGGTTGAGAGTCACGATGCCGAGGTGGCCGCGACGCTCAAACAGGACCTCTTCCTCTACCTCCTCAGCCCGCATCAGCTGCCTGCCGGCATGATGAAGCTGGCGCCCTGGCGGATGCCGGAGGGCCACCGCGACGTCACGGTCTTGGTCTTGGTGTAGAACCGGAACGCGTCGGCGCCGTGCTGGTTGAGGTCGCCGAAGCCGGAGGCCTTCCAGCCGCCGAACGTGTAGTACGCGATCGGCACGGGAATCGGCACGTTGATGCCCACCATGCCTACCTCCACGCGGCTGGCGAAGTCGCGGGCGGAGTCGCCGTCGCGGGTGAAAATCGCGACGCCGTTGCCGAACTCGTGCTCGCTGCAAAGCCTGAGCGCTTCGTCGTAGTCAGCTGCGCGCAGCACGCTCAGGACAGGCCCGAAGATCTCTTCCTTGTAGATCTTCATGTCCTTGGTGACGTTGTCGAAGAGGGTGGGGCCAACCCAGAAGCCGCCGTCGTAGCCGTCCACAGTGAGTCCGCGGCCGTCGGTGACCAAGGTTGCGCCTTCGTCCACGCCGGACTGGATATACCCCTCGATGCGTTCCTTGGCAGAGGCTGCGACGACCGGTCCGAAGTCCGAGTCCTTGTCCAGGCTGTGGCCAACCTTCAGGTCCTTGACGCGCTCGGTCAGCTTGGCCACCAGGGCATCGGCGGTTTCCTGTCCCACCGGCACGGCCACGGAGATGGCCATGCAGCGTTCGCCCGCGGAACCGTACCCGGCACCCATCAGTGCGTCGGCTGCCATGTCCAGATCGGCGTCGGGCATGATCACCATGTGGTTCTTCGCCCCGCCGAAGCATTGTGCACGCTTGCCGTGCGCGGCTGCCGTGGCGTAGATGTACTGGGCGATCGGCGTGGAGCCCACGAAACCGATGGCCTTTACACGCGGATCTTCGAGCAGTGCATCCACGGCTTCCTTGTCGCCGTTGATGACATTGAAGACGCCGTTCGGAACCCCGGCTTCGCTGTACAGCTCGGCGAGACGCAGCGGAACGGACGGGTCCCGCTCGGAGGGCTTGAGGATGAAGGCGTTACCGGCCGCGAGCGCCGGACCGGACTTCCACAGCGGAATCATGGCCGGGAAGTTGAAGGGCGTGATGCCCGCGACCACGCCGAGCGGCTGGCGGAGCGAGTGGACGTCGATACCTTGGCCGGCGTTGTCCGAGAATTCGCCCTTGAGGAGGTGCGGCGCGCCGGCGGAGAACTCCACCACCTCGATGCCGCGCTGGATATCGCCCTTGGCGTCCGCGAACGTCTTGCCGTGCTCGGAGGACAGGAGCGTGGCGAGCTCGTCCAGGTTGTCGTTGACCAGGTCCACGAACTTGAGCAGGATGCGTCCCCGGCGTTGCGGGTTCATGGCCGCCCATTCGAGCTGGCCCTTCTCGGCATTTGCGACAGCGTTGCGGACCTCGTCGGCGCTGGCCAGCGGAAGCCGGGCCTGGACTTCGCCCGTGCAGGGATCGTAGACATCGCTGAACCGGCCGGACGTGCCGTCGATCCTCTGGCCGTCTACGTAGTGTGAAAGCTCGCGCACCATGGTGGAATGCTCCTTTGCATCGTGAATGACTGCCGTGCCGCCGGGTGCTGGGACCGCTGCGGGGAACACGTGACCAACTGTGATCCAGGTCATCTCTGAACCCGAATATACTCGGACTTCCTACTAATTTCCAGAGGGGTGTTTTTGGGCGCGGTGGCTCCCTAGTGGACTTCCTTCATCCCCTTGTACGCTTCCAGTGCTTCCGCCCGCGTGGTTTTGAGATCCACGATTCCCTCCGGGTACTCGGGCGTCCCGAATTCGGGGATCCAGTGGGCGATGTACTTCCCTTGGGGATCGAACTTAACCCGCTGGGCCTCAGGGTTGAAGATCCTGAAGAAGGGCGAGGCGTCTGCCCCGGAGCCTGCCACCCACTGCCAGTTGGCGGGATTTGACGCCGGATCGGCATCCACCAGGGTGTCCCAGAACCACTGCTCCCCGAGCTGCCAGTGGATACCCAGGTTTTTCACCAGGAAGCTGGCGGCCACCATGCGTACACGGTTGTGCATCCAACCCGTGTGCCATAGCTGGCGTTGCCCGGCGTCCACCATGGGGAAACCGGTGCGACCCTGCTGCCAGGCCCGGAACTCCTCCGGCGCGCTTTCGTGGCCGGGATGTTTTCCATTGCCTCCGCTGCTGCCGGGCCACGCCCACGGGAACCGATCAAACTCGGAGCGAAGGTTCGCGGTGGCGAGTTCCGGGTTGTGAAAATACTGGTGCCAGCAGAATTCACGCCAACCCAGCTCAGAAGCATAGATCGAGGCGCTTTCGGACCGCTTGGAACCCAGGGCATGCCACACCTCAAACGGGCTCAGCTCACCCCACCGCAGGTAAGGCGACAGGCAGCTGCTGCCATCGGTATCCGGACGGTTCCGGCCCTCGCTGTAGTTGGAGAGCCCCTTCTCCACGAACGCAGCGAGGCGCTGGTGGCCGGCAGCCGCTCCAGGCGTCCACATCCCGGCCAATCCCCCGGACCAGTCCGGATTGGTGGGCAGGAGGTTCCAGGAGTCCAACTCCTCGTAAGACGGGAGTTTTCCGGTGTAGCCATGGCCTTTCGCGGGAAGGGCCAACGACTCGCGGAATTCCTGTGCGGACACCGTCCGCCAGAAAGGTGTGAAGACCTTGTATTGCCCACCCGTTTTGGTGGTGACATTCCACGGCTCATGAAGCAGGGAAGCTTGAAAGCTAGCTACGTGGAGCCCAGCCTCGCCCGCCCAGGTCTTGAGTCCGGCGTCGACCGTTCGCTCAGCCGCACCATACCGGCGGTTCCAGTACAGCGCGCCCGCACCAACCGCCGTCGCGGTTTCCTGCACAACGTCTGCGGCAGGTCCGCGGTGGAGCAGCAGCGGTATGCCGAGTTTGTCCAGGTCCTCACGCAGCGCCGTCAGCGAATGGTGGAGCCACCAACGCGCAGCGCCACCATGGGCGCGGATGCCAGGAGATTCTTCGTCGAGGACGAACAGGGCCACGGCTTCGCCGTCGTCGACGGCGGCCCGCAAGGCCGGGTTGTCTGCGACCCTTAGGTCGTCGCGGAACCACACGATGGACGGTTTCATCAATTCCTTTCAGCGCACACCCCGGAAACAGGAACAGCCCATGCCCCCTCATGAAATCCTAGGGGCACGGGCTGGACGCTGGCTGTTTGAATGAAATCAGGCGATGGACGGAACAGGTTCCTCGGCGTAGTCGGAAAGAACCGGCACGTTGGTTTCCGACTCGCTCCACAAAGGAACACTGTTCACTACGTAGTCCCTTGCGGCCGCACCCACCATGCTCATGCCGGGATAGATTCTGCGGCCGTTTTCCTTGATGGGCCTGAAACCTTCAAGTTCGAGGGCCGTTTTGAAGGCGGAGTCGGGAATGGGGATTTTACGTCCAAGAACGCACCAGCTGATGTACAGGCCATAGAAAGTATCAAAATCCAAGCCGTTCTCAGTGTCGTCCTCAAACACCACGCAGTCGCGGATAAAGCTGCTGATTTGGGTGTCGGTCATTGCGGGGCCTCCGGCGTCGGAAGAAAAGCGGGCCGCCGGGCTGCATCAGCGAATGTCCTATACCCATTATAGCCCCCTTATACCGCGGAGTAACTGGAAAACAGGTTAACTCTGGGTTGCGGACACGAATTTCCCCACCCTGGACCGAGGTCCCGAACGGCTCTGGTGCCGGCACCCTCTCCGGCGTAGCGTCGACTATATCCACGCAACCGACCGGCCCTCACAGCAGCCGCCGGTCACAGCGGCCGGGACAGCGGCCGGTCACAGCCCAGTGGCAAGGAGCACCAAGTGGTTGGTTGGAATGCTGACACCGCGGCCGGGCCTTTGGGGTCGGGCACGGTCACCTTGGTGGAAGGCTCGTCCTTCTGCATTTCCTCCTCCAACGGAGACATCCATCCCGAGCTGCCCCACGGAGTCTTCCATCTGGATACCCGCATTCTTTCGCGGTGGGAACTGACCATCAACGGCCAGGTGATGGAGCCTTTGGCCGCAGAAATCCGGGAACCTTACCGCGCACTGTTCGCAGGCCGGGTTCCCCGCTCCGATGGCTATGCGGACAGCCCCCTGCTGGTGGAGAGGCTCAGGGAAGTCGGGGCAGGCATCTTTGAGGAAATCACGGTCCGCAACTACTCCAAGCACCCTGTGGAGTGCCGGATTCTCTTGACGGCCGAGTCGGATTTTGCAGACCTCTTTGAAGTGAAGGAAGCCCGCATCACCCGTGAATGGAAGGAAACCCGCGTCCCGGAGGGCGATTCCCTGGTGATCCGTGGAAAGTGGGAGGGAATCCGTAAGGGCGTGGTGATCCGGGCTGAGGGCGCGGGCGCCGGAGCACGGGCCTTGGGCTTCACGGCAAAGATTCCGTCGTCGGGACGCTGGAGCACCCGTGTGAGTGTTGTTCCCGCCGGGGACGGCGCAGGAGCGCCGTTCGCCCACCCGTCCGGCGGCGAGATGTCCCCCAGCGATCGCCGTCGGCAGGAATGGGTGGCCAAGATTCCTCGTCTGCAGGTGGGAAACCGTTCCATCCAACGCACTCTCAGCCGGAGTTACGAAGACCTGGGGGCGTTGCGGATCCAGGACCCGGACCATCCGGACAGGGTGGTGGTGGCCGCCGGCGCCCCGTGGTTCATGACGTTGTTCGGCCGGGATTCCTTATGGGCGTCAGAGATGGCATTGCCGGTTGACCCGTCGCTGGCCTTGGGAACCCTCCGTACCCTCGCTGACCGGCAGGGAACGGTGGTGGACATTGCCAGCGAGGAGGAGCCGGGGAAGATCCTGCATGAAGTCCGGCTGGATATTTCCAGCGGCCTGGCCTTGGGCGGCAAGTCCGCGTACTACGGGAGCGTGGACGCCACTCCCCTTTTCGTGATTGTCCTGGGCTCCGTCAGCCGGTGGGGCTTCGCCAAGGACGTCATTTCGGAGCTCCTCCCCAACGCAGACCGTGCCCTTGACTGGATCAGGGACTACGGCGACCGCGATGGCGACGGTTTCGTGGAGTACGGACGGCCCAACCAACATGGACTCATCAACCAGGGGTGGAAGGATTCCTGGGACGGCATCAACTTTGCCGATGGCACCATCGCTGAACCACCGTTGGCGCTGTGCGAGGTCCAGGCGTACGTGCATGGCGCCTATATGGCGCGCGCCTGGATGGCGTACGACGACGGCGACCTCACCTTGGCGGCCGAGCTCCGGGAACGCGCTGATCGCCTGAAGAAGAAGTTCAACGAAGAGTTCTGGCTTCCGGACAAGGGCTACTACGCCGTGGCCCTTGATAAGGACAAGCGGCCCGTGGACGCATGTGCTTCAAACATGGGGCACTGCCTGTGGTTTGGCCTGGTGGATGAAGACAAGGCACCCCTGGTGGTGGAACGGTTGATGTCTCCGGAGATGTTCAGTGGATGGGGCGTTCGGACGCTGGCCACGGACATGGGCGCCTACAACCCGGCCAGTTACCACAACGGATCAGTGTGGCCCCACGACAATGCGCTGATAGTGGCTGGACTGCTCCGCTACGGATTCGTGGAGGAAGCCCAACGTATTGCCACTGCCCTTCTTGACGCTGCGGAGTCCTCGGGCGGAAGACTCCCGGAACTCTTCTGCGGCTTTCCCCGCGAACAGTTCAGGGAACCGGTGCCTTACCCCACGGCGTGTTCCCCACAAGCCTGGGCCGCCACCACCCCCATCCAGTTGATCACCGGACTCATGCGGTACGACGCCCACATTTCCCTGGGAGGGCTCTGGCTGGACCCGGTCCTGCCGGCGTCCTTTGGCGACCTGCACATCAGCAACGCCCCCATGGGAAGCGGACGCATCACCATAGACATCGATGGCTCGTCGGCGCAGGTGGAGGGACTACCCGAGGGCATGACCCTCCACCGCGCACAACGGCCGTGGATCACGGAGCTGGTGGAACGGGCGGAGCTTCGGCGGGCTGAGCCTTAGCTAGGCATCGATCACCATATCGGTCTGCGCGGTGGAGCAGCACGGCAGGAACTTGCCCGCGTCGATTTCCCGGGCCCGGATCCCTCCCTGATGGTTCATCTCCACCTCACCGGAAAGCTTGACGATCTTGCACGAGCCGCACATGCCCTCCTTGCAGTTGGCGCCGATCCTGACGCCCGCACGCTGGGCGGGACCAAGAATGTGCTCGCTGGGGTCGACGCGCACATTGATGCCCGTTCGCATGAAGGACAGGGTGAGGCTGCCCGTTCCTACTGTCTCAAAGCTCGAGGCATCAGGAGTAACAGCTTCTTGCTCCACGTCCGCACCGCCGTCGGCGGCATCCGACCCGGACCCGTCCGGATCGGAAGTTTCCAGCGGCAGGCCCGTGGCCTTCAAGGTTCCCCCTGCGTCGTAGCCGGGCTCGTAGAGTCCGAACGCCGTGGGCTGGCTTTCGTAGTAATCCTCGGCAGAATCGGCGATCTCCTCCGCGATTTCCTCCGCAATGTCGGCCGCCAGGGCGAGTTCCGCCTGATATTCGAGGATGGTCTGGCGGTCTCCGGTGAAGAATTCCATGTGGATGGAGGTGTCGTCGACGCCCACCTTCCCCAGGAGCTCGGTGGCCGTGTTCAGGTACCCTTCGGGGCCGCAGGCATAGACCTGCCGGCCGTTGGCATCGGGGGCAACCTGGTCCAGCATGGCCGCCGTCAGCCTTCCGCTGAGTCCTTCCCAATCATCGGGCTTGCCGCGATCGCCCAGGGAATAGAAGACCTTGATGCGCGAGTCGACGGAGGCGATGTAGGCGAGCTCCTTGTTGAAGGCAAAGCCCTCCGCCGCCGCTCCGTGATAAAGCACCACTACGTCGGCCTCTCCCGGCAGGGAGTGGATGGTCCGCACCATCGACATGATGGGCGTGATCCCTGCTCCAGCGGCCAACAGGAGGTACCGTGCCCGCCGGTCGGCGTCGGGCAGGTGGAACGCGCCCACCGGCCCGAGCATCTCCAAAACAGTCCCTGGTTTGATGTTCTCGTGCACCCACGGTGAGACCAAGCCCGTGGGATCGCGCTTGACCGTGATGTCGAAGGTCCACGGCTTGGTGGGCGCGCTGGACAGTGAGTAGCTGCGGTCCGCCGGATCCTGGTCCTCGCCGTTCACGGGGAAGGCGACGCTCACGTACTGGCCGGCACGGAAAGCCAGGGGCGCACCGTCGGAGCGACGGAACACGAAGGTCATCATGCCGCCCACTTCGGGAACAATCTCCACGCATTCGGCCATGAACTCCTGCGGATGCCACGGTCCCAAGGCGCGGGCTGCACTGGCTGGACCCTCCGTGCTGCCCATTACCCTGTTCCACGGCATCTCAAGGCCGCGGATCCGATGTGGCTCCTGGACTACCGTCTCAGTGAGGAGTTCGGTCATGCCAAGTGCTCCTGGACACGCTGTACGTACCAGTTGATGAAGGCCTCCACCTGGTATTCGCTCTTCATGTAGGGGCCGGGCTCGTAGGCGGGGCTGCCGGCGCCCGTCTGGCACAGCTCCACGAACGCCTTGTCCTGCAGGTTGGTCTGCTTCCAGGTGTAGGTGAGCTTTTCCAGGTCGTAGTCCACGCCTTCCACGGCGTCGTCGGCTACCAGCCACGTGGTGCGGACCAGGGACTGGTGTTCGTTGATGGGGAAGACACCGAACGTGATGACGTGGTCGCTCTGGAAGTGGAACCAGCTGTTGGGCTGCAGGTGCATCGAGCAACGGCCCAGACGGAAGTCCCGCAAGTCGCCGAGCAACTTCTTGGAAAGCCGGCGGCCATCGGCCGAGAATGACTCGCCCTCGCCGTCGAGCGATTCACGTGAGATGCGGATTCCCGCAATGCGGGTATCGAGCTCCTCCACCACCTCATAGGGCAGGCCGTAGCGGCGGCAACGCTCCTCCAGCGAGGACTGTGCTTCCTTGTTGCGGTCCCATACTTCTTCAAGGTGGGCCGGAATCAGTCCCTCCGTCAGGCCCCAGGTGGGGAAGAGGGAACAGGCCAGCTCAGGGTGGCCATCGCAGTGGTAGCACTCACGGTTGTTCTCCATGACGAGCTTCCAGTTGCCCTCTTCAACGATGTTCTGCTGGTAGGCAATCTTCGTCTTGGAGAGGTCGTGCGGCGCGAGGTACGGCTCGAAGATTTTGGACGTTTCGTCAAAATCTGCCGGCGGCTCGTCGGCGATGCAGACGAAGATGAGTCCGGCAACCACGCGGCTGTGAGCACGCTTGAGGCCGAAGCAGCCCTTGTCGAACTTGGTCTCGCCCGGCGCCGAGGCGTGGATCAGGTTGCCCTCCGGGGAGTACGTCCAGGAGTGGTAGCCGCAGACCAGGTTTCCGGTTGACCCGGCGGGCTCGGTCAGGACGCGGGCACCGCGGTGGCGGCAGACGTTGTGCAGGACGTTCACGCCGCCGTCGTCATTGCGCAGCACGATCAGGGAGTAGGGACCATAGTCGACGGTGATGTAGTCGCCCGGCTCCGGCAGTTCGGCGATGCTGCCGGCAAAGATCCAGTGCTGGCCAAAAATGGCTTCCATGTCGATCTTGAAGATCGTGGCGTCGGTGTAGAAGGGCGCATCGAGGGAATATCCCTTGCGCCGGAACTCGAACAAACTGCTGATCTCCGCCAGCTGCTCTGCAGGCAAAGATGAAGCGAGTTTTCCGCGTGAATTGAGGGGCACGACTGGAGCAGACATTTGTTTTCCTCCCGGAAGGCATGGGTCAGAGTGTGTTTCGTGGGGAGCACTGCTGCGTTGGGGGCGGCAGCGGTGTCGAAAACCTTATAGTCATGAGGTTAGGGATCATTGAACCGCAACAAAAGCGCAAGATTCAGAAGATAACCGTGCACAATAGGTGCATGATCGATGCGAGGCTCATCACACTCAGGGTGTTTGCCCGCTGCGGCACCATCGGCGCCACTGCGGAGCTCACCGGCTACTCCCCGTCCGCTGTCTCCGCACAGCTGCGGGAGCTCCAACGCATGCTGGGAATGCAACTGCTGACCAAGGACGGACGGGGCGTGCGGTTGACCGCCACCGGCCGCTTTCTTGTGACGGGATCGGACACCCTCATTGCCGAATGGGAGAGCCTGCGCGCAGCAGCCATGGAGGCCGGCGATCAGGTTCAGTCACATTTTGGGCTCGGCGGATTCTCGACGGCGGCCGCGCAGTTGCTGGCGCCTCTGGCGGCCACCTTGCGCTCCACGCGCCCCTTGCTGGAGGTCCAGGTGCTCGAGGCCAACCCGGCCCGCTGCTTCGACTTATTGGTGGCAGAACGAATCGACCTCGCGGTCATCGTCGCCATGCAGTCCGAAACCTACGGCGAGGACGATCCCCGGTTCGAACAGACCGTGCTGCTGGACGATCCCCTGGACGTGATCATTCCCGCTGACCATCCGTTGGCACAGCGGGAAACGGTGACGCTCGAAGAGCTTGCCTCGGAACCCTGGATCACCGAAGCTGCCGGCTCCACCTACCACTCCCTCTTTACGGCAGCGTTCACGGCGGTGGGGGTGACACCCCGGATTGCGCATGAGGCCGTTGAGTGGGAAACCCAGATAGCGTTTGTGGGGGCGGGACTGGGCGTAGGCCTGCTGCCGCGGCTGGCACCCCTGCACAGTACGGAGAACGTGGTTCGGCTGCGTATCACCGGCAAGGGGAAGCCCACCCGCCGCATCATCGCTGCGGCGCGCAGAGGCAGTATTGCCTCACCACTCATCCAGGAGTCGCTCGGCATTCTCCAGGAGAGCGCTCATCGGATCCTCACGGCCCGCCCCGAGGACGACCGCTGAGCGTCGCCCGGGCAAGCACGGACAGGGGCGGCTCAGGCCCACACCTGGTAGCCCGTCGATTTATCGAACAGCTTCCTGGTGGAGAGTCCCTCTGCCGCGATCCAGAGCACCGAATCGTCATCGGCGGCTTGCTCCACCACCCCGGTGAGGACGTGATCGCCCGAAAGCCACACCTCCACGGTGTGCCCTGTCAGCTGCGCCCAATCCATGCGGAGGCCACGGCCGTGAACGGTCTTGACCAGGTCCGTCATGGCCTTCACCAACCGCGTTCTGCGAGGCGGTGGGGCTGCGGGATGTCGTCGACGTTGATGCCGACCATGGCTTCGCCGAGTCCGCGGGAGACCTTGGCGATGACATCAGGATCGTCGTAGTAGGCAGTGGCGTTCACGACGGCGGCGGCGCGCTCTGCCGGGTTGCCGGACTTGAAGATACCCGAGCCAACGAACACGCCGTCGGCGCCGAGCTGCATCATCATCGCAGCATCAGCCGGGGTCGCGATGCCACCAGCGGTGAACAGCACAACGGGGAGCTTGCCGGTAGCGGCAACTTCCTTGACCAGCTCGTACGGGGCCTGCAACTCCTTGGCCGCAACATAGAGCTCGTCCTCCGGAAGGGCGGCAAGCTTGGCAATCTCCGAACGGATCTTGCGCATGTGCCCGGTGGCGTTGGAAACATCACCGGTGCCGGCCTCGCCCTTGGACCGGATCATCGCCGCGCCCTCGTTGATGCGGCGCAGGGCCTCACCGAGGTTGGTGGCACCACAGACGAAGGGGACGGTGAAGTTCCACTTGTCGATGTGGTTGATGTAGTCAGCCGGGGTCAGGACCTCGGACTCGTCGATGTAGTCAACACCGAGGGACTGCAGGACCTGGGCTTCGACGAAGTGGCCGATGCGGGCCTTGGCCATCACCGGGATGGACACGGCAGCGATGATCGCATCGATCATGTCCGTATCGGACATGCGGGACACGCCGCCCTGGGCGCGGATATCGGCCGGGACACGCTCAAGCGCCATGACAGCCACGGCACCGGCATCCTCGGCGATGCGGGCCTGCTCGACGTTAACGACGTCCATGATGACGCCGCCCTTGAGCATCTCAGCCATGCCCCGCTTAACGCGGCTGCTGCCCATCAGTGGGATGTGTTCAAAAAGGAGGGGTCTTGTCGTCACGCAATACTCCAAGGGCTGAAGGCTGTGATTGCATCACAGGCGCCCGGACAGACCAGCGGCAACCCACAACAGTCTGATATCCGGATGATATATTAGTTGGAGTGTTCAGTATGCAACCGGCCAACCAGAGAGTCAACAACCGGGAAACGCACCGACGGCGCTAGGCCGCGAAAAGTGCCTGACGCACTGCTTGCTCGAAACCACTCACGTGAACCCGGGCCAACTCAGCAGCCTTCTCCTCATCGCCGTCGATGACGGCCCGCAGCAGATCCAGGTGTTCGCGCACATGGTGCTCAAGGTTGGGCAGCCGGTCCAGGACCATGCACCAGATGCGCGTGGCCAGGTTGTCATAGCGGATCAGGACGTCTTCGAGGTGGGGATTCGCAGCAGCCGCGTAGATCCCCTGGTGAACACTGGCATCGAGCCGCAGCGTTTCCACTACTGAAGCCGCGCTGACATCGAAAGCTTCCACGGCCTGCATAACGTCCCGCAGGTGCTGCCTGGTGGCGGGCGAAGCGACCCGGGCTGCCCTGGCGGCAGCGAGGGGCTCCAACTGCGCCCGGATCTCGGAGATGAAAGCCAGGTCAGTTACTTCCACGCGGGTGGCAAACGTGCCCCGCCGCGGATAGGTGATGACCAGCCGGTCCAACTCCAGACGCTTCAGGGCCTCACGCACCGGAGTCCGACCTATCTCCAGGTCCTTGGCAAGCTGATCGTCATTGAGGAGGTCGCCGGGTTTGATGTCCAGCATCAAGAGCCGATCCCGGAGGCGTTCGTAGGCGAGGTCAGCCAAAGACTTCCTCGTATCTTCGCCGGCGATTGCCAAAGTTCCAAAAGCCACAGCGCCCTCCCCTTCTTCACAACCAGAAAACCTATTGACCTGCCTGAGTCACCAGTATACGCTGAATCCCAATCCTAATATATCAGTTCAGGACCCAGGAATATATCTAAAGGAGGAGACATGACCCTCGTGGCTACAGACTCACCGGTAAGCACACTACCCAAGCCCGAATTGCTCAACGAAGAGCAAGCACAGAAGTTCGTACTCACATTGTCGTGCGTCGAACGCGCCGGGATCGTGCAGGCAGTCACCACCTTTCTGTTTGAGCGCGGCTTCAACATCGAAGAGCACCAACAGTTCGACGACGGCCTCCGCCAAACGCTGCACCTGCGGACCGCTTTCTCGGGCCCGCTGTCCTACTCGCCGGAGCGCCTTGAAGAGGAGTTCAGCGCGATTGCCGACCGCTTCAAGATGAAGTTCAGCTTCCATGACCAGACCAAAAAGCGGGTCCTGGTGATGGTGTCCAAGTTCGGGCACTGCCTGAACGACCTCATCTTCCGCTGGCGAGGCGGCAGCCTTGGCGGCGACCTCGTCGTGGTTGCTTCCAACCACGAGACCCACCGGGCCATGGCTGAAGCCGCAGGCTTGCCTTTCGTCTACATTCCCGTCACCCCTGACACCAAGGCAGAGGCTGAACAGCGCCTTCTTGACCTGGTGGAGGAGTACAACGCGGACCTCGTGGTGCTGGCACGCTACATGCAGGTCCTCTCCGACGATCTTTGCCGCGCCCTTGAGGGCCGCGCCATCAACATCCACCACTCCTTCCTGCCTGGCTTCAAGGGCGCCCGCCCCTACCACCAGGCCTATGACCGCGGCGTGAAGCTGGTGGGTGCCACTGCCCACTACGTCACCGCGGACCTGGACGAGGGGCCGATCATCGAGCAGGAAGTCATCCGCGTCGATCACAGCTACGGCCCCACCACCCTCTCAACCGTGGGCCAGGATGCCGAAGCCCTGGCATTGTCCCGCGCCGTCAAGTGGCATTGCGAACACCGCGTGCTGCTGGACCAGACCAGCACCGTGGTTTTCCGCTAAGCCACCCGTCGCCCCAGACCCCACACGAACTTCAGCAGGAGAACCCCCATGACATCCACGCCCCGCATTGTCATCATCGGAGCCGGAATCGTCGGCACCAACCTCGCCGACGAACTGGTCACCCGCGGATGGAACAACATCACCGTCCTGGACCAGGGACCCTTGAACATGCCCGGTGGCTCCACGTCCCACGCGCCGGGCCTGGTCTTCCAGACCAACCCGTCAAAGTCCATGGCCCTCTTTGCCAAGTACACGGTGGAAAAACTCCTGTCCCTCACCGAGGATGGCCAGAGCTGCTTCAACCAGGTGGGCGGCCTTGAAGTGGCCACGAATGAGACGCGCCTGGCCGACCTGAAGCGCAAGCTCGGCTACGCACAGTCGTGGGGCATCGACGGCAAGATCCTCACCCGCGAGGAATGCAAGGAGCTCTACCCCCTGATCAATGAGGAAGACATCCTGGGTGGCCTTCACGTCCCCACCGATGGCCTGGCGCTTGCCGCCCGCGCCGTGCAACTGCTCATCAAGCGCACCGAAGCTGCCGGCGTGAAGTACATCGGCAACACCGAGGTCACCGGAATTGAGCAGTCAAACCGCCGCGTGACCGGCGTCGAGACCGCCGATGGCGTCATCCCCGCAGACATTGTGGTGTCCTGCGCCGGCTTCTGGGGCGCCAAGGTGGGCGAGTTGATCGGGATGTCCGTTCCGCTCCTTCCGCTGGCACACCAGTACGTCAAGACCACCCCGGTTCCCGCCCAGAAGGGCAAGAACGAACTTCCCAACGGCGCCCAGCTGCCCATCCTGCGCCATCAGGACCAGGACCTTTACTACCGCGAGCACGGCGACCGTTACGGTATCGGCTCCTACGCGCACCGCCCCATGCCCGTGGATCTGGATGAATTGGGCAGCTACGAACCCAGCAGCATCAGCGAGCACAACATGCCCTCCCGCCTGGACTTCACCCTGGAGGACTTCCTTCCCGCATGGGAAGCATCCAAGCAGATCCTGCCGGCACTGCGGGAAAGCGAGATCGAGGATGGCTTCAACGGCATCTTCTCCTTCACCCCGGACGGCGGCTCGCTGGTGGGCGAGTCCAAGGAAGTCGACGGCTTCTTCGTTGCCGAAGCCGTATGGGTCACCCACTCAGCCGGCATTGCCCGCGCCGTGGCCGAACTGCTGACCACCGGAAAGTCGCAGATCGATCTTGGCGACTGCGATATCCACCGCTTTGAAGAAGTCCAGCTGAACCCGGAATACGTCAGCGAAACATCCCAGCAGAACTTCGTGGAAATCTACGATGTCATGCACCCGCTCCAGCCCAAGCTCTCCCCCCGCAACCTTCGCGTCAGCCCCTTCCATGCCCGCCACAAGCAGCTGGGCGGCTACTTCCTGGAAGGCGCCGGATGGGAGCGCCCGTACTGGTTCGAAGCCAACGCTGAACTGCTCAAGGAAATGCCGGATGACTGGCAGCCCCCGGCCCGTGATGCCTGGTCCGGAATGTTCAGCTCGCCCATCGCCGCCGCCGAGGCATGGAAGACCCGCACGGCAGTTGCCATGTACGACATGACGCCGCTCAAGCGCCTTGAGGTATCCGGCCCCGGCGCCCTGAAGTTGCTCCAGGAACTGACCACCGGAGATCTGTCCAAGAAGCCCGGCGCTGTCACCTACACCCTTCTCCTGGACGAGGCCGGCGGCGTACGAAGCGACATCACGGTGGCCCGCCTCAGCGAAGATACGTTCCAGCTGGGTGCCAACGGCAACATCGACACCGCTTACTTTGAGCGTGCAGCCAGGCACCAGACCGAGAACGGCAGCGCCGGGGACTGGGTCCAGGTCCGCGACACCACGGGCGGAACCTGCTGCATCGGTTTGTGGGGTCCGTTGGCCCGTGACCTTATCGGCACGGTCAGCAACGATGACTTCAGCAATGACGGCCTGAAGTACTTCCGGTCCAAGAAGGTCACCGTTGGAGGTGTCACCGTCACCGCGATGCGCCTGTCCTACGTGGGCGAACTCGGCTGGGAGCTCTACACCAGCGCGGACAACGGGCAGCGCCTCTGGGACGCTCTGTGGAAGGCCGGCCAGCCGTTCGGCGTCATCGCCGCGGGACGTGCCGCCTTCAGCTCGCTGCGACTCGAAAAGGGCTACCGCTCCTGGGGCACGGACATGACCACCGAGCACGATCCCTATGAAGCGGGTCTTGGGTTTGCCGTGAAGATGACGAAGGAGAACTTCGTTGGCAAGGCCGCGCTGGAAGGACGCACCGAGGAAGGCTCGGCCCGTCGCCTGCGCTGCCTGACGGTCGACGACGGCAGGAGCCTGGTGCTGGGCAAGGAACCGGTGTTCTATAAGGACCAAGCGGTGGGTTACGTGACCAGCGCCGCTTACGGCTACTCGGTCCGCAAGCCGATTGCCTACGCGTACCTGCCCGCTGCAGTATCAATCGGCGACTCCGTGGAAATCGAGTACTTCGGCCGCCGCATCCAGGCGACCGTGACCCAGGATCCTCTGTACGACCCCACCATGAGCAGGCTCCGCGGCTAACACCCCGTAGTTCGCTACAGCATGCGGCCCGGGCCCCTTCCTCCTTCGCGGCCGGGAGGGTCCGGGCCGCAGCTTTTGCCCCTCAGCCTTCTCCCCAGTTCAGCTTTCTCCCCCAGTTCAGCCAGGACGGCACATGATCAGCTCAGAAACCATCAATGACTACCTTTCCCGGCTCGCCTCACGTCAGCCGACCCCCGGTGGCGGCGCAGCTGCGGCACTGCATGCGGCACAGGGTGCTGCCTTGGTGGCGATGGTGGCCAGATACACCACCGGACCAAAATATGAGCAGCACGCGGCGCTCGTCGCCAGGATCACCAGCGCAGCCGACCACTTGATCGTTGAGGCATTGCGGCTGGCGGACGCCGACGAACACGCTTTCCAGTCCGTCATCGACTCCTACAAGCTGCCCTCCGACACCGAGCAGCTCAAGGCAACAAAGGCCGCCGCCATCCGGGACGCCCTGGTCCAGGCCGCCCACACGCCTGCCCAGCTCATCAAGGTTTCCGGTGAGGTGGTGGACCTCGCAACCGAACTTTTCGACGTAGCCAACCCCAACGTCATCAGCGACGTCGCAGCGGCAGCAGATGCAGCCCGCGCTGCCGCCACCACCGCCCGGGTCAACATCGACATCAACGTGGTGGCCATCAAAGACACCGCAGCCCGCACACGTTTGGCGGACCAGACAGACGGCCTTGAGGACAAGGTTGTCCTGGCCGCCGACTCCCTGGTCAAGCGTGTCCGCGAAAGGATCCTCTCATGACCACTGCAGTTCTTTCCGGCAAGGGACTCGCCTCCCTGATCCGGCAGCAAGCCCAGGATGAGGCCCAAAGCCTTGGCTCCGATGGAATGCGGCCCACCCTCGCTGTTGTGGTGGCCACGGAGGACGAGTCAACGCTCTGGTACGTCCGTTCGATCGAGCGTTCAGCCGAACGCGCAGGCATTGGATGCAGGATTGTCGATCTTGGCCACGACGCCAGCGAACAAGCACTGGCCAGTGTCCTGGCGGACCTCAGCGCGGAGCCAACCGTCCACGGCATCATCCTCCAAACTCCCCTGCCGGCAGCCGTTCGGGCAGACCGGTTGGTGGGGCTCATCGCCCCGGAGAAGGACATCGACGGCGCCAATCCCCTCAGCCTCGGCCGCTTGGCTGTGGGCCAACCGGCCTTCGCACCCGCTACTGCGCGAGCGGTGGTGGAACTGCTGGACCACTTTGAGATCCCGGTTGCGGGCCGGAACGTCACCGTCGTCGGACGTTCCGCCGTGGTGGGCAAGCCGCTGTCCCTGCTCCTTCTGGAGCGGGACGCGACCGTCACCATCTGCCATTCCAAGTCGGGGCCGCTGGAACGCCATACCCGGCCCGCCGACGTCGTGGTTGTTGCTGCGGGGCGCACCGGGCTGCTGAAGGGCAGCGATGTCTCACCGGAGACGGTAGTGATCGACGTCGGAACAAACGTCCTGCCCGACGGTTCCCTGGTGGGTGACGTCGACGAAGCCAGCGTCACCGGCGTCGCCGCCGGCCTGAGTCCGGTTCCAGGCGGTGTGGGGTCAGTGACCACCGCACTGTTGCTGCTGCACACAGCGGAAGCCGCCCGGCAGCAGTCCCCCGCCGCACTGCTGACTGCTTCCACTTCCCGGATCTGAAGGGTTTCCCATGCATTCCAAAGCTCCGCGCGAGAACATTGACGAGTCGAAGCTGACCGTCACCAAACCCAAGACCAAGGCCGTAGGCATCCCGGCTGTTGCCAACGCCCTGAAAATTTCGCTGGAACAGATGGGGCCGCTCCGCAGTGTCCAGACCCTGCTGGCAGTGAACCAGTTGGACGGGTTCGACTGCATGGGTTGCGCCTGGCCTGAACATGAGAAGCGCAATGCGGCAGAGTTCTGCGAGAACGGCGCCAAGGCAGTAGCCGAGGAAGCCACCCGCCGCCGCGTCACGCCCGAGTTTTTCGCTCAGCATTCCGTTGCCGAGCTCAAGACCCGCGATGATTTCTGGTTGGGCCAGCAAGGCCGGATCACCCACCCGATGTTCCTGGACGAAGGCGCAACGCATTACACGCCCATCGGCTGGGACGAAGCGTATGACCTCATGGCCGAAGAGCTCCGGGGCATGGACCACCCTGATCAGTCGGTTTTCTATACCTCGGGCCGGACGTCCAACGAGGCAGCGTTCGTGTACCAGCTCCTGGTGCGGGGCATTGGTACGAACAACCTCCCGGACTGTTCCAACATGTGCCACGAGTCCTCAGGCTCAGCCCTGGTGGAAACCATTGGCATCGGCAAAGGCTCTGTCAGCCTGACGGACCTGGAAACGGCGTCACTGATTTTCGTTGCAGGACAGAACCCCGGCACCAACCACCCGCGTATGCTCAGCGCCCTGGAGAAGGCGAAGAAAAACGGCGCGGTTATCGTATCCGTCAATCCCCTTCCCGAGGCCGGGCTCCTGCATTTCGAGAACCCGCAGCATGTGGCCGGAATGATTCAAGGGACCCAGCTGACGGACGACTTCCTGCAGATCCGTGCCGGCGGGGACCAGGCACTCTTCCAAGGCTTGGGCAAATACCTGCTGGAAGCCGAAGCTGCCGGTCGGAAAACCCCGGGCCTGCAAACGGTCCTGGACCACCACTTCATTGACAACCACACCGTGGGCATCGATGACTACCTGCGTTTCCTGGAAAAGGTGGAGTGGGATGACATCGTGGAGGCAACAGGCCTCACCCTGGAACAGATTCATGCAACGGGTGAGCGGATGCTCGCTTCCAGCGCCACCATCGTGTGCTGGGCCATGGGACTGACCCAACACAAGCATTCCGTTCCTACCCTTCGCGATGTAGTCAACGTCCTGCTGCTCCAGGGCAACATCGGTAAGCCCGGCGCAGGCGTCTGCCCGGTGCGCGGCCACTCCAACGTCCAGGGTGACCGGACCATGGGCATCTTCGAAAAGATGCCGGAGACCTTCCACGACCGGCTGGACCAGGAATTCGAATTCCGCTCTCCCCGCGAGCACGGCTTTGACACCGTGGCAGCCATCCGTGCCATGCGGGACGGGAAAGTCCGCTTCTTCATGGGGATGGGCGGCAACTTCGTGAGGGCCGCCCCTGATTCGGAGGTCACCGAGCTGGCCTTGGCCAACACCCGGTTGAGTGTTCAGATCTCCACGAAACTAAACCACTCGCATCTGTCCACCGGCCGCCGGGCGCTGATCCTGCCCACCCTGGGACGCACCGAGAAAGATACCCAGCGCACAGGCGATCAACGGGTCACCGTGGAAGATTCCATGAGCGCCGTCCATGCATCACGGGGACGCCTCAAGCCCGCCAGCGACCACCTCCACTCCGAAGTAGCCATTGTCTGCAACCTTGCGGACAGGCTGTTCACGGATGGGCACAGCCGCCTGCCCAACACGCCGCAGGCTTCCTGGCTGGCCATGCGGGACGACTACGCACTGATCCGCAAACACATCGAAGCCGTGTTTGACGGTTTTGAGGACTTCGAAGCGCGGATCCAGCACCCTGGCGGCTTTGTGCTTCCCCACCCGCCGCGCGATGCCAGGAAGTTCGATACCGCCTCCGGTAAAGCACATTTCACAGGCAACGAACTGGAGTTCATCAAGATCCCGCCCGGCCGGCTGGTCCTTCAAACCCTGCGTTCCCACGACCAGTACAACACCACCATCTATGGCAGGGACGACCGCTACCGCGGCATCCACGGCGGACGGCGCGTGGTGCTCATCAACGCTGAGGACATCACCGAGCTGGGATTTTCCGACGGGGACATGGTCCACCTGATCTCCGAATTCCAGGGAACAGACCGACGCGCCGAGAACTTCCGTCTCGTGGCCTATTCGACGCCGAAGGGATGCGCCGCCGCGTACTACCCGGAAACCAACGTCCTGGTGCCCCTCGATTCCGTAGCGGATACCAGCGGAACGCCCACGTCCAAATCCGTGATCATCAGGCTGGAGAAAGCTTAGGCCGCGCTGTACAGCATGAGCTGTGTCACATAGGATGACTGATATATCTATAAGGACTTCATGAAAATATCAGCTGTCCGGTTGTCCGTGAATGGTGCTTCGGTGGCCTGAAACCTGGGGAGGTATTTCTTCACCGAAGCACCACTTTCGGACCATTGGGCAGCAGATTTCAGCAACAGCCAAAGAACAGGGAGTGACCATGTCAGGAAACAGAGCAGTCGCCTACAAGGAACCCGGTGTCGTGGAAATCATTGACACTGACTACCCAACGTTTGAGCTTAAGGACGGACCGGGTGTCAACCCCGCAAACGTCGGGCGGAAAGTACCGCACGGCGCGATCCTCCGCACCGTGACCACCAACATCTGCGGTTCGGACCAGCACATGGTCCGTGGCCGCACCACAGCTCCACAGGACCTGGTGCTCGGCCACGAAATCACCGGCGAAGTGGTGGAGGTGGGACCCGACGTCGAGTTCATCAAGGTGGGCGACATCGTCTCGGTGCCGTTCAACATCTCCTGCGGCCGCTGCCGGAACTGCAAGGAGCAGAAGACCGGCATCTGCCTCAACGTCAACCCTGACCGCCCCGGCAGCGCCTACGGCTATGTGGACATGGGAGGCTGGGTGGGTGGACAGGCAGAGTTTGTGCTGGTTCCCTACGCCGACTGGAACCTGCTGCGCTTCCCGGACCGCGATCAGGCCCTGGAAAAGATCATGGACTTGACCATGCTCTCGGACATCTTCCCCACGGGTTTCCATGGCGCAGTCACTGCCGGCGTCGGCGTGGGCTCCACGGTGTACGTCGCAGGTGCCGGGCCCGTGGGCCTTGCTGCCGCCGTCGGCGCTCAACTGCTGGGCGCCGCCGTCGTGATTGTGGGCGACATGAACGAGGACCGGCTGGCGCAGGCGCGCTCCTTCGGCTGCGAAACCGTCAATGTGTCCAATGGCGATCCGAAGGAACAGATCGCGCAGATCCTCGGCGTTCCCGAGGTGGACTGCGGCGTGGATGCGGTGGGCTTCGAAGCCCGCGGCCACGGTAAGGATGCCTCCCACGAAGCCCCCGCCACCGTGCTGAACTCCCTCATGGACATCACGGCCGCCGGCGGATCCCTGGGCATCCCCGGGCTCTACGTCACCGGCGACCCGGGCGGAATCGACGACGCCGCCAAGCACGGCTCCCTCTCGCTGTCTCTTGGTACCGGCTGGGCCAAGTCCTTGTCCTTCACCACTGGCCAGTGCCCGGTCATGAAATACAACCGTCAACTGATGATGGCCATCCTGCATGACAAGGTCCAGATCGCCAAGGCAGTCAACGCCCAGGCCATCCCGCTCGAGGACGCTCCCCGCGGCTACGCCGAATTCGACGCCGGAGCGGCAACAAAGTTCGTACTGAACCCCAACGGTTACGTGAAGGCCTAATTCACCACCGGCTCAGTACGCACCACACGGGTACCGGGGACTGCGCGGCAAGCATTACGGGAAGGCCGGGCAGTCCCCGGTATCTGCGTTAAGACAGCAGCACCACCTCAGGAAGCGAAGATCCATGCTTACCCAAGAAGTCGCCGCCGGCACTTCCGTTTTCCGGCGGCACGCACCCACCTGGGCCGAAGCCCGCCACTTGGCCTACCACTGCGGCGGCCCGCTCCCTCCCGTGAACGTCACCCTCCGGGAAGCTATCGGACGAACCCTGACCAGCGCAGTCACCGCGCAACGGAACCTTCCCCACTATGCGTCGTCAGCCATGGACGGCTGGGCCACCCATGGCAGCGGTCCATGGACCCTCACCGCGCCAGGGCAGCAACTCTCCCCCGGAGAAGCCAGCGTCATTGCCACCGGCGGCCTCATACCCACCGGCGCCACAGCAGTCCTGCGCAAGGAAAGCGGCCACGTCTCCGGGGACGGATCCGGCATCCAACGCCTCACGCTGACAGCTGATGCGACGCCGGACGAGGCACGTCCCGGCCGGCACATCCGTCCAGCGGGGGAAGAAGCCTCACCCGGCGACGTCCTGATCCCCGCCGGCACACACCTCAACCCTGCACACATCGCCCTGGCCGCCGTCGCGGGCCATGATTACCTCCAGGTACAGCGCAAGCCGAGGGCCGCCGTCGTACTGACCGGTTCGGAAGTAGTGACCTCGGGCGAGCCGACACCGGGGCAGGTCCGCGACGCGTTCGGACCGCAACTTGATGCGGTCATCCTGCAGTTGGGCGCAGAGCCCACTGGCCAACTCCGGATTGGCGACTCTTATGAGGAATGGCTGGCAGCGCTGGGAGATGCCCCTGGGGGCTTACGGCCGGACGTCACCATCACCACCGGCGGGACAGGCAAATCCGGGACAGACCATTTCCGCGATGCCATTGCTGCGCTCGGCGGCAGGCTCCTCCTGGACGGCATTGCCATGCGACCCGGTCACCCTGCCGTGTTGGCTGAACTTCCAGATGGCCGATTCGTCATCGGACTCCCGGGGAATCCGCTGGCCGCCATGATGGCGCTCATGACCCTCGGCGAACCCCTGCTGGCAGCACTGGGAAACCGGCCTCTTCGGGCAGCCCGCCTGGTGACGTCCGGGGCGGACATCGATCCTTGTCCAGGGCGGACGCGGCTGATGCCCTGCACTTCCATCCACGACCTCGCGTTCCCCACGTCCCGCACGGGTCCGGGGATGATGCGTGGGCTTGCCTGGGCTGACGGCTATATGGCTGTTCCCCCCGAAGGGGTGGCGGCCGGCGCGCCTGTTTCCGTCTTGCCGCTTCCATGGACAGCTCCCAGCGCATAGATGAAGCGAGGCCCCAGGCGTGAAAGGGCCCGTGCAAAACTCCGTCTAGGATGAGGAAAGACGAGCGTGCAGGCCGGACAGCGCAACCAGCCCAGGTCGGCCTGCCTGGACAACGACACGAGGCATCATGGCCGCACGCAGCAACCCGGAGATCGACAAGGACGCAGACGCCCAAGGCGGCGGCGTCCAATCTGTGGACCGTGCGCTCCAGATCCTGGAAATCCTGGCCCGCGAAGGGGACGCCGGAGTCAGTGAAATCGCGGAAGAAATGGGCATCCACAAATCCACCGTGTCCAGGCTGGTGGGCTCCTTGGTCAACCGGGACATCGTCAGGCAGAACAGTGAGCGCGGCAAGTATCAGCTGGGCTTTGGGATCCTCCGCCTGGCATCCTCCATTCCCGGCAGGCTGAGCGTGGTCCATGAAGCACGGGAAGTCCTGGAGGCGCTGGCGGCCGAGTACAAGGAGACCGTCAACCTGGCCGTCCTGCGATCGAACTACGCCGTCAACGTGGACCAGGCCATGGGACCCTCAACCCTGGCCACCTACGACTGGGTGGGCAGCCTGACGCCGCTGCACGCCACGTCCAGTGGCAAGGTCCTTCTTGCCGCGCTGACCGCCGACGAACGCAACCAGATTCTCAAGGCCGTGGGCTTGCCCGCGCGTACGCCGCGGACCGTCACCAACCGTGGAGAGCTGGAAAAGCAGCTGCTGGACGTGGCCCGCAACGGGTACGCCACTGTCCACGAAGAGTTTGAAATTGGCCTCACTGCCATCGCCGTGCCCATCTTCAACCACGCCGGAAGCGTAATTGCCGCCGTCAGCGTCTCCGGACCGGCGTTCCGGTTCTCACCGGAGGACCAGCCTGGGCTTATTGAGGGCCTCCGGGAAGCCGGACTGACTATCAGTACCCGGATGGGCTACAGGCGGCGCTAGCGCTACCCTCCCTTGCTGGGGACGCGCTATTCGCAACGCAACCCATGATACGCAACGTTTTACTTCCAGCCAATTGATATATCAATCTGCTGTTAAAGAGCGCGGATCCCTTGACTTTGGATGTGACGGAGCGCACTCTGTTGCATAGCGCGGATGTTGTTGATTCCTGCGGAACACGGTTTGGAGCCTTCAACCGCCCCCGTCCCACGAACCAGAAGAGGTGCATCATCCCTATCGCCTGCCCGCTCCGTGACCGCGCACCCGGGGAGGCGCCACGGCCCGCCATGACCATCGGATCGGAGGAAGACCCAACCTTCCCACCGACCCATTCACCAAGGCCTCGTAGAAATTCAGGCTCATGACACGCCGAGCAAAGGACCCGCTCATGGCTACAAACAGTGACACAAAACCGCTGACACCCGAGGAATTACCTGCCGACGATCACGTTGCAGGTACCCCGGGTGCAGCCAGCCCGACCAACCCCGCACACGCGGAGAACCCTGAAGCCGTCATCAGAGTCTCCCCCGACGACACCAACCTGGCAGCCCTCAACGCTGAGGACGGAGGCGTAGATCCCCTCTCCGATTCTGTAGAACACGAACAGATCATGGAAGAGCTGCGCCACGCCAAGACCGAGCAGGCCGTCTCGGCCCGCCGGAACCGCAAACTTACCCTCGACAAAGTCACCTTCGGGATCACGGGCGCCGTCGCCGTCGCCTTCGTGGTCTGGGGCTTTGTTGGACGGGACAGCCTCTCCGATACCTCCAAGGGCGCCCTGAACTGGGTCATGGAGTACACGGGCTGGCTCTTCATGGTCCTCGCCTCCCTGTTCGTCGTCTTCGTCCTGTGGCTTGCCCTCGGCAAGTTTGGCAATATCCCGCTGGGCAAGGACGGAGAGAAGCCCGAGTTCCGAACCATCTCCTGGGTGGCCATGATGTTCGCCGCCGGCATGGGCATCGGCCTCATGTTCTACGGTGTTGCCGAACCGCTGTACCACTACATCTCACCGCCACCCGGAACCGTGGACGGCCGCACGCCCGCGGCCATCCAGACCGCCATGGCTACCTCGATCTTCCACTGGACCCTGCACCCCTGGGCCATGTACGCCGTAGTTGGCATCGCGATGGCCTATGGCACCTACCGCCTGGGCCGCAAGCAGCTGGTCTCTGCCGCCTTCACCTCACTGTTCGGCATCCGCATGGTGGAAGGCCCGCTGGGCAAGTTCATCAACATCCTGGCCATCTTCGCCACGCTCTTCGGAACTGCCGCCTCGCTGGGCCTCGGCGCCCTCCAGATCGGAAGCGGCATGACGTCCAACGGTTGGCTGGGTGAAATCGGCACCCCGGTGCTGGTGGTCATCGTCGCCATCCTGACGTTCTGCTTCGTGGCATCAGCTGTTTCAGGCATCAGCCGCGGCATCCAGTGGTTGTCCAACATCAACATGGTCCTGGCCGTTGTTCTGGCCCTGATCGTGTTCGTCGCAGGACCCACCTTGTTCATCCTCAACCTGATCCCCTCAGCCGTGGGTGACTACGCCCGGGATTTGGCCGAAATGTCCTCGCGTACCGAAGCTGTGGGAGACGACTCCCTGCGTAGCTGGATGACCAGCTGGACCATCTTCTACTGGGCCTGGTGGATCTCCTGGACGCCCTTCGTGGGAATGTTCATCGCCCGCATCAGCCGCGGCCGCACCATCCGCCAGTTCGTCACTGGTGTCCTGCTGGTGCCGAGCGTAGTCAGCGTGATCTGGTTCGGCATCTTCGGCGGCGCCGCCTTCCACGTGCAACAGGAAGCGGACAAGGCCGGCACTCCCGGGCTTGTGACCATGGTGGACGGCGCTCCCTCCATCAACTTCGATGGCGCCCTCTTCGACCTCGTCAAGAACCTGGGCATGCCCGGCTGGCTGACAGCATCCGTCATTGTCCTGGCCATGGTCCTGGTGGCGATCTTCTTCGTCACCGGTGCCGACGCAGCTTCGATCGTGATGGGATCCCTCAGCTCCAATGGTGCCGAGCACCCGCGTCGAGGAGTGGTCATCTTCTGGGGAAGCCTCACCGGCGCAGTGGCAGCGGTCATGCTGCTTGCCGGCGGCGATAAACCATCGGAAGCGTTGTCCGGCCTGCAAAGAGTGACCATTGTGGCTGCCCTGCCATTTGTGATCGTCATGCTGTTGCTCTGTTTCGCCCTGGTCAAGGACCTTCGCCGTGATCCCCTGCAACTGCACAAGCGTCTGGCCACCTCCGTGGTGGAACGAGCCATCCGGACGGGCGTCGAGCAGCACGGCGGCGTTCAGTTTGACCTCGTCACCAGGCACGACTGCGCTGAAAAATGCACGGAGTCCGACTGCTCCGGGGGAACACCCACGGGAACCATACCCCTGGTTGGCAAGCCACCCCAGGACTCCAACACCAAGTAACCAGCTTTGACTGCCCCCTTCACACATCAGAAAGGCTGATCCATGCCCAAGACATCGGACCAAGGTACGCTCCGTCTCAACACCCGGGCCAGTCGCAATACCCGAGCCAACGAGGATGTGACCCTCACTTTGGACTCATCCAAGCCAATGACAGTCCGGATTGAGGTTGACCACTGCCCCTGCGGATCGGAACACAACAGGGCCGGCTCCTACGTCGACAGTGACTTCGGCCGCTAGGCCTCACCACAACGCTCCGCAACACAACAAAGCAGGCGCCGGATTCCGGCGCCTGCTTTGTCGTGTGTCTTTTGTGTGGTGTCTCTAAAGCCCTATGGCCTATTTGGGCATCAGCACTGAATCGATCAGGTAGACCGTGGCGTTGGCGGTCTGGACGCCACCGCAGATCACATTGGAAGCTCCGTCAACCGTGAGGGCATCCTTGGTGCCGGCAACCGTCACTTCGCCACCCTGGACAGTCTTGTGGGTGCCGACGATCTGGTCCGGGGTCAGCTGACCGGGGACTACGTGGTAGGTGAGAATTTTGCTCAGCAGGGCATCGTCCGTCTTGAGCGTCTCGATTGTTGCGGCGTCGATCTTGGCGAAGGCATCGTCAACCGGTGCGAACACCGTGAATTCGCTGCCGTTCAGGGTGGAAACCAGGTCAACCTTGGGGTTGAGCTGACCGGAAACGGCGGCGGTCAGGGTCTTGAGCAGCGGGTTGTTCGATGCTGCTACGGCTACCGGATCCTTAGCCATGCCCGTTACCGAACCGGCACCATCCGGAACCTGTGCGGCGTAACCGGCGCAGCCGGGGCCAACAAGGTTGGCGGCCGGATCCATGGCGGCACTGCTCATGGCGGAGGCCGACGGCGAAGCAGACGGCATGGCTGAGGACGTCTCCGGAGCGGCAGATGCCGAGGAAGGCGAAGTGGAGGTGCTGGAACCACCACAGGCAGTGAGACCGAGAAGGGCGGCTGCAGTGAGGCCAACGAAGGCGAGGGCGGGGCGCTTTGTGGACAACATGTCATTCTCCTTGTTTTTGGAACCAGGGCGTTGGGTCCATTGGGTGGTGGGACACTGGCTGCTGATGCTGCTTTTGCTTCACCGGCGGTTTGTGTCTCACCAGCTATTCGGAGGGTGGGACGGGGTGGATGGGTGCGGATTGAAAAAGTTTTTTAAATCAGCCCGCCACACCGCGGCCGCCCTGTTCCCTGTTTGTCTCGCCGGGGCGGGTCATCTGTGGTCTCCGCAGATCGAGGTGGCTCCATAGCGCGCAGAGGAAAAGAACCACGCTGATAATGGCCGTGCCCGGAGTGATGCCGTCAACGAGGAGAACCACCACTCCCCCCACGCCGCTCACGGCACTCAGCACGGTCCTCAGATGGGTGAAAGAAGCTCGGCTCGAGGCGCTCACTCGTTCAAGACGCCCCAGCCACCTCACAACCGGTACAAGCGCACACGCAACAGCCACAAGCCATAAGGGCCGGCTCAGCCACCACTCCGCACTGCCGGGAGTAGGCAGGTGCATCTGTATCACCAGCAGCAGACCCGCAATCGACACCATCACCGGCATGTGCCAGAGATAGATGGTCATCGCCTTGGAACCCACCAGGCCCACAAGGGACATGGCGCCGGACTTTGCGGCCCACACCCTGATCCGCTCTTGAGCAAGGGAGAAGAGCATGAGCTGCGCGATTGCCAGGAGCGCAAGGGCCCCTGTTGGTGGGTTCAGGTTGCTGAACATGTCCCCTGAGTACCAACCAGAGGCGAAGAGGTACGCCATCAGCATCAGCGCCAGCCCTGCGGCCCATTTCCGCACCAGACCGGAGATCCGGCCCACCGAACCATCGGCAAGCCAGAAGCCCAGTTGCTGGATGAAGAGCCACACAAAGGCAAGGTTGGCGTACCCGAGGACAGGGAGTTCCAGGCTCAAACGCCCCGCATCTACCGCGGCGATAGCCAACCCCAACCCCAACAGCGTACGGAGACGCGCCTTCCCGTGAGCGAATGCCAGCAGGGGAACAAGCGCTGAACATCCGAGGTAGACGGCCAGGAACCACAAAGGCTGGCTAATCCGGTACCCGGCCGTTTCAACAATCCCTGAAGGTACCCCGGCCAACGTCAGAACCACCAGGCCCACTCCTACCGATGCCACCACCACCACTGCGGGGACGAGGAGCCGGACCACCCGAAGCCGGATGTAGTCGCCGGCAGTGCCACCCCGAAGCTGCATGCGACGCCATTGCGAGATTGAACTGAACCCGCCCGCAATGAAAAACAGCGGCATGACCTGGACCGCCCAGGACAAAGAGGCGAACCAAGGATTTCCGTCCAAGGCATTCTCGAAAACGGGCCCTTGGGGACCTATGCTCACTCCAACCATCAGGGCGTGAAGTGCAACCACCACCAGAAGGCAGAAGCTTCGGATGACATCCACACTCACATCCCGCGTCGACTTATTCGCTGGGCCGCACAGGTCCCTGTTGCTCGAAACCCCGACGGTTCCAAGGGCCGTTTCCGCCGGTAAAACTGCTGGTGCAGTTGCGTTGCTTTTCATGTCTTCGACGCTACGGAGCGGCGAAACCGATCACGATGGTGTGGGCCACCCACTTAAAGGTGGAGCTGGCTATACCGACAGGTCTCCTGCCGCTGCGGCAGACTTGGGGTCATGATCAAACCCCGTTTTCGGCCATGGCTGCGTGCCTACGGTTATCTTGTTGGCGAGCTGTTCACCAGCATCATTTCCATGGGCATGTTCATGGTTTCTGCGCTCCTCATTCCGCTGTTCCTCTTCAGTGGAGGATGGCTCGTCGCGCCCAAGGCGGTAGCCGGCTTGCGCTGGTGGGCGGCGTTGGCCCGCCGTCGAACATTCAGCTACACAGCTAAGCCCGTAACCGAAAGCTACGTTCCCATTCCCAACAACCCGTCGTTCGAAGAGCGCCTCCGTTTGGTCTTTTCCCGCAGCACTGGCCGGGACTTGCTATGGCTGGTGGCTCATGGGCTGGGAATGCCGATCGTCGCACTCCTGTGTATCGGATTCCCTTTTGCCGCTGTGAACTCGCTGCTCATTCCCGCCTACTGGTACCTCCTTCCCGCGGATCAACCTGTGGTCAGCCTCTATCCCGTGACGTCGTGGGGCGGTGCTTGGTGGATGCTGTTGATCGGAGCCGGGTACGCAGTAATCTCCTGGTGGTTGATTCCGGGAGCCGCCGCTGGGCTTGCCTGGGTGCAGGGGAAGATGCTGTCCCTACCTGCGAGCTCGTACCTGGCCGAGCGGGTGACGGCGTTGACTGCCAGCCGTGCCGCTGCGTTGGATGCGCATTCAGCAGAGCTCAAAAGGATTGAGCGCGATTTGCATGACGGCGCGCAAAATCGCTTGGTGGGCGTGGTCATGATGCTGGGGCTGGCCGAGCGAACTCTTGAAAAGAGTCCCGACGACGCACTCCCCCACGTCCGTAGGGCCCAGCAAGCGGCCACCGAGGCTCTGGCGGGGTTACGGACGGCGGTTCACGATATTCACCCGCCGATCCTGGAGGAACTTGGCCTTGAAGGCGCGCTCTCTGCGTTGACGGGACGTTCAGCGATCCCTTGCAATTTGATGGTCTCGGATCTGCACCGAGTACCGGCTGCACTGGAATCAGCCAGCTACTTCATCGTTGCCGAAGCCTTGACCAACGCCAATAAGTACAGTTCCGCCACCCGCATGTCCGTGGTGGTCAAACGGGACCCCTCTGCTGATCGCCTCCTGATCTCGGTGGAGGACAACGGCCATGGCGGAGCCGTGGAACGTCCGGGTGGCGGGCTCGCAGGAATTCGACGCCGGGCGGCTGCTTTTGAGGGCATCCTCGATTTTCAGAGCCCGGCCAACGGACCAACAACGGTAAAGGTGGAGCTGCCGTGCGGGTTGTGATTGCCGAGGATGACGCGCTCCTCCGGGAAGGCTTGTCACTTCTCCTCAAGAGCGAAGGCTTCGATGTGATCGCTGCCGTGGACAACGCCGTCGACTTCCTGGCTGTCCTGGACGACGCAGACGCCGCCGTTCTGGATGTGCGGATGCCTCCCACATTCACCAATGAAGGCCTTGTGGCAGCACGTGAAGCTCGACGCCGCAGGCCCGGTTTTCCGGTGTTGGTCCTTTCCGCGTATGTGGAGGACCGCTACGCCGGTGACCTGTTGTCCGAGGGTGCGGCCGGACTGGGTTACCTGTTGAAGGAGCGGGTGGGCAAGGTTGCCGAGTTCACCGACACCCTTCGGCGGGTTGCCGGCGGTGCAACCGTCATGGACCCTGAAGTGATCTCGCAGCTGATGAGCCGCCGCGGGGCCAGCGATCCCGTCAGCACCCTCACGCCGAGGGAACGCGAAGTCCTTGGCCTCATGGCAGAAGGACTGGACAACGTTTCCATCGGAGCCCGCTTGGTGGTCACTGAAACTGCTGTGAGCAAGCACATCGGCAACATCTTCCAAAAACTGCAACTGTCCACCATGGACCGGGGGCATCGGCGGGTGTTGGCAGTGCTCGCGTACCTCCGAAGCTGAGCTCATGAAAGTTCAGAGCCGTTGCCTGCATCCAGCCCCAATGACAGGATGGTCCGCATGGCTATCGAGGTCCGACCCGCGACGGTGTTCGATGACGTGAAAACCATAGTGGGGCCCAAGAGCCCCGACTCCAACGTGTGCTGGTGCCTGAGCTACCGGATCCCCTCGAAACTGAACCAGGAACTCCAAAAACAGGAGCGGGGAAATTACGTCAGGAAGCTGGTCTCAGAGGACCCGCCTCCCGGCGTTTTGGCGTACGACGGCGACGAAGTAGTCGGGTGGGCAGCGGTCCACCCGCGTGCGGACACCAGTTTCGCGAAGAACCGGAAGATCCCCCACCTTGACGACGCCGAAGTGTGGTCGGTGTGGTGCCTCCGGGTGCGGCCGGGGCATCGCGGCAAGGGTATTTCCCATGAGCTTCTGCGCGGGGCCATCGACTTCGCCAAGAGCCACGGCGCCCCTGTGCTTGAGGGTTATCCCGTGGACAACAAGGGCGGCAAGGTGGATCTGACCATGGCGTATGTAGGTACCCGCAGGCTCTTCGAGAAGGCCGGCTTCAAGAAGGTCGCCGAAACCACCTCGGTGCTGAATGGCTTCCCCAGGGTCCTGATGCGCCTGGACCTCAACTAGCGCCCTGCAACCGTGCCGTCATCCGGTGCGCTTCCTCAAGTAACAGCCTGCCCAGGAACTCCTGGCGGTCCGGACGGAACCTGGGCTCAATCCCGGTCAGCGAAAGAGCCCACGCCGGCTGGCCCTGCTGGTCAAACACGGCGGCTCCCATTCCCCAGCTACCCTCCAGGATCAGCCCCGGATTGACGGAGTACCCCGCCAACCGCGTCCGTTCCAGGTTGTCCCGCACCACGCCAGCAGGATGCCCCACGGCGAAATCGCCGGCATGCGCTGCCCACTTCTCCAACAGTGATTCCTGTTCTTCCGGGGGAAGGAAGGCCATGATCGCGGTCCCCGCAGAAGCCACCCCCAGCGGGAAACGAACCCCTTCGTGCAGGACAAACGACCTCACGGGAAACGCACCCTCTTCACGCAGGACACAGATGGTTTCGTTCCCACGGCGGATGGAGAAGAACGCACTCTCCCCCGTTTCCGCAGCCAGCCTGCGCAGCGATGGACGGGCGATGTCCTCCATGGGGAACCGTGCAGCCGCCACTGATCCCAGCAGGAAGATCTCCGACCCCAGCACCCACTTGCCGGCGTCTTGCTCCAGCAAACCTTCGGCAGCCAACGAGGTCAACAGCCGGTGCACTGTTGGCCGCGTCAACCCGGATTCGCGCACCAGGCCCGCCAGGGACATGCCTTCCGGCTTGCGGCCCACCAGCCGCAGCAGCTGCGCCACCCGGCCGACAACCTGCGCTCCTTGTACCGCCACAGCACCCTCCTGAAGATTTCATCCATAATATGGACACCCTTGAGCCTAGCGTCCACACCGTGAGTAGCCAACACTGCGAAGCGTTGCGTCAACACTGGACGAAACCTAGGCTCAGTCCCAAGCGAGAGAAGTCCACAAAGTGGACGCATCATTTAGAAGCTCAACGAGGAGTTCGGAATGTCCACCATGTACGCGAATGCAGCCCAAGCGCTGCAGAACCTGATGGCAGACGGCCTGACCATCGCCGTCGGTGGCTTCGGCCTGAGCGGCATCCCCGCTGACTTGATCGATGCCGTCCGGGAATCGGGTGCCAAGGACCTCACCATCGTTTCCAACAACATGGGGGTGGATGGCAAGGGTCTCGGCGTGCTGATCGAGGCCGGCCAGGTCCGGAAGGTCATTGCTTCCTACGTGGGCGAGAACAAGCTTTTCGCCGAGCAGTACCTTGCGGGGAAACTCGAGGTCGAATTCACGCCGCAGGGCACCTTGGCTGAGCGGCTCCGCGCCGGCGGCGCCGGCATCCCCGCCTTCTACACGCGCACCGGTGTGGGAACCTTGGTTGCCGAAGGCAAGCCGCTGGAAGAGTTCGACGGCGTCACGTACGTCCGCGAGCGCGCCATCACCGCCGACGTCGCGCTGGTTCACGCCCACACGGCCGATACTGACGGGAACCTGATCTACCGCTACACCGCCCGGAACTTCAACCCGGTGGTGGCCACCGCCGGAAAAGTCACCATCGCCGAGGCCGAGCTCATTGTGCAGCCGGGCGAGCTGGATCCCAACCACATCGTGACCCCGGGCGTTTACGTGCAAGGACTGGTCCAGGCCACCGCACGGGTCAAGGACATTGAACAGCGCACAGTCCGGCCCCGCCCCGGGACACAACGCCCCGAAGCCCTCACGGTTTAGAAGTAAAAGGAGCATTCACCATGGCATGGACACGTGACCAAATGGCCGCCATCGCGGCCGAAGAACTGAACGACGGCGACTACGTCAACCTCGGCATCGGCATCCCCACGCTGGTGGCCAACAACCTGCCCGACGGCGTGCGGGTGGTTCTCCAAAGCGAGAATGGCCTGCTCGGCATGGGCCCCTTCCCCTATGAAGGCGAGGAGGACGCGGACCTCATTAACGCCGGCAAGCAGACCGTCACCATCACCCCCGGCGGGAGTATCTTCGATTCCGCAACGTCGTTCGGCATGATCCGCGGCGGGCACGTGAAGGTGGCCATCCTGGGGGCCATGCAGGTCTCCGGATCCGGCGACCTCGCCAACTGGACCATCCCCGGCAAGATGGTCAAGGGCATGGGCGGAGCCATGGACCTGGTAGCAGGGACGCCTCGCGTCGTGGTCCTCACCGAGCACAACGCCAAGGACGGCTCGGCCAAGATCGTCACTGAGTGCACCCTCCCGCTCACGGGACTCAAGTGCGTTGACCGGATTATCACGGACCTCGCCGTTTTTGACATCGAAGAAACGCACGACGGCGGCACCCGCCTTCTGCTGACCCGCCTCGCCCCGGGCGTCACGGTGGAGGAGCTCCGCAGCAAGACAGACGCGGAGTTCACGGACGCGCTCACCTCTGAAGAACACACGCTTGAAGGAGCCAACGCATGAGCCTGAAAGACCAGTTCGGCAAAGACATCCTGCTCACGGGATGGGGACACAGCAAGTTCGGCAAGCTGACGGATGACACCTTGGAGTCGCTGATCGTCCAGGTGGCCGGCGAAGCCATCAGGAATTCCGGGCTGGATCCCAAGGACATTGACGAGATCTACCTCGGCCAGTTCAACTCCGGCATGCAGCCTCTGGGCTTCACGTCATCGCTGGCCCTCCAGTTGTCTTCTGACCTTGCCAACGTTCCCGCAACGCGCACTGAAAACGCCTGCGCTTCCGGATCGGCTGCGTTCCAGCAGGGCGTTAAGGCGGTGCTGGCCGGAACCGCGCGCAACGTCCTGGTGATCGGCGCCGAGAAAATGACCGACGCCGGAGCGGATGTGGTGGGGGCAGCCCTCCTCGGCGCTTCATACGAGATGGCGGGCAAGGCGTCCTCCACGGGATTCACTGGCCTGTTCGCTGAGGTGGCCAAGCACTACGGGAAGCGTTACGGGGCCGGAATCAGTGGCCCGGGGTTCGAAGGCGGCCTCGGCGATGTCCTGGGTTCCATTGCCGCCAAGAACCACCGGAACGGCATGGACAACCCGTACGCCCAGATGCATCGCGACTTCGGCGAGGAATTCTGCCGCACCATTTCCGAGAAGAACCCCATGGTGGCCGAGCCCTTGCGCCGCACGGACTGTTCGCCGGTCTCCGACGGTGCTGCCGCCGTCGTGCTGTCAACCTCGGCAACCGGAGGCGCAACTGCACCTGTGCGCCTTGCCGGGTTCGGTCATGCGAACGACTTCTTCCCCGCGGAGAAGCGCGATCCCACCGAGTTCGCAGCCACCAGAGCATCCTGGGAGCGGGCTTTGACCATGGCCGGTGTCGGGCTGGATGGCCTGGACTTCGCCGAGGTGCACGACTGCTTCACCATCGCCGAGCTCATCATGTACGAGGCCATGGGGCTCACCCCTCGCGGCGAAGGTGCGCGCGCTGTCCAGGAGGGTTGGGTATACAAGGACGGGAAGCTGCCCATCAACGTCTCCGGCGGACTCAAAGCCAAGGGACACCCGGTAGGCGCGACAGGCGTGTCGCAGCATGTCATCGCGGCGATGCAACTCACGGGCACCGCGGGGGACATGCAACTCCCGAATGCCCGCCGCGGTGCCGTGCAGAACATGGGTGGCGTAGGCATCGCCAACTACGTGAGCGTGCTGGAAGCCGTGTAGTTACCGGTTCCGGATCAGCTCCGCGATCTCCGTAAACCCGAGCCGCTCTGCGTTCTGCAGGGCGGTTCGGCCTTGGGGGTCACGAATATCCGGGTTGGCTCCCGCCGCAAGGAGTTGCCGGACCACATCCTGCTGGTTCGGTCCCCCATGGTTGAGCAGGATGGCTTCCTGCATGGCGGTCCAGCCCAGGTTGTTGACATGGTCCACGGGCACACCGGCCGCAATGAGGATCCGGACGGTGTCCGTGTGCCCGTGCTCGCTCGCCGGGATCAGCGCAGTGCCGCCGTACCTGTTGGTGCTGCGGACATCCGCTCCCGCATCCAACGTCAGCTGCAGGACCTCGTTGAAGCCTTCCGCACCCGCGTAGAGGAAGGCAGAGTCCTGGATGTCGTCCTTGGCGTTGACGTTTCCGCCGGCCGCGATAAGTTCGCGAACCCTCGCGGCGTCATTGGCTTTCGCGGCAAGGATCAGGAGTCGGTCGGTTTCCATCTGGGCCTCCGGTGACAGTTGGGGCGGCACAGCAGCCGACGACGCCGGGCCGGGACTTGGGCTCGACGGCCCAGCCAGGGTGGGGGCTGTCGCGGCTGAGCTGCTGGCTACGGGAGCCGGCGTCGGGCTGGAAGGCGGGGCGGCCGCCGTCGTACATCCGGACAGCAGCCCGACCACCAGCAATCCCGCCCCAACCCCGGAGTTTTTGTACAGATAACGCCCCTAAAACGCTTCCATAAGGGCGGTATCTGTACAAAAACTCGAGGATTCATGGCTACTTCGCTGCCGTGGCCAGGGCCTCAGCGCCGGCCGTGGCGCAGGCTTCGTCGAGGGCGCCGTCGGGTGCGCCGCCGACTCCGATGCCAGCCACCGACACGCCGTTGACCTTCACCGGGACGCCGCCGGCCAGGAACAGGGTGCCGGGGAGGTCGGCGATGGACGGGCCGTTGCCGTTGATGCGCTTGGCGAGCTCGCTGGTGGGAGCACCGAATGCTGCGGCCGTGTAGGCCTTCTGCTTGGCGGCTTCGATGGTGTGCTCGGCGGCGTTGTCACCGCGAAGGAGCGCCTGGACGGTGCCGAAACGGTCAACCAGGGCCACGGTGACGAACGGGAGCTTGTCCGCCTGGCACTTGGCGAGCGCTGCGTTGACGGCGGCACTCGAAGCACCCACGGAGATACGGTTCTGGGCAACAACGTTCTCCGGTGCCGGCTGTACTTCTGCGGCAACTTTCACGGGTGCGGCAGCCGGTGCTGCGGCGGGTGACACGGCGTTGGCCACGGCAGTAACACCGCCGGTGAGCAGCAGTGCTCCGGCAGCGGCGGCGGCGATCATCTTGTTGGACTTCTTCACGGGGTTCTCCTTGTAGTGAACGTCGGGTGCAGTGGTTGGCATCGGGTACATCTCCATGCTTCCGCGGACGCCCCCAAGGCCACATCGCCCGGTCGCCGTTCCCGGGCTCAGCCTTTCCGTCATCGGTATCAGCCCAAAGGTGGAGAGATCAATGCCCGCGCGGGACCTAGCATGGGAAGATGCCCACTGCCCCTCCACAGCCGGCGCCGAGCATCCGCCTCGATGGCCGCATCGATGCTGTAGTGCATCTGGGCTTCGCCGTCCTGATGGTCGCTTCGGCAGTCCGCTACGTCATGCGGCACTCCCCCGCCGACAACCTCTGGACGGTGGCGTTGGCTGAAACCGTCTGTGTCCTGTACGCGGTCACAGCACTGCTGGCCCGGCGACGGGAACGTGGCCGGCGGCAACCCGGCCAGCCACGCCGGCTATGGATTCCGTGGATGATCGTGTTGGTGGCAGCGTGGGCGGCGCTCGTCATTGCCGCCCCCAGCTTCGCCTGGTGTTCCTTCGCCATTTTCTTCCTTACCCGCACCGCTTTCCGTGGGTGGGCCGCCTATGTGGCGGGTGGGGCGACGGCGGCCGCCACCGCCGTCGGACTCTTCAGGATGAGCGACTGGACAGACATCGCGATGCTGCTGGGTCCGCTCGCCGCGGGCGCCCTGCTCACGTTGATTTACGACAAGATTGAGCGCGACCAGGAACGGCTTGCCGCCGGCGAGCGGGAGGCCGGAGTCGCCGCCGAGCGCGAGCGCGTTTCCCGGGAAATCCACGACACCGTCACCCAGGGCCTGGCCAGCAGCCTGCTCCTCCTCGAAGCTGCCCAACGTGCCTGGCCCGCTCCTGCATCGAACCAGGACGTGCGCAAAGCCGCGGATCTGTTGCGACGCAACCTCGCCGATACCCGCAGCCTGGTGCACGAACTCTCCGCCCCCGGCCTGGAAACCGGGCCCATCCCCGAAGCGTTGGAACACGCAGCCCGGCAGTACGTGGAGACCATCCGTGTCCAGGTCACCGGAGATCCGCGGCCCCTTCCTTCCGAGGTCCGGCACGCCCTGCTGCGCGTCACCCAGAGCGCCGTGGCCAACATCAAACTCCATGCCCGCGCAGGCCACGCCAGCGTGACCCTTGGGTACCTTCCGGATGCGGTCACCTTGGACGTGTACGACGACGGCCGCGGCTTTGATCCCGGAGCGGTACCTCCGCCGTCGGAAACCGGAGGATACGGGCTGCGGGCCATGCGGCAACGCGTGGAACAGTTGGGCGGAGAATTGTCTGTGGAGAGCTCGCCCGGCGAGGGCACCATCATCGCGGCGCAACTGCCGGTCGGGCCGCCCGCACAACCAGCCAACGGCACAAAAGAGGTGGCCCTGTGACCAGCATTTCCGTGGTGCTCGTGGACGACCACACGGTAGTCCGGAGCGGACTCAAGGCATTGTTGGGCACCCAAGCCGATATCGCCGTCGTCGGGGAAGCCGCCTCCGGTGAGGAAGCGCTGGTAGCGGCGCAGCAGCATGCCCCCGACGTCGTCCTCATGGACTTGGCCATGGGCGCCGGGATGGACGGCATCGAAGCCATCAAACAGCTCCGCCGGCGAACCCCCAAGCAGGCGATCATTGTGTTCACCACCTACGACTCGGACGCAGACATCGTGCGCGCCGTGGACGCCGGCGCCATGGGCTATCTGCTCAAGGACGCGGCCCCGGAGGAGATCTTCGCGGCGGTTCGCGGGGCTGTGCAGGGGAAGAGCGTGATGAGCGCGCCGGTGGCCTCGCGGCTGTTCCAGCAACTGCGGAACCCGGATGAAATCCTCACCCCGCGCGAGGCTGAACTGCTCAGCCTGCTGACCGAAGGCCTCAGCAACCGTGACCTTGGAAAACGCCTCTTTATCTCGGAGGCAACCGTCAAGACCCACCTTGCCCACATCTACGCCAAACTGGGCGTCGAGACGCGGGCAGCGGCCATCGCCACAGCTATCCGGCGCGAGGGGATGCGGTAGGAGACGCGGTTGGCTACTCTGGCCCTATGTCGGACGCAGCGGATCGCAAAATGTTCAAAACCCCGGGAACGGCTTTGATCGTCCGGGGAGTCCTCGCCATTGTTTTTGGCCTGTTGATTATTGCCTTGCCCAGCGCCACTGCGTTCGTAGTGATCGTCATGTTCGGGGTCTTCGCGATCATTGACGGCATCACCAGCGTGGCACATTACTTCTACGACCCCGCAGGCCGGTCCCGTTGGACCATAGTGGGCGGCCTGATCTCCATCGCTGCCGGCATACTGGCCATTGCCTGGCCGGGAATTACGGCCGCGGCAGTGGGCGTCCTCATCGGTCTGTGGGCTCTGGTGCTGGGTCTTTCACAAATCGTGCTGTCCCTGGCCGCCAGGAATTTCGTCAGCAACTGGGGAATTTGGTTCCTGACCGGCCTCATCACCACCGTTTTCGGCATCTTCGTGCTGGTGAACCCAGGCCTGGGCTTCCTGAGCCTGGTGTGGATGTTGGCAGGGTTCGCGATGGTGACGGGCCTGCTGCTCATCGCCTCCGGCATCGGGCTGCGCAAACTGGCCCACACGGAGCCGTTGTATGGCCACTAGGGTCGCGGTAAAAAGCCGTCAGGGGATGCGCTCAGCGCCAAGTTCGGTAAGTTAGTGGCTGTGAAGATAGCTACTTGGAATGTGAACTCCCTCCGCGCCCGTGCAGACCGCGTTGAAGCCTGGCTTGAGCGAAGCGACTGCGATGTCCTGGCCATCCAGGAGACCAAGTGCAAGGACGAAAACTTCCCGTGGGAGCTCTTTGAGCGTATGGGCTACGAGGTTGCCCACTTCGGCGTGAACCAATGGAACGGCGTTGCCATAGCCTCCCGTGTGGGACTGGAAGACGTTGAACGAACGTTCCTGGACCAGCCGGCGTTCGGCAAGGCCGGCAAGGATCCCGCCCAGGAAGCCCGCGCCATCGCCGCTACCTGCGGCGGCATCCGCATCTGGAGCCTCTACGTTCCCAACGGTCGTTCGTTGGACGACGAACACATGCCGTACAAGATCAAATGGCTGGACGTCCTGCAGGGCCACGCCGCCGAATGGGTCAAATCCGATCCCACTGCGCAGATCGCCCTCATGGGTGACTGGAACATCGCGCCGTTCGACGACGACGTGTGGGACATCGAACTGTTCCGCACCAACAATTACACCCACGTCTCCGAACCTGAGCGCGCCGCCTTCCACGCTTTCGAAGCCGCCGGATTCACCGACGTCGTCCGCCCTTACACTCCGGGCCCCGGCGTCTACACGTACTGGGACTACACGCAACTGCGCTTCCCCAAGAAGGAAGGCATGCGGATCGACTTCTGCCTCGCATCCCCGGCACTGGCTTCGCGGGTCACCGGCGCCTCCATTGACCGCGAGGAACGCAAGGGCAAGGGCGCTTCGGACCACGCTCCCGTGATCGTGGAGCTCGCAAACTGAGTACACATCACTAACGAAAGGGGCGGCTGATATGACTGGAAACCTGTATCGGGGCCAGGCAGGGCTGCCCTTCTCTTCGTCGCTGCGCATTTACGAGCCCCTCGAGGCGTTCCCGCCCGAACAGCAGCGGCAGCTCGTGGCGAAGGGCAGCAAGAGTGGTTCCCGGGCCGCCGTCGAAAATGCGGAGCTGCAAGCCTCGCTGGGCCGCATCACGCGTTCCGGCGGCGACCCGTTCCCCACCGGCAGCACCGACCTGGTGCGCATGACGCGCGTTCCCACCGGACGTCACGCGGCAACGCCGGAACAAGCTGGAGCGGACCAAGCAGCCGCGCCGGACGGAGCTGCCGCGTCCCACCACAGTGCCGCTTCGGCCCCAGAAGGGCACGACGCCGGACGGCTGCTTTACTGCCCCAGCCAACTGGTGATTCGGGCCGGCTTGGCAGCCAACGCGCTCATGGACGGTGTGCACAGTCCCCTGGCCGACCTCCTTATTCCCGTCTCGCAACGGGACAAGCACCAGGTCAGAATCGACCGGATCAATGCCGGGGAAGATGCCAAGCGCGTCCATACCCGGGCTTCAACGTGGGGTATCCCGTTCAGCTGGTTCTCGCTCTTCGCCGAGTCGGACCGCAAGGACGTGGTGGAGTCTGAAGGGCGCATTCTTACCGTCCGGGTGTGGACTCCCCTCACGGAGGCCCTGGACCGTGCACGCTTCGCCGTGGCCCACTTGGCTTTGGCTGCGCCGGACCTGGACATGCTGGATGACCTGACTCAGCTCACCGAATGGCTGGAACTCTTTCACATCCAGTCCATGGTGGAGCTGGACTACGGCGCAGTGGCAGACAAGGTGTATCCGGACGAGTCCCCCATGGATGTGCGGTTGGGCATCGAGTGCCTTGCAGAGGGCGACATGACCGGCGCGGCCGCTGCCTACCGCAGGCTCGCTTCGCGGTGGATTCCCATCCGGCAGCTGGCGCGCGCTTCCTAACCGGCGTCTTTATACACCGGGTGGGGCTGTTGTCTCGCGCACGATCAGCTCATGCGGAGCCACTTCCGAATGCACGGCTTCCGGGTTGCCGTCCAGCTCGTCAAGCAGCATTTTCGTGGCAAGTTCGGCTTGGTTGTCGGGGCGCTGGCCCACGGTGGTCAAGCCAATGGAGGCCGAGAAATCGTGATCGTCAATGCCGATCACGGAGAGGTCCTGAGGCACCCTGACGCCATGGCGGCCGGCCTCGAAAATGACGCCCATCGCCATCTCATCCGACGAACAGAAGATGGCCGTTGGTTTGCGTCCAGGCTGGTTCCAGAGCCGGTTGAAGGCCTGTTGGCCGCTGGCAACGGTGAAATCGCCCCACTGGTCCCATTCCGGGCGGACTTCCAGCCCGGCGTCGGTCATGACTTCCTGGAAGGCGCGGATACGCACGCGCGGCACGTCGAAGTTCAGGTCTGTTTCGTCGTCTCCGTGGAGCAGGGCGATGTCCTTGTGGCCCAGGTCCAGGAGGTGCCGCACGGCGGTGGACGCGGCGTCGTAATCGTTGATGCCGATGTAGGCACAATCCTCAACGTGGCCGCCCACCACCACCAGCGGGATGTCGATCTTGTGGAGGTGTTCCAACTCTTCCTCGGTCAAGGACATGCAGAGCACCAGCAGGGCGTCGATCTGTTTGTAGACCATGGTGGAGCTGAAGAGCCGCTCGCGGTTGCTGCCGTGGCCGCCCAGGTTGAACAGGGAAAGGTTGTACTTGCGCGAATGCAGTTCCCGGTCCGCACCTTCGATCGCTTTGGAGAAGAACCACCGACTGACGAAGGGGGCCAGGACGCCGATGGTGCGTGTTCGGCCGGTCGCCAGGCCAGACGCCGACGACGACGCCACATAGCCCAGGGAACTGGCTACTTCGAGGATCTTCTCGCGGGTGGCGGGCGACACCCGCGGTAAACCCCGCACGGCCCGTGAGACGGTCGCCGTCGAAACTCCAGCCGCTGCAGCGACGTCCTCAATACTGACGCCGGTATGGCCGCCGCGTTGGGACCGACCCGTTGTTCGTGACACAGGCTCCCCTCTCCGGCCGCCGTTGCTCCGCCTTCACCTTAAGTGTCTGTTTGTGGTTTGAAGCCCTCGGTTACGCAGCCGCGTAATGCGCTGCGTAACCGAGGCTTCAAATTTCTAGCCCTTAAGGCCGCCGGACAGCAGGCCGCGCACAAAGTAGCGCTGCAAGCCGAAGAAGACCAGTAGCGGAACAATGATGGAGACAAATGCTGCCGCCGGGTTCAGGTAATCCCTGGCGCCGCGGGTACCCGAGAGCTCCGCCAGGCGCTGCGTAATCGGAGCAACGTCCGCCGTGCCACCGGAGAACACCAACGCCACCAGGAGGTCATTCCAGACCCACAGGAACTGGAAGATCGCCAGCGAGGCAAGCGCCGGAACGGAGAGCGGCAGGATAATCCGCCAGAAGATGGTGCTGTGACCGGCACCGTCCACCCTTGCTGCCTCGATGACTTCACCGGGAATTTCGGAGATGAAGTTGTGGAGCAGGAAGATACCCAGCGGAAGGCCGAACATGGTGTGGGCGATCCACAGCTGCGCGTAGGAACCGGCAGGGAGCTGCAGGGTCTGCGTGAAGAACTGCAGGAGCGGAATCAGCGCCATCTGGAGCGGAATGATCTGCAGGGCGAAGACGAAGATGAACAACGCATCGCGGCCCTTGAACTTTCCCCACGCAAACACGTAGGCGGCCATGGATGCCAGCACCAGCACAAAGATGGTGACCGGGATGACGATCGCTATGGAGTTGACGAAGTACTGCGAGAGGTTGGCAGACTGCGAGCCCGCCGGCGTGAGCACGTCGGCGTAGTTCTTGAACGTGAACTGCCAGTCGACGAAGGCATTCCACCAGCCGTCGGACCGGGGGCCCACCTGCTTGGCGGCAGGACGGAACGAGGTGACAAAGAGGCCGAACGTCGGCACTGACCACACGACGGCGATAATGACCGCTGCCGCTGTTGCCCACTTGGAGGTGAGCTTGGTCTTGACGCGCCGCATGATCGGCTGGGCGTCCTCCGTGGGGTCGGATCCAGGACGCTGCCGGGTGGCCTTCGAGGCCTCTTTCGGGGCTGGCGTGGCTGTCAATGGATCTCCCTTTGCTTGCGAAGGACTCGAGCGTTGTACACCACGATGGGCAGCACCATGAGGAACAGGATCAGGGCCAAAGCGGCACCACGTCCCGGCTCACCGGCGCGGAAGGCCTGCGTGTACATTTCGTTGGCGACCACGGACGTGTCGTAGTTTCCGGCCGTCATGGTCCGGACAATGTCGAAGACCTTCAGAGTGGCGATGGTAATGGTGGTCAGCACCACCACCAGGGCTCCACGGATACCGGGAATGGTGACGTTGCGGAACTGCTGCCAAGCATTCGCACCGTCCAAGCGGGCTGCTTCCACGAGTTCCACTGGAACGCCCTTGATAGCGGCGGACAGAATCACCATGGCAAAGCCGGTCTGGATCCAGACCATCACGATGATCAGGAAAATCGTGTTCTCAGGTGCGTCAAGGAGGAACTGCTTCGGATCCATTCCCAAGGCGACGCGGAAGAAATTGAGGACACCGGTTTGTTCAATGTTGGGACCGCGGTAGTCATAGACAAGTTTCCAGATGATGCCGGCGCCCACAAAGGAGATGGCCATCGGCATGAAGACCAGCGACTTCAGTACCTTTTCTCCGCGGGCCTTGTCGATGAACACTGCGTAAGCAAGGCCGAAGCCGGTGGACAGCAAGGGAACCAATACTGTCCAGATGACGGTGTTCCGCAACGTGGTCAGAGCCTCGGGCTGCGTGAACATCCAGACGAAGTTGTCGAAGCCGTTGGCATTTCCACCGGCATCCGTGAAAGCGAGCATCGACGTGCGGATTGCCGGATAGACCAGGCCCACGACCATCAGTATGGCGGCAGGAGCAAGGAAGCCTGCCACCGTGACCTTGTCTTTGACTGATTTAGGAGCCCTGTCCACCAGCAACATGATGAGGCCGATGACCGCTGCGAATATCGCCAGGGCTATCACTACTTGTAGGAGTTTTTCTCCAATAAATTCCATACCCAACCTCCGGGCGTGAGTGAATCACTAAGTTCCGGGAAAAGCACTGCCTCCCCGGCTGGGCAAACCAGCCAGGGGAGGCAGCACTTTGGGAGTTAGCTCTTAGGCCAGCTGGATTCGATGCTGTTGGCAACCTCCTGGGAGGACGTGCCGTTGATCCACTGCACGATGCCCTTCCAGAAGGAGTTGGAACCTACGGCACTCGGCATCAGGTCCGAGCCGTCGAAACGGAAGACGGTGTCCGGGTCCTGGAGGATCTGGACAGTCAGCTTGTCGAGGTCGGACTGGGCGTTGGCGGGATCCAGGCCCTTGTTGGCACTGACCACGCCGCCGAGCTTGACACGGTTGTTGGCGAAGTCGGCACTGGCCAGGTATGCCAGGAAGGACTGGACCTCAGGGGTGTCCTTGTAGGCGCCCACCATTTCGCCGCCACCGGTGACTGCTTTGCCCTTGCTCTCGTCGATCGGCGGAGTGATGAAGGCCCAGACATCGCCATCTTCAGCAACATTGGTTCCTGCAGGCCAGTTGGCGGCCTGGAAGTTGGCCTGGTGGTGCATGGCGCAGGTGCCGTCAAGGACCGGCTGGCCGGCCTGGGCAAAACCGGTGCTCAGGATCGAGCGGACGTCACCGAAGCCGCCGTTAACCATGTCCTGGTTGAGCAGGATGTCGCCGGCCTTGTTGAAGGAATCGACGATCTTGGGGTCGTTGAACGGAATCTGATGGGTGATCCACTGGTCGTAGACCTCGGGGCCGTGTTCGCGCAGAACCACGTCCTCGATCCAGTCCGTGCCGGGCCAACCCGTAGCCTCACCGGATTCGAATCCAGCGCACCACGGTTTCATGTTCTTGTCATCCGCGGCGATCTTCTTGGACAGCTCGATCATTTCGTCCCAGGTCTTGGGGACTTCCCAGCCCTTGTCCTTGAAGGTCTTGGGTGCATACCAAACAAAACCCTTGACGTTGGCCAGCATCGGAGCGGCGTAGAACTTGCCGTCAACCGTGCCGTACTTCTTCCAGTCCGGGGACCAGTTCTTGTCCACGAGGTCGGAAACGGTCTGCGGAGCGGGCTTCAGGTAACCGGCCCGGGCCTGGGTGGCAAGGAGGCCGGGCTGCGGGAAGATCCCGACATCGGGGGCGGTACCGGACTGGGCACGAACGCCGATCTGCGTTTCGAATTCCTTGCTGCCCTCGTACTTGATGGTGATTCCGGTGCAGTCTTCGAACTGCTTCCAGGATTCCTCGAGGTTGGTTGCCTCAATGTCTACGATCGTCGAATAGACGGAGACCGTCTTGCCGTCGTGCTTTCCGTAGCTTTCGTAAGCGGAGCAATCATCCGAGCCTGCGGTTGATCCCCCGCCGCCTCCATCTCCGCTACAGGCGGAAAGGGTAAGTGCCAGAACACCGGCGGCTGCGACCGGTAGCAGGTACTTGGTTTTCTTCATGCTAAAGACTCCTCGCTGAGTACAAGTGATTCGGCGGCGCAATTGATGTGGTGACGCTCACACTAGCTAGAACGGGCGCCAAAATGCAAGCGCTTACACAGAACGTAACCGCATCGATACCAAGTAAACTGCCGATCTCAGCGAGAAGGCCGCCGCGAGGCTCTGTTAAGGGGCATTTGAGTGGTCACCCCTGCCGGCTGGAGTCCGTTTCGATTTGTTTACCCAATGTTGCCTATGGAAAAATAGGAAGTGTGGATGAACTTGAAGCACTGCAGACCATAGGCCGATTGATCAAGGAAGAACGCTTGGCCCAAGGATTGAGCCAGGTGCAGTTGGCCAAGCAGGCAGGTACCGCCATCAAGACCGTCCGTACCTTGGAATCAGGAACGCGGCGCACCCAGGAAATCAACCAGCGCAAGCTTGAGCATGCGCTGGGCTGGCGTGCAGGATCCGTCTCAGAGGTCCTCAAGGGAAAATCGACGTTTGCTCCGGAAATGATCACTCCCGACGACATGCGCTCGGGAGACGAACCACGGCAGGGACCTCCGCGCATTGCCGTCCCTGCGGCTCCCATTGCCCGGGCGTCGCACCTTTCCGACGAAGAACTCCTCGCTGAGCTCACGTACCGGATGATGCACCGCAACAGAGGCTGAATTCGGCCGCCTCATTTGCCAGCTTGGCTCATTGACCAGCCTGGCGCCGCACCATCTCGTTGATCCAGCTGGGCGCAAACGGTGAGGTGCAGTTGGGCGGCGTGGGGTAGTCCTTCAGGACCTCCAAACGCTCACCGATGTCCAGGGCCCTGGCCCGGTGTTCCGGAAATTCGATCCCGATCATGGCAAGGCATTGGTTCATGGCCCACTGGAGACGGTCCGGTGAGTCCTTCATGCTGGCCTCGATAATATCCAGAAGGGCCACAGTGTCCATTCCGTCAGGCCTCTTGACCACGCGTTCCGATGTCAGTGCCCACCCTGCGCTGGCCACAACAGGATCAACGTCGGCAAACCAGGCCACCCGCAGCGCTTCGGAGTGCGGACTCTTCTTGACCACGTAGTTCACCAGCCAGTCCTGCACTTTGGGGGTCCGCGCGCCCCGGAGCATGCTGTCCAGCTCGTCCCGTTCAAAGGCCTTAGGCCGACAGATCAGCAGGGACAACAGCCTGGCCGCGGTGTCACCCGTGGCCCACAATTCACGTGATAGTTCCTGCTGCGTTTTCAGTCTCTTAGCGACGGCGCGCAGCTTGCTGAGGTTCACGCCATGGTCGTCACCGTGTTTTTCGTTGATTTCCCGCGCACGGGGTTCTTCCAGCGCGGCAAGTTCCGCCAAGAGCCCGGACACCGTTGTTCCAGCCACCGTTGTTCCGGCCACTGCCGCCTCCTGTCCTTCGGGTATGGGATTCAGGCTACCCGCTACCCGGAACGGGAGTGCAGCCCACGGCAGTGCGGGAAGGTACCCGAATCTCTTTTCACGATCAACCCTTGATTTTGCGTTAAATCAATGTCAATCTAAATCGACCCAAGGAAGTCAGCACCACGAACGGAGTGCGACCAGTAGTTCAGCACCGTGCACACGGGACACAGGCGTGAGTTTCACCGAGGCGGCGGCTCCAAACGACGGCGGCGAGCCGCCGTCGTCGGATCGTGCAAAAGAACGACGTCGGATGAATGGGAATTCAGAGACGACGATTCTACAGTGGAAGCCTTGACGGTGACCGCGACCGCCATTCAGCCGCTGCATTTTCTTGTGCAATTCGCCTGTGCTGGAATTCGTTGAGAAATGACACATCCGCTGAGTCCAAGCACGCAAAGCCCATCACAATGATGTAATAAGGAGCTTTTGTATGAAAACAATCAGTAAAAAGTTTAGATTAGCTTCGCAAGCCGCTTTATGCACCGCGGTCCTGGCTCTTTCGCTGATGTCCAGCCCGGCGGTCGCGACCAACAATCCTGCAGTAGACACTGCCCCCGCTACCACTGACGGCACGATCACGGCCGAACAGTATCCCTTTCCGCACAACGTGGAGTATCCGCATGGGATCATGCCGAGCCTGGACCGGGACACGCTCAACCGGGACATGCTGTCCATGTACACCAAATGGCGCGACCAGTACATCACCACTGTTGGAGCGGCACCCGGTGAAGTGAGGGTCCGCGCCAGCGACTCCCTGTACAAGGACGGGGCGCCCTCCGAAGGAGTTGGGTTTGCAATGCTCCTCTCTGTTTACATGGCCAGTTCGGAAACGGGCAGCCGTACGGACTTTGACGGGCTCTTCCGCTACTACAAGCGCAACCTGTCCCCGGGCTACAACTTCATGGGATGGAAGGTCGATAAAGAGGGAAACAGCATCGATCCCTATGCTGCACCCGACGGCGACTTTGACGCTTCGACGGCTCTTCTGATGGCGCACAAGCAGTGGGGCAGCAGCGGCGCGATCAACTACCTCGATGAGGCCAAGAAGATCATTCGGGACGCCATGGAGCACCTGATCTACAAGCCCTCCTACCTCGTCAAGACGAGCCAAACGTCCAGCACGGCAGTCATCAGCTCCTACGAGATTCCGGCCTGGTTCCAGCTCTACAAGGACATCACGGGCGAGGACAGATGGGACAAGGCGACCGATGCCGGATACCGGATGTTTGATCACTTCTACAACCTGAATCCCACCACTGGCTTGGTGCCCTTCAAATGGGTCCTCTCCTCCACGGGCGTTCCCACCTACACCGGCGCCAACGGCCCGGACAGCAATTCCACGAGCTACGGCTTTGATCCGTCCAGGCTTCCCTGGCGGGTGGCCCAGGACTTCCTGTGGAATGGAACCGAAAACAGCCAGCTCGCCCACGATCTTCCCGACCGCAACGTGAAGTGGTTCATGTCCAAGATCAATGGCAACCCTGACAATGCGCTGGCAAACTACAACGTGGACGGCACAGATCGGGCCACGTACACCTCTCCCAGGAACATGACCGGACCTATGGCCGTTGCTGCGATGGTGGACGCCTCCAATCAGGAGTCCCTGGACCTGCTTTACGGATACCTGCGTAAGCAGGAGCCCATGAGCGACTGGCCCGGCGGCTATTACCAGGACGCAGTCATGATGATGAGCATGCTTGTCCTGACCGGCAGCATGCCGAACTTTTATGATTCCGCGCCCTACCCCACCAGCAAGATGCCTGCTCCCCTGCCGGCAACAGACACCACGGCCCCCACGAAGCCGCTGAACTTCAAGGTCACCGGCACTACTTTGAACACCGTCAATCTGTCATGGGCTGCCGCGGCAGATGACCAGGGACCGGTGATGTATGAAATCAGGCGCGACGGCAGGCTGTACAACGTCACCCCGACACTCAACACCAAGTTGGAGTACCTGGACCCAGGCACGACGTATTCAATAACCGTGACAGCCAGGGACGCGGCCGGCAACAGAACGGCCAGCGAAGCTGTTACGGGATCAACAACGGTGGACACGGTCGCCCCGGCAAAGACAACCGGGATCGTTGCCCAAGCACGATCGTTGTCGAGCATCACGTTGAAGTGGAACAAGCCAGTGGACAATGACTCAATCAATGAGCTGTCCTATGACGTCTACCGTAACGGTGGCAAGGTCAATGCCGGCCCGGTGTACTTCCCCAGCGACTATAAGATCGAGAACCTGCCAGCAGGAACACCCCAGAGCTTCACCATCGTGGCCACGGACAAGTCGGGTAACAGCTCAACCAGTGACGTCTTCACAACCTCCACCACTGCCACGGATGTGACAGCGCCATCGCGTCCGTCGTATCTGGAAGGGAAACGAGCGGCAGACAGCGTCGTGCTGAAGTGGGCCGGGTCTACCGATGACAATCCGGGCAGCACCGTAAGCTACGACGTCTTCACCGGAGACACGCAGTTGAACAGAGAACCTGTCACCGGCACCTCATTTACCGTGACCAATCTCCAGCCGCAAACCGAGATCTCCCTCCGCGTGGTCGCCAAAGACTCTGCCGGCAATACACGGTCAAGCTACCTGTACGACACCAGCACCAAAAAACTAAAGGTCAAATAACCACCTGCAGTGAATTGAACAAAGATGATAGGAAATAGTGCCCATGACGGAACAACAAATGCTGACGACAACAAGTGGTGTTCAGAGCACGGTATTGCCGGAAGAGATACAGGTGGGCGATCCAGGCGAATTCATGGATTGCTACGCTGCACTGGACGGGAACACGCTTCGCATCGGCAACAATGCCTTGGAGCGGTCCTGGGATCTTGGCCGAGGCATTCCCACCGTAGTGTCGTTGAAGAACAAGGCCACAAACAAGGAATGGTTTGCTGCCGAGGAAACCTCTGATTGGTTACGTACTGTTGATCGGAAGTATGCCTACTACAACTCTGCCTTGTTCAGCGGGGACAGGCTGGGCATTACTGTCAGAACAGCCCGCGACGACGATCATGGTGTTGCCCGGGAACACTTGAAGGTGGAAGTGGAACTGGCTTTTGAGGCTTCCGTGGTCCGGTGGACGCACATCGTCTACCCCGGGGTCCCTGTCCTGCGGTCCTTCATCAGCGTCACCCTGAACGAAAGCGTGGAAGTGTCCGGCCCGGAAAGTCTTGATGTTCAGGCGCCGCACCTAAGGGAGCTTGAGGGAGGCTATCAGGACTGCTTCCCGCTGGAACCGAAACATTGCGGATGGAAGAGTGTGGAGTTCGTTGATGTCACCGATGACATGGACAACCTGGTCTTCGCCAGTACCGGCCTGTTTTCCAGGCGCGAACAACGTTTCATGAAGGGGAACGTCGTCTTCGTGCAGGACCACTTGTCAAAGGATGGCCTGACACTGATCAAGGAAGGTCCGACTGCGCTGGGCTATCTGGACGGGGTGGAAAGTGACTTCTTCGTCAAGGGCCAGAACGTCTTCACTACAGGCTGGTCGTCCAGCCGGGACCTGCAGAAGTCCAAGACGCTCACCACGTACGGCAGCGCCGTCGTTCTGTGGAGCGGTGAGGAGACCGATGCGCTTTCCAGCCTGCACGACTATCACAATGCCCTTCATGTCTTTGATCCTGAGAAGGATGCCTTCGTCATGTCCAACACCTGGGGAGATCAATCCAGCGACGGACGACTGAGCGAGCAGTTCCTTCTGGAGGAGCTTGAGATAGCAAAGAAGACAGGCGTCACGCTTTATCAGATCGACGATGGCTGGCAGAACGGAACCACCGCGAACTCCGTAAACCCTGGAGGAGCTTGGGGGAAGGGCTACTACGAGGCCAACCCGGATTTCTGGGAAGTCAACCACATCCGGTTTCCCAATGGGCTCGAGCCCATCGTGGCATCCGCGAACGAAAAAGGCATCAGAATGGGCCTGTGGTTCTCCCCCGATTCCCTCAATGACTTCGAGAACTGGGAGAAGGACAGCGATATCCTGATCGGACTGCACAAGCGATACGGGATCTCGGCCTACAAGCTGGATGGGATTGAGTTCACTTCCAAGGTCGGCGAAGAAAACCTCACCCGATTGATGCGACGGGTGCTCACCGGCACCAACGGCGACGTCTTCTTCAACATGGACGTCACGGCGGGAATCCGCAGCGGCTACTACGGCCAGCTGCAGTACGGTTCCTTGTTCCTTGAAAACCGCTTCACCGGGAAATTCGGGGCCTGGCCAAACTACTATCCTCACCGCACACTGCGGAATATCTGGATGCTGTCGCGTTACTATCCTACCTACAGGCTGCAGGCCGAGTTCCTCAACGTCCAAAGGAACACAGACCTGTACCCTGACGACGCCTTGGCACCCTCCAACTGTGGGCTTGAATATGCGCTGGCCGTTACTTTGTTCGCCAATCCGCTCGCTTGGATGGAACAGACAGGGCTGAGTGAGGAGTCCGTTGAAACCTTGGGCCGCGTCATTCCCCGCTATAGGGAAGTCCAAAGTGAGATCCTGTCCGGCCATGTCCTGCCCATCGGCGACGAGCCAAACGGCACCACATGGACAGGATTTCAATCAATCACATCCGATCATTCCGGATATTTGCTGATCCTGAAGGAACACAATCCGGAACCCGGACAGTCCTACAAACTATGGAGGCTGCGAGGCAAGGAACTGAAACTTGAGCCGATTCTGGGCGATGGACGACAGACCGACGCGGCTGTGGACGAGACGGGCAGCACCGTCTTCCAGTTGGATGGACTCTTTGCCTACGCCCTGTACAAATACACCTGCTGACGCGGTGCAAACAGCCTGACGACGGAAGAACGCCGTGCCTGCATTATCTGGGACTGCAGGCACGGCACCTCCGGGATCACTCGGTCAGCGGACGCGCTCCGCCTTGGTAAACCTGGACCGGGCACCGGAAACCATGTGTACCAGCACCGGGGTTTTTTGGCCGATGACCAGGTCCAATGCTTCAACCAGTTGTGATATTTCGGCAGCCAGCAGGTGCGGCGCAACTCCTTGTCTGGGCTGAATCCGGATGCGCAGCCCTGGCCTTCCCCGCACCTCGTAGGTCGCCACGGAGGCGGCCGCGAGGTCGGTCCTCCCGGCGAGTGCCGCCCTCAGCGCTTGCTCGGCGACGCCGCCGCCGATCCGTACTTCTCCGTTGATGTGGCTGTCATCATCGCTGGCGATCAGGAGGTTGCCCCTGCCTTTGCCTTGCTGCGACAACCAGGCGATCATGGCGATGATGATGGCCACCAGGACCGCCCCGGCCACAATCCACAACCAGCTTTCCTCACGTCCGGGGAAGCGCGTTTGGCGGAAGGCATTTTCCATCCCTGCCCAGGCAGCGGCGGACCAGCCATGCCACCAAGCTGCAACAGCGGGCACTGTGGCCAGCAGCAGGAGAAGCACTCCTACAGCCAGGAGTTTCACCCCGATGATGAACAACAGCACACGATTAAGGGCCCGCGGTGTTCCATTCACGCGCCAATCACCCCCGACGAAGCCAGGTTGACCCGCACAGAAGGCATCGGCACGGGAGACATCTCTTCAAGTTCCGCTTGCACAGCTGCCAGCACTGCCTCCTCGCTCACCCTGCTGCCGGACGTAGGCCGCACATTGACCACCACCAGCTGCCGGGAAACGATCACCATGACCTGTTCCTGGGTAACGTTCGCAGCAGTTCGTGCACGACGTGCCAGCGCTGAGGCAAGAACTTCGTCATCAACCACGACGGCGGTACGCGCGTCCCTGAGCAGATGCCGGGCACGCCTGCCGGGCAGCACTGCAAGCAGGAAGAAGAACAGTCCCACCATGGCAACTACGGCGCCACTGGCACCAAGCAACAGTGGGGAAATGCCTTCAGGGAGAGCGATGATGCGCCCGGCCGCAGTGGTGGGATCGATCAGCCACGGTGGTTGCCCAACTGCCCGCACGCCCGCCTCAAGCAGGGCATAGAGGCAGAGAACAATGACCAGGACGGCGGCAATGGCGGCAGCAGCGGCCCGGGAAGAGTGGGTTTCACGGCGCAGGATTCGGCTCATTTCGGGGTCTTCGCCGGCCACCGGTCCAGCTCCTGCATATCCTTCCAACCGAGCTTGCTGATCCCGGGTGTTCCGGTCCTGGGTTTCCTGGTCCTGTGTCATTGAACGCGGCCTCCCTCCGTGACGTGGGCTCCGCTGATCCTGATGTCCACCCTGCTTAACTGGGATCCGCTGAGTCGCGTGACCGTTTCAAGAACAGCGGCCTTGGCAGCTACTGCACGGTCCCAGATGGAGCCGCCAAAGCCTTGGACGCGCAACGGGTCCCGCAGGACCTCTGTCAAAGCCGGGATGCTGATAGGTGCCACGATCGACAAAGCCAGCAGGCCGTCGTCGTCCGCCCAATCAGCGCGGATGTCGTTGGCCTCAACGCCGAGGGCCTCGGAGGCGGCGGCGCGCGCCAAGGATGTCAAAGCCTGGGTACTGATCCGGTTGTGGCCGGCCAGGCTGCTGGTGGAGTCCACAGCCTCAGCCACGCTCATGACGAAGAGCGCCGGCCCGTAATGGCGTCCAGGACGCTGCGGAGATCCAGTTTTCCGTCTGCGGCCCGGCCGAGCAGCGCTCCGATGCCCATGAAGAGCAGTGAGATCAGGAATCCCCACAGTCCAAAGGAAAGGGACATGAACGCTACGAAGGCGCCGATCGCGATTCCAACAACGGTCATGCTCACTGGAGTGCCTCCCTTTCCATTACGGCTGGCTTGCTTCCCGCAGGTTTGACCGGCGGAGCCACGTAGACGTCATTGATCTCGATGTTGACCTCAATAACCTGGAGGCCCACTAGTTCTTCAACAGCGCGGAAAACGGCACTCCGGACCTGGTTGGCAACACTGTGCAGGGGGTGCCCGTAGAGGGCAACGAGGTTGATGTCCACGGCCACTTGGGTCTCGCCGACTTCCGCGCGCACGCCTGCTGCGTGGTCGGAGCTGCCGACGGCGTCGCGAATCGCGCCGAGCGCACGGGACGGACCCGAACCCAACGAGTAGACGCCCGGCACCGTGCGGGCAGCAATGCCGGCAACCTTGGCAACCGCCGCCTCGGAGATGATGGTGCGTCCAGTACCCAGGATCTCGCCCCCGAGCACAGGATCAAGCTGCACGTTCTGGTCTTCCATGGAGCACTCCCCTTCTCTTGAGTACCACCCTAGCGTCTAGCTCCGACGCTTTGGGAGAAGCGTCGGAGAGAAGGGAGTGCGCGCGGCGGCGACTGCTGGCAGTTCTTATCCATTCAGTCCTGGATGGACCCAATTGCAGGCATCGGACAGCGATGAGAACTCACCGTAGGGCCCATCGGTTCCGGTAGTTGGGCCGGTTCCGGTAGTCGTGCCTTTTCCGATGGTCGTATCTGGACTCGCTTCTGTGGTTGGGGCAGAGCTGGTACCCACTTCGGGCGATCGTAACCATGATTCCGCCAGTGGATACGTGCGATTGATGAGCCGGCGAGGTCAGAATACGCCCAGCGTCCTGCCGTAAACAGAGCAGGGTTATCCACAACGCCCGATTCGTGACTGTGTTGGGCTCGATCGCCCCACCTAGACTGGCCGACACATCGCCAAAACAGCTGCTGGGGAGCCTGTCATGCCACGCCTTTCGTCTGCCACTCTTCTTTTAGTCCTGGCCCTGCTCCTCACGGGTTGCCAGGGCGGCAGTACGCCCAGCGAGCCACCCTCCGAAACAGGCTCGACGACGACGTCGCCCACCACCAGCGCTTCGGTTCCGACGGCTTCGGCTACTCCGGATAGTCCGCCGACATCCGCCGCGTACAAGCCCGCTGACGCAAAGGGTAAGGCCGAGAACGTGCCCGTTCCCGTAATGCCGGAGTTGGCGAAGGAGAACTCGAAGGCAGGGCTGGAAGCGTTCATTAGGTACTGGTACGCGCAGCTGAGCTATAGCTACGAGACCGGTTCAACTGAGCAACTGGCATCTCTAAGCAGACCTAGTTGCGCGCTATGCAATTCCCTCCGTAAGGGAATTGAGACTGGCTGGGAGGACGGGCGTTGGATCTCGGGGGCCGCAATCAGATCGGCAACGGTTGAAGCTTCCTTTGATCCGTCAATGCCTACACAAGTTGCCGCAGTTCAGGTTATTCAGGAACCAATCGAAATCAGGGCACAGGATGGTTCCCTGTACCAGGAGCCAACAGCAGCGACAAACTCGGCAAGCCGAGCTGCATTGGTCTTTGATGACCAACGCTGGTCGCTCGTCGACCTCGGATTGCTTCGTTAATCCATGCAGAAACTCACACGAAGAATCGGCATCCTGACAGTAGTTATCTTCATAGCTACTGGACTTCAGAGCGGCCTTGCCGCCGCTAAAGAGCCAAAGATAGACATCGGCTACGTGGACAATGCAATGAATCTGACTGGTACGCAATGGACTCGGGATGCCGTCACAGGCAACTTCATTCCCAAAGTCGAAGGCAGTTCGCTCACCGTAGAGGACCCGAACCAGTACATGGCCGATGTTCATTGCCGGTCCGGCGGAACTGACACACCGGACAGGGGCTGCCTCACGATGGAATGCCCGGCCAAGACACCTGACGGAGAAGAAGGTACACCCGTGATCTGGAGGCAGGCACCGAAGTCCATCACGAACCCAACCTGGACAGACTACCCAGCCGTCAGCGGACCCACCTGCCTCTACGACGCCCAGCCCGAGAACGTCCTGGCCAACATCGCCGCCCGCATCCTGACCGGCTTCCGCCAACTCCCCGTCAACCCAGGGACCCTCGAAGCCCAACCCTTCCCGCACACCCTCAAAGGCGGACCCACCAACTTCTACGCCACCACCGCAGAACAAGACTTCGACGTCACCATCCTCGGCCAAGCAGTCCACCTCACCGCAATACCAGCCAACTACACCTACACCTACGGCGACGGAGGAACCCTCGGACCCACACCGGTGGCCGGCTACTCCATCCCCGAAACCGACTGGCTCAACAACGAAACACGCACCAGCCACACCTACACCGAAACCGGCAACTACCAAGCCACCCTCACCACCAGCTTCACCGGCACCTACTCCGTCAACAACGGCCCACCCCTACCCATCAACGGAACACTCGACATCACCACACCAGCCAAAACCATCCACGTCTGGAAAACAGAAAGAGCACTCGTCGCCGACACCTGCCAGCAAAACCCCAACTCCTGGGGCTGCCCGGCGCAAAGACCGACTAATAGGGTGAGTGCGCAAAGCGCGTGAGTGCAGGTGGAGGGACAGCTTTTGTGCCGCGTCGGCCTACTTTGAGCGGCTATGACCTTCGACACGCGGAGAATTACGGTGCGTTGGCTTCCGCGACGAATCGAGGCGGACCAGAGCGGGTGGCGGCGGTACACGCTGTCGCTCATCGGGTTAAAGAAGAAAAGCACCAGTTCCGAAGAACTGATGCTTCCCAGTGGTGGCTCCGACCGGCGTCGATCCGGTGACCTTTCGATTTTCAGTCGAACGCTCTACCAACTGAGCTACAGAGCCTAGGTGACATGTCACCTTGAGAACCGAATTTCTTCGGCGCTCAGAGCGACCCTGACGGGACTTGAACCCGCGACCTCCGCCGTGACAGGGCGGCGCGCTAACCAACTGCGCTACAGGGCCTTGCGTTTGCAGTATCTCTACCGCATTTTTTTCAAGGCTTCTAGCTTACCAGACTTTTTTCATCCGGTTTACCACTTCCTTGCGTACCCCCAACGGGATTCGAACCCGTGCCGCCGCCGTGAAAGGGCGGTGTCCTAGGCCGCTAGACGATGGGGGCCTGAACTCAATTCGGATTTCGCAAAAGAAAAGCGACGCTTTACGCGTTCTTTCCGTGTCTCGCCCGTCCGAACTGGACTCTAAAACTTTAGAGCATAGATGGCGATATTCCCAAATCGAGGTCTGCTGACCGTCCGGGGCTACCAGCTTGGCGTCCACCGAGGAGCGGGATCTCACCTCTAAGAAACGCCCAAAGAGTCGAAAGCTCACCCCTCAGCAGCGCCCACCCAAAGAGTCGAAAGCTCACCCCTCAGCAGCGCCCACCCATCAACCGCACCCACTCTCCGGAGGCGGTCCGCAAACATTGGCAGGATCTTGCCCTGACGCGTCCGAAAACCGCCAGCCGACCCGACTCAACGACGGCTAGATTTGGCTCTATGACAACCACTTCCCCGGCCGAACCCGGCCAGCCTTCCCCGGACCTGCCCGAGCGCACCACCCCCGCGCCGGGGGCAGCCATGAGCAAACTCGGCATCGCCGCCGTGATCGTCACCGTGATCCTGTGGGCTTCGGCCTTCGTGGGCATCCGCGCCGTCGGCCCCAGCTTCTCCCCCGGATCCTTGACGCTGGGACGCTTGGCGGTTGCCGCCGTCGTGCTTGGAATCGTGGTGCTGCCGACACTGAAGGTGTGGCCGAGCGGACGGGAGTGGTTACCGATAGTGGCCTACGGAGTGATGTGGTTCGGCGGTTACAACGTGGCCCTGAACGCCGCGGAACACATGCTCGACGCCGGCACCAGCGCCATGCTGATCAACGTCTCCCCTATCCTGATCGCGATCCTTGCCGGAATCTTCCTCAAGGAAGGCTTCCCCCGCTGGCTGCTGATCGGCAGCGGCGTGGCGTTCTGCGGCGTCGCGATGATCGCGCTTGGTTCCGGACAGCGTTCGACGGCGGACGTCGCCGGCGTGTTGTTGTGCTTGCTTGCCGCTGTACTCGCCTCGGTGAGCGCGATCCTCCAGAAGCCCGTGCTCCGTAAGTTCACCGCCGGGCAGGCAACGTGGTTCGGCATCATGGTGGGCGCCATCTGCTGCCTGCCGTGGACCGGGCAGTTGATTTCCGAGGTGCAGGCGGCCCCGCTCCCGGCAACGCTCGGCCTGGTTTACTTGGGAATCTTTCCCACGGCCATCGCTTTCACCACCTGGGCGTACGCTTTGTCCCTCATCTCGGCCGGAAAGCTCGCCGCCACCACGTACCTGGTTCCGGGTACCACCATTTTGATTTCGTGGGCCGTGCTTCAGGAAGTCCCCACCATCTGGGGACTGACCGGTGGAGTGGTTTGCCTGATCGGCGTGGGCCTGACCCGGCGTCGGACACGCCAGCCCCTCCGTTAGCGGGCCATTCCCACCAAAAGTTCGCGGTGTGTGGGCGGATTGGCACCAGGGCGGCCGACGGCGATGGAGGCCGCCATGGAGGCAATGGTGCCGATCCGCTCCATGACGGTGGGCGCCAGTCCGTCGCTGCCACGCAGGAGCAGCCCCATGATCAGCGCCGCCATATAGGAATCTCCCGCGCCGATGGTGTCCGCCACTGTGGCCGGGACGGCCGGTACGTTGAGCTGTATGTGCCGTGTGGCCATGAGCGAGCCCTTGACGCCCTGGGTCACTACAACCAACCCGGTGCCCAGTGCGAGGAGGTGGTTCGCGGTGTCCTCAAGCGCCTTGCCCGGGTACAGCCAGCGGGCATCGGTGCCGCTGAGCTTCACGACGTCGGTCAGCGGCACTATTTCCTCGAAGAGCGCCAAGGCCTCCTGGTGGCTTCCGAGGAGGTCGGCGCGGATGTTGGGGTCGTACGTCACCATGCACCCACCCTGAGCCTGCTCCAGCAAGCTCCGCACAACGCTTGCGCCGGGTTCCAGGAACGTGGCGATGGAGCCCGTGTGCAGGATCCTCGGAGCGTAGGGAAGGGCCAGAGGCGCCAAAGCCCAGTCAATGTCGAAGGTGTAGTCAGCTGAACCGTCCGAAGCTATCCGGGCCGTCGCCGTCGCGGTCTTGCCCGCGGACATGGAACCGGGCAACAGCACCACGCCGGCACTGTGCAGATGCGATGCGATGGCGTCACCTCTGGCATCGCGGCCGATTGCTGTCAGCAGTCCGGTTTTGACGTCCAGCCGGCCCAGGCCGAAGGCGACATTGGCCGGCGAGCCGCCGGGGTACTCCACCTGCCCATCGGCAGACTGCACGATGTCGATCAACGCCTCACCTACAACCACGACGTCGAGGGGTTCAGGCGCGAGGGAAGAGGTGCCGGTCATGCGGTTCCTGTGTCTGTCGAAAAGAGGATTGACTTTTAGTATCTCTCATCACACACGGCGCCGATGCAGCCTGAGCGGACTAAAGTCAGATCATGCCCGCGAATCTTCCACCCGGCTTGCCCATAGTTCCGGACGGCGAGCGCCCTTCATCGCCGCTCGGGGAACGGAATGCGGTGCACAGTCCTGTTGAGCACACCGCCGCTCGTGGTGCCGCGCCTTTCGAAATGTCTCCCGAAGAATTTGAAGAGGCCGTCAGCGACGCCCTCCAACTGATCCCGCCCAAAGCGGCCAGTGCCATGGACAACGTGGCCATCTTCATTGAAGACGACTACACGCCCCAGCCGGGCGAAAATCCGGACACTGTGCTGTTGGGACTCTACGAGGGCGTCCCCCTGACTGAACGCGATTCATGGTGGGAAGCCGGTTCACTGCCGGACCGGATCACCATCTTCAGGCAGCCCATCCTGGACATCTGCAGCACACGCGAAGAAGTCATCGATGAAGTAGCCATCACGGTGGTCCACGAGATCGCGCACCACTTCGGGATCGACGACGACCGTCTGCACGAACTCGGCTGGGGCTAGCCTTATAGACATGGGGCACGACCACAACCACTCCCACGGAGTTACAGCAACCGGCAAGCATCGGAAGCGGCTCATCGCCGTCCTGGCCATCACCTTAGGGGTGGTGGGCATCCAGGTGGTTGGCGCCGTCGTGTCTGGATCCTTGGCGCTGCTGGCTGATGCGGGCCACATGCTCTCTGATGCCGCGGGCGTGTTCATCGCACTGATGGCGGCCTGGATTGCCACCCGTCCAGCCAGTGACCAGCGGACATATGGGTACCAGCGGGCCGAAGTACTGGCCGCCTTGGCAAATGCTCTGATCCTCATCGTGATCGCTGTGGTGATCATGATCGAAGCCATCCGCCGCTTCGGGGAGTCCCCGGAGATCCATACGGACGTCATGCTGTGGGCTGCCATTTTGGGTGCCGTGGCCAACCTTGTCTCGCTCCTGATCCTGCAGGGGGCGCAGAAGGAGAGCCTCAACGTACGTGGGGCCTACCTGGAGGTCCTCGGTGACCTTCTGGGTTCCATCGCGGTCATTGTGGCGGCCATCGTCATCATGACTACAGGCTTCAGCGCGGCCGACCCCATTGCTTCGGTGGTGATCGCAGTGATGATCATCCCCCGCGCCTGGCATCTGCTTCGCGACGTGGTGGACGTCCTCCTGGAGGCCACACCGAAGGGCGTGGACGTGAACATGATCCGCGAGCACATCATCGCCGTGGATGGTGTGGTGGAAGCCCACGACATCCACATCTGGACCATCACTTCCGGCGTTCCCGTGTTCTCAGCCCATGTCGTGGTGGAAGACGAAGTCCTCAACGCCAGCGGGGCGGACAGCATCCTTGACCAGTTGGGATCCTGCCTCGGCCGTCATTTCGACACCGAGCATTGCACCTTCCAGTTGGAGCCAGTGAGCCATTCGGAACACGAGTCGCACCAGCACGCCTAGCTGGTCCCGCCACCCGCACCCTCAACAGCCACCGTCCCTGCAGCGCCGTCCACGGTAACGCGCTGACCGGTGCTGATTCGCGATGTGGCGTCCGGAACCCCCACCACGGCAGGGATGCCGTACTCACGGGCCACCACTGCGCCATGGGAGTTGGGCCCACCCATCTCCATGACCAACCCTCCGGCGGTGAGGAACAACGGCGTCCAGCCGGGATCCGTTGACGGTGCCACGAGGATTTCTCCGGGCTCCAGGTGCGCGCCAACGGGGTCCATGATGACCCTCGCAGGAGCTGTGACCCGTCCCGTCGACGCCGGACTGCCGGACAAAGTGCCAGGGCGCTGGGTCCCGCTGGTCCCGGGCGCGGCTTCCGGTTCGGTGCCATCTGACATGAGCACCCGCGGTATGTGCCTCCGCCGCAGTTCCTGCCCGTAGGCGGCGCGTCGCTCAGCAACCAACTCCTGCAGGTCATCTCCGGCCAGTGCGGTCTCGGCTTCGTCGAGGTCCAGGAAAAAGATGTCCTCGGGGCGTTTGATCCGGTGCGCTGCCGCAAGCTCATTGCCGATGAGAAGCAACTGCTTCCGCGCAACAGATAGTCCCAGGACCAGGTTGTACTTGGGCAACTCGCGCAGTCCAGCGAACCTCCGTGTCCGGTCCAACGCCATGCGAACCACGGCCGCGTGCAAAGGGCTCTTGGTCCTGGCCCGCGCCACGAAACGCGCTACCTGTTCATCGGCGTCCCGGGCTGCCCGCGTGAACTGCTGGTCCGGCGCCTCTGAGCCGTCCGCGAGCCTCAAATAGTTGGTGACGACGCCAAGAATGTGAGTGGGATCGTCTGACCAGCGCGGCATGCCCAGGTCGATCTCGGCGACGGCCCGGTGCCCGAAGGTGCCCAGGAATGAGCTCACTCCGGCTTGGGCAGCGACGGGGAGCTTTTCGTCCCGATACTGCTCCGTCAGTTCTGCCGCCGTTCGACCGGTCATGGAGGCAACGGCGTCGGGGTCTTTCCGAATCTCAGCGGCAAGCTGCCACAGTGCCAGGTCCATCTCGGTGGTGATGTTGTTGGGAAGACCTCGGATCACCGTTTGGAGCTCGCTATACGGAGCTTGGTCCCCCAGGAGCTTCTTGACCAGCGCCAGCATGGCAAAGCCGAGCGCGGGAAGGGGCAGCACCTGCGGAACCGTGGCGAACACTTCTTCTCCGAGGATTCGCTGAACGTGGCCGATCCGCTGATGGGCCGTTGCTTGCTGCGGGACGGCCAAGGTGCTGCGCAGATCGGAGCCGGGTTTCTCCACGCGTACCAGTGCCGAAGCCGGGCGGAACAGGCCACGGAACAGTGTCTCGGGAACCCGGTACTTGGCCGCAACCGGAGCAACGTGGCGAATCAGTTTCAAGGGTGTCCTGGTGGTCACTGTGAAACGTGGATCGTCAAAGAGGCCACGTATGAGAACGGCTGAGCGGGCCTCCATGAGATCGAAAACCCGGGGCACGATCGCCCGGCCGACCCTGCTCCGCACCACCGCAGTGAGGTCGAAGAAGATGCGCTGCCCCGCCTCGTAGTAAGGCGGCGGGCCGGACCGGGGATCCGGAACATCGAATGCCGCGGTCCTGGCGACGGAAGAAGCGATGAGCCGGATGCCGGCCAAACCCATGGGAGTCAGTGGCCTGGTGAGGCCTTGGGCGAGGCTGAAGTTCAGGAAGGCGTGCTCGCCCGGAACGGGAGGGGTGCGCGTGGTTTGCGGGTACAGGGTAGTGATGGGCCGGGCTTGGGTGAGCCACAATTTCCCCTCATGGTCGATGGCCCACTCGGTGTCTTGCGGGGATCCGTAATGCAACTGGACCTCGCGGCCCAAGTCCACGAGCCCCAACACTTGGTGATCACTGAGGCAGGGCTGAGGGTTTGAATCGCCGGGTTGGTCCCGCGAGGACCCGGTGCTTCGTTCAACGCGTTCCGTGCCACCGCCAGGGATCGCCCTGATCTCCACTTGCCTGTCCCCCACGGTCCTTTTCACCACGGCACCGCGACGAACATCGACCACGTACTGATCCGGATCCACGGCTCCGGAAACGACGGCCTCTCCCAAACCCGGGCTGGCATCAATCACTGTCTCGTACCGGTTTCCTGTCACCGGGTTGGCGGTGAACATGACACCGGCGGTAGCTGAGTCCACCATTTCCTGCACCACAACAGCCAGGGTGACCGACGCGTGATCGATCCCGTTGGTGGTCCTGTAAGTCACGGCACGGTCTGTCCACAGCGACGCCCAGCAACGGCTCACAGCTTCCAGGACAGAATCAGCGCCCACCACGTTCAAGAAGGTGTCCTGCTGACCGGCGAAACTCGCGAAAGCCAGGTCCTCCGCGGTAGCAGAAGACCTGACGGCAACGGGGACGTCCCCTCCCATCTGCTGGTAGGCGGACCGCACCGCTTCGGCGATCCGGTGGGGTATGCCGGCGTCGAGCACCAAGGACCGTGCGCGGGCGGCAAGCCCGTTCAGCTGGTCCAACTGGGAAGCATCGGCCTCCTTCATCGCCGCAAGGACCTCGTCCAGGCCAATCGCCGAAAGGGCGTGCCGGTAGGCAGCGGTGGTCAGGCAGAATGCGGGCGGCACGGGCAGTCCGGCACTGGCCAACTCACCCAGGTTGGCCGCCTTTCCCCCCACATCAGGGAGCATGGCCCCACTGATGCCGGCGATGTCCAGAATGAGTACCCCGCTGGGCTGTTGGACATCCATGGCGCAGTGGTTCCCGCGGCCTATGCTGCGCCGAGCATTGGCCCAAACTTCTGACGGTCGGCCAGCCGGGGATCCTCACGGTCCGGAACGACCAGCACAGGACCCTTGGCATGGTGGAGGACGCCGTCCGAGGTGGAACCGAGCAGCATGCCCGCGAACCCGCCGCGTCCGCGTGTTCCCAGGACCACCAGTTCGACGCTGCGGCTGATTTCCACCAGCACGTCCACCGGTGACCCGTCCCGAAGGTCCGTCTCAATGGGAAGCTGGGGGAAGTGGCTCCTGAGCCAGGCAACACCGGCGTCAAGCTGCACCCTGATATCCGCAAAGAGGGCGTCACGGTCCAACGGAGCCGGCACCCAGGCCAAGGACCCGCTGTACTGCGGCACAGCGCAGATGACGCGGAGTTTGGCTCCCATGCGCTGCGCTTGCTCGGCCGCTTCGAGCACAGCCACGCGGGCTTGCTCGGAGCCGTCCACGCCCACCGCGACTACGTTTTCCACGGCGCGGGGCCCAGCCTTCGCGTGCTCGGCCTTGATGTGCTTGTCTTCAGTGTTTTCGCCGAGACGGTCGGCGCAGTACAGCGGGACCGTGACGGTGGGGCATTTGGCGTGGGCAGGCAATGCGCTGCTGACAGATCCCAAAAGGCGTCCAACGAAGCCGCCGCGGCCCCGGCTGCCAAATACGAGGAGCGCGGCATCTGCCGAGAGATCCAGGAGGACACCGGCAGCGTCGCCGTTCTCCACGGAAGCGTCAACGTCGATGGCATACCCGGAGATCTTGTCCATAGCCTGTTTCACTATCGCGTCCGCGCCCTCGCGGATCACCGAATCATCCACAGTTGCGTAGCCCCCATCCAGCCCTGATGCGGCAAAGATGGGAACGGAGTAGGCCGTCACGATGTGCAAGGGCAACTGACGGCGTTCGGCTTCACGTGCCGCCCACACCAACGCACACTGCCCGTGCTCAGAACCGTCAACTCCAACGACAATGCCACCTGGCGCCACTGCTTGGTCCTGGCCGTCCTGTGGCTCTTCATTGTGCCTGCTGTGCTGGTCCATGGGGCCCGCCTCTCCACCTGCTGCTTGATGTTCCGGCCATTCTGCCAGAGGTTCTCCGGCTCGGATTCCCTACTGGCGCCATTGTCAATGGCCGGGGCAGAAGAAACCTGGAAATTCCTTCTCCCAATGCCCACTATTCTCGGTCGGCAACGCCGAATCAAGGTGACTTTGGGCTATGTGTATAACGGTCCGGGCTCGGTTGCAGGGGCCACATTTTGCGCTGGGGATGAACAACGCGAACACGCGGACCCGGGAGGCTATCCATGGCAGAAAAAGTTCGGTAGTGTTCGAGTCACCGAATGGCCGGCAACCGTGTTCCACAGCACACTCCGGCCATTTATTGCGGCCGCTTGGGGAACTCGTACGCGAACCCCATGCGATGCCTAACGGCACACACGTCAAGGAGGAACCAAGCAGTGTCACTCACGCCTGATTCCGCCACGGAGCGCACCACCACCGTGGTCATCGGAGCCGGCCTGTCCGGCTTGGCAGTTGCCAGTGAGCTCAGCCGCTACGGCGTGAACTCCATAGTGGTGGACGGGTTCGGCACGTTGTCCGCAACCGGCCCGTCAGTACACACCGGTATGCTCCAACGCTGCGATGCAGCCGATCCCGCAGCCATGCAGGAGCGGAACGAGATCCTCCGCCACCTGCGGAACTACGCCGCAAGCCATCACTTGGATGTCCGCAGCACCACACGGGCTGTCCGCCTCGATTTCCTTGGCTCCGACCCTTCCCAGCAGATCGGCTATGGACTGGCTGCCAGCATGACCACTACCGGGCTCAGGACGGGGCTTCATGCCTCCGGGCCCCTTGAATCCACCCGCCGCCAGTGGGCCGTCCACACTGCCAACGGTGTTCTTCTGGCCGACCATATTGTGGTCACGCGCTGCGCGCAGAGCCAACTGCGCCGAATGCTGGCGGAACTCGGCATAGCGATCGGCCAGAACCTGGTGTCCGCAATGCGGGCCGTCGGGATGCACCTTGTAGGCGTCGGTGAGCTCATTACGCCCACACCCAAGGAAGTACTCCGGCAGGCAAAGGCTGTAGGCCAGGCGATATCGTCCAAGGTGGCCCTCCCGGCAGGGCCGGGCATCGCCACCGCGTAGCAGATCAAACCCCCGCGTTGCGCTCGGCCGCGAAACCCGGCGTTGTGCCTGGCTGTGAACTATTCCGCACATAACTTAACACCAAAGGCCGGTGTCCTCGAAGACGAACTCTTCGAAGACACCGGCCTTTGAGCTGAAGCGTGAGGCTTATGCGCCAGCGCGTACGTAGGTCAGGGGACCCGTTGCGGTCAACCAGCTGATCGGGTGGATGCCCGTCTGGTTGCCGTTGATGCCACCGCTGATGGCCTGGCCGTTGCCGATGTAGATGGCAACGTGGCCGGACTGGACGATCATGTCACCGGGCTGGGGTGAGCTGACAACCTTGCCGTAGTTCATGAACTGCATGGGACCGAGGTCGCCAACGGGGATGCCTGCGGAGCCGAGTGCGCGCTCCACCATGGCGGTGCAGTCCTGCATGATGCCGATCTGGGCGTAAGCCGAGGCAACCATGGCGGCATTGACGCCACCAACGGCCGGGGCAGCAGCAGCCGCAGGAGCAGGAACAGCAGCGGCCGGAGCGGCAGCAGCAGCCTTGGCAACAGGAGCCTTTGCGGCGGCAGTGGTGACTGCTGCCTTCTTGGCAACGGGAGCCGGAGCAACCGGTGCAGGCTTTTCGATAACCGGAGCTGCAACGGAAGCAACAGCCGGGCGCTCGAAGTTGACCGTAGCCGTAGCCAGGGCGGTTACAACCTGGGTGGGTGCGTCGGCTGAAACGGTCTCAGCGACCGTGGCCGGGCTGGAATCCCGCTGAACCGGAGCTTCAGCAGCGTGAGCTGCAATGGAGCCGGTCAACACAAGACCCGAGGCTGCAGCGATAACAGCTGCCTGGCGGCCAGCGCCGGAAGCGTTGCTGGCAACTGCCTTGGAGATGGAGATGAACGGATTAGGACGTACGCTGTCCGCCTTACGACGGCCGCGAAGAATGCGTGAAGACATGAAAGAGCCTCTCCCGATGCCTGCGAGGTTAGCTGTCGGATTCGGATGGGAGTCACCCGGCCACTATCTCCCGCTGTTGAGCGGAAGCATCGTGACTTCACCCCAAGGCACGCTCGAAAGCGGCCTAAAATGGGTTCCCCGTCTCTGCCGTAAGGTTTGTCTGCGAACGGATTCCGGACTGCGGCAGAGCTAGGCAATCAGGCCGGAAGTGCCCGCTACGTGGAACAGGCACAGGTACCACCGTACGCGATGATCACGCGGAAGTCACATTTAAGTAACGAGAAGTATGCTTCTGGCGTGTCGCAGTAACCGTTTCGAGATCTTCGCAGCTACGTAGAAAACCCCGTTATTCCGCGGGAGAATCGCCATCAGCGTCGTTCGAAGCAGCGAGTTTCCTGCGGGCTGTAACAGCCAGAAAAATAACGAGACCGACAGCAACAACCGCCAGGCCCACAATGCTCCACGGGAAGGGCTGGGAGGCATCCGCAGCTGGCTCGCTGTTACCGGTTCCCGGCGCCGCAGTTCCCGGGGCCGCGGTTCCCGCCGTCGGCACCGCTGCTGAAGGTGTCGAAGCCGACGGTGCTGAAGCGGAAGGAGAGGCGGCCGCCGAGCCGCTGGTCGTCGTCGTGCTTCCCGCGGTGGCCGTGAAGGTAAAGGTGCCCTCGATGGGGTGGGAATCGCTGCTGACGACCCGCCAGACCACCGTGTATTCGCCGGCCGGAGCTCCTTCGCGCAGCTTCTGGACCGCCTGGTTGTCGATGATCTCCACGGGGCCATCGGCCCAGTTTTCGCCACCTGCCGTGACCGTCACGCCCGAGCCGATGGCGAGCGGCCGGTTGTTGAACGTAATGGAAACCGACGCCGGGACGTCTGTGACGCTGGTGCCATTGGCCGGCGTCGTGGATTCAGCGACGTCGTGGGCGGACGCGGGTGCCGCAGAAAACAGCAAGGCGGACGCGAAGGCAAGAGCAGCGACGACGGCGGCCAGAAGCGGGCGGATGGTACGCATGGGGCGGTTTCTCCTAGTGTTGGCTTCCTTACAGACTAGGCGAATCGTCCGGAGCGCCCGTACCGGACCGCATAGGATTTGAGGGCACACTCCCCCCGATCCCCGGAGTCCTTCATGCTTAAGCAAGGTTCTGCAGTAGACCGCTACTTCAAAATTACTGAACGTGGATCCACGTACTCGCGGGAAATTCGTGGCGGCTTCGCAACGTTCTTCGCTATGAGCTACATCGTGGTGTTGAACCCGCTGATTCTCTCCGGGGCGGATTCCAGTGGGGCATCCCTCGGCTTCACGGCCGTCGCAGCTACGACGGCCTTCGTGGCGGGCATCCTGACCATCCTCATGGGTGCGTGGGCCAAGCACCCGTTCGCCGTCGCAACCGGGCTGGGCGTCAACGCCTTCGTTGCCGTCACGGTCGCCTCGCACCCGGAGCTCACCTGGCCGGACATGATGGGCCTTGTGGTCCTCTCCGGCATCACCATGCTCATCCTGGTGCTGACCGGTTTCCGGACCGCCGTGTTCAAAGCCGTACCCGAAGCGCTGAAAACGGCGATCGTGGTGGGCATCGGACTCTTCATTGCGCTGATCGGCCTGGTCAATGCAGGTTTTGTGCGCCGGATCCCCGACGCCGCCGGCACCACGGTTCCCCTGGGCCTGGGCGTGGACGGCAAGCTCATGGGCTGGCCTACCCTGGTTTTCGCAGTGGGCCTCATCCTCACCATCGCCCTGGTGGTCCGCAAGGTCCGCGGCGCCATCCTCATCGGCATCGTGGTCTCCACGGCACTGGCTGCCATCCTCGAGTTCACCCTCCACATCGGCCCCAGCTTCGATGGCAAGAACGTCAACCCGCGCGGCTGGTCTCTCGTGGCTCCCACCCTCTCGGAATGGGGCGCTCCGGACCTGTCCCTCATCGGCAAGGCCAACCCGTTCGGTGCCTTTGAGCACCTTGGGTTCATCGCAGCGGCCCTGCTGGCATTCGTGATCCTGCTGAGCATCTTCTTCGATGCCATGGGCACCATGGTGGGACTGGCCACCGAGGCCGGAACCGTGGATAAGGACGGCAACATCCCCAACGTCGACCGTGTCCTTCAGGTGGACGCCCTCGGCGCGATCGTAGGTGGTGGCGCGTCCGTTTCGTCCAACCAGATCTTTGTCGAGTCCGGCGCCGGCATCGGCGAAGGTGCCCGCACCGGCCTCGCCTCGATCGTCACAGGTGTGCTGTTCCTGGTGGCGATGTTCTTCACACCCCTGATTAACCTTGTCCCCTTCGAAGCCGTGGCCCCGGCACTGGTGGTTGTGGGCTTCATGATGGTCTCCCAGGTGGGCAAGATCGATTGGCAGGACTGGGGTGTCGGCATCCCGGCGTTCCTGACCATCTCCCTCATGCCGTTCACGTACTCGATCGCCAACGGCCTCGGTGCCGGCTTCATCTCCTACGTCCTGATCCGCACCTTCCAGGGCCGCGCCCGAGAAGTCCACCCGCTCATGTGGGCTGTGGCCGGTGCGTTCCTGCTGTTCTTCGGCATTGGAACCGTGGAGGAACTGCTGGGCGTCAAGTAGGTCTCCTGCGGACCTAAGTCCGGAGTTTCAGACACTCGCCCGGTGAGACGGCTGGTTTTCGTGTGTTCGTTCGGGTGTGCTTGAAGCATGGAAACAAGCACCACCCCCGCCGTAGACGTCAACCCCAGCCCTTGGACGGGCCGTTTCGACGGAGACGGCACTGAACACCGCCGCTGGTGGCAGGCGGTAGCACCCCTGACGTCGCCCGCGCCCGCAACCGCCTCGCGTCCCGCCGTCGTGCTTGGTTTTTGCAGCGATGCCGGAGTCCTCCGCAACCAAGGCAGGGTGGGTGCTGCGGCGGCTCCCGCCGCCATCCGCACGGCGCTGGGTCCGCTGGCGTTCCATCTTGACCGTGACGTGTTCGACGCCGGTGATGTGGTGGTGGAGGACGACTCACTGGAAGCGGGCCAAGAGCGCGCCGGACGCGCCATTTCGGAACTGCTCGACGCCGGAAACCTCACCGTGGTGCTGGGCGGCGGCCACGAAACCGCATTCGCCAGTTATCTTGGCGTGGCCGGTTCTGACACGGTCCGCGGCAAACGGCTTGGTGTCCTGAACCTGGATGCCCACTTTGACCTTCGTGACGAGCCCACACCGAGCTCGGGTACGCCGTTCCTGCAGATGGCCCACGCAGAAGCCGCCGCCGGCCGGGAACTGCAGTACGCCGTCGTCGGAATTTCGGAGCCGAACAACACGCGCACCCTCTTCGACACCGCCGATCGCCTGGGTGTGAAGTACCTGCTCGATGAGCTGTGCACCCCGGAGGCGGTGGAGATTTTCGTTGCCGATTTCCTGGCCGGCGTGGACGTGCTGTACCTGACCATCGACCTGGATGTGATGCCGGCATCCGTGGCCCCTGGGGTGAGCGCACCCGCAGCTTATGGCGTGCCTTTGCCAGTGATCAGCGCCGTCTGCCGGCAGGTTGCTGCGAGCGGGAAGCTCTTGCACCTGGACGTAGCGGAGCTGAACCCGGAGTTTGATATCGATCACCGCACCGCGAAAGTGGCTGCGCGGCTGGTGAACGCCCTGCTCGCCTAGCGTTCCCTTTTCCAGCCGCCTTCCTCCGCCTACTCTGTGGGGAGGGAAGGATGGCGATGCGCGGAACTCCTGTGCAAGACAAGTGGGCTTGGGTTGCAGGTCCGATAGCTGTGGCTCTGGGAATCGCAGCCCACATGTTCGCGGGCGGCAGCGCTCCTGCCATACCTGTCCTCCTGGCGTTCGCCGCGTTGTGCGCGCTCGCCGCCCAGCTCATTTCCCGCTGGGTTCACGGACCGCTGTTGCTGCTGCTCTTTTCCGGCTTGGCACAGCAGCTGCTGCACTTCGGCTTCGAGGCTTTCGGAGGGTACTTCCCCGGCAACGGATTCCTGGACCACTTGCACGGCGGCCCGGACTTGGGGGATGTGTCTGCCGGGGATGTGCCAATCGGGACCGCATCCGGTGGCGGCGACATCCACCTCCTCCTCTACACCCACATGGCGGCTGCGATCCTCACGCTGCTGGTGGCCGCAGGGGTGTCGTTCGCTGTGGGTCGCGCCAAGGCGTCCACAGCTTAACGGGCGGCAACCTTGCGCAACGCTGAGTCGCCTGGCGACAGCCTGGGTAGCACTGCGAAAGCCTGCGAAATGAACTTTGCCGTGCCCGCTTGAGTGCACCTAGTGTCATTGGCACGTGGTGTACCCGAGAGGCCAGGGAGCTGCCTGCAAAGCAGCGCACGCGGGTTCGAATCCCGCCACCACGTCTAAGGAAACCTGCCGCTGCGCCAACTCGCGGGGGTCGGCAGGGGTGGAAGGGGTACCTCCATACCCAGACTTCGAATGAGACGCAGGTCACCCGACTGCCAGTCATCTTACATATTTTCGGCGGTCAGCCACTATGATTGATGGGTCGCCCTCGCATGCGGCACGTAATAGGAGGCCCCCAATGACCCCTGCAATGACTGCAGAACGCGAAATTCGCCTGTCCTTCTCGAAGGCAGACGAGATCCACGACGGACTCGACCGCGCCGTGGATGCCCTGATCGAAAACGCAGCAGCAGACGCTGCCTGCGGAATTCTGGTGACGCGCCACGAGCCCGGCACCTACACCGTGGCTCTGGACGAATCCGTTCCCTTCGGCCAGACCCGCGAAGTACTCGCTGCCTGATACCCCAACGTATTTCCGGCAGCGACGCAAAACCGGGGCCCGTTCCTTTCCGCATCTACTACCCGCGGAAGGGAACGAGCCCCGGTTTTTGTTTAAGCTATGCCCTGCTTAAGCTATGCCCGGCGGAGAGTCACGCCGTCGGACTTCATGAACAGTTCCTTGCCCTCTTCGGTAACGCCCGGGCCGGAGTGCTCAAGCCACACCACGTTCCCGCTGCTGGAGATTTCCTCGACCCGGCCGGTGGCAATCACGTGGGCATACTTGACCACTTCCACCGCCTCGCCAACGTTCAGCGTCTTCCAGTCGGAAACCGTAGCCGAGTGAGCGCTTCGCCTGGACAGGACTGCTCCGCGTGCCTTCATTGAACTTCTACCCCTTTGTGGATGTTCTCTGTTGTGTATTGAGTTGTTGACGATTGACCGTCAAGCCCACAACACCGTTGTTGTGGACGTGACGTACACCATAAGTTCTACTACATTTGCCACGCCCCGGCCCTTGCGTTGCGAACAAAGACCGGGGCGTGACAAAGATGCCCATCAAATGAGCGTTTTATTCGACGTCAGGCCAAAATCCCGACGGCGGATTCGGCGGCCGCGCGGACCGCGCCGGAGCCAACCAAACGGTCAGCCGCTTCCAGTTCCGGCGACAGGAACCGATCGGTGCCCGGCCCCTGGACTACTTCACGAAGCACCTCAAGCACTGCCGTACCGGCGGGACCCGGGGTGAGTTCGCCGTCGGACATTTGAGTCCGCATGTCAATGGCGCGGGCGCTGGTGACAAGCTCGACGGCGAGCACGCGGCGAAGGTTCTCCACGGCCTTTCGCAGCTTCCGGGCAGCGTGCCAGCCCATGGACACGTGGTCTTCCTGCATGGCGGAGCTCGGAATGGAGTCCACCGATGCGGGCACGGCCAGACGCTTGTTGTCCGAGACCAGGCCGGCCTGCGTGTACTGGGCGATCATCAGGCCGGAGTCAACGCCGGGGTCTCCGGCGAGGAAGGCCGGAAGACCGTGCGAGCGGGCGGGATCGAGCATGCGGTCCGTGCGTCGCTCGGCGATGGAGCTAAGGTCCGCCACGGCGATGGCCAGGAAGTCCAGGACATAAGCCACGGGGGCGCCATGGAAGTTTCCGTTGGACGTAACGCGGCCGTCCGGGAGGACCACCGGGTTGTCGATCGCTGCGGCGAGTTCGCGGGAAGCCACCAGTGCAGCGTGGTCCACAGTGTCGCGCACGGCGCCGGCTACCTGAGGGGCACAACGCAGCGAGTAGGCATCCTGGACCTTGGTGTCGTTGATCCGGTGGGAAGCAACGATCGGCGAGTTGGACAGCACGCGGAGCATGTTGTCCGCGCTGGCAGCCTGGCCGGGGTGCGGCCTCAGCGCGGCGTGGAGCTCCGGCAGGAACACCTGGTCCGTGCCGAGCAGCGCCTCGACGCTGAGCGCGGCGGTGACATCCGCCGTCGCAAGCAGCAAACGGATGTCGGCGATGGCCATCAGGAGCATGCCGAGCATGCCTTCGGTGCCGTTGACGAGGGCCAGGCCCTCCTTCTCGGCGAGGGTGACCGGCTCGATGCCGTGCTGCGCGAGCAGCTCAGCAACAGGCGGCTTGCCAGCGGTTCCGTAGAGTTCGCCGTCGGGACCCGTTGCTTCGCCTTCGCCCATGAGGACCAGCGCACAGTGGGACAGCGGTGCGAGGTCGCCGGAGCAGCCCAGCGAACCGAACTCGCGGACCAGTGGAGTGATGCCGGCGTTGAGGACGTCCACCATGGTCTGCAGAACCACGGGGCGGACGCCTGTGCGGCCGGAGGCAAGGGTCTTGGCGCGGAGGAACATGATCCCGCGGACCACTTCGCGTTCCACGGCCGGGCCCATGCCGGCGGCGTGGCTGCGGATCAGCGACTTCTGCAGCTGGGTGCGGAGATCGTTGGGGATGTGGCGGTTGGCAAGGGCACCGAAGCCGGTGGAGATGCCGTACGCCGGAACATCGCTGGTAGCGAGATCGTCAATGTGGGCGCGGACCTTAGCCACGTTGTCCAGGGCGTCCTGGGAAATGGTCACCTTGGCGTCGTGGCGTGCGACGGCGACGACGTCTTCCGGAGTGACGCCGCTGGAGCCGAGGGTGACGGTCAGTTGCTCATTTGAAGTAATAGTCATGTTCTTAGTTCTCATTCATGGGGATGCGGACGCCGCGTTCGTTGGCGACGTCGATGGCGCGGTCGTAGCCGGCGTCGACGTGGCGGATGACGCCCATGCCGGGGTCGTTGGTCAGGAGCCGTTCCAGTTTCTGGGCTGCCAGTTCAGTGCCATCAGCCACGGAAACCTGGCCAGTGTGGATGGACCGGCCAATACCAACACCACCACCGTGGTGGATGGACACCCAGGTCGCGCCCGAAGATGCAGCGGTCAGTGCGTTCAGCAACGGCCAGTCAGCGACCGCGTCCGAGCCGTCCTTCATCGACTCGGTCTCCCGGTAGGGGGACGCCACGGAACCGGAGTCCAGGTGGTCACGGCCGATCACGATCGGAGCCTTGACCTTGCCCTCGGCGACGAGCTGGTTGAACAACAGACCAGCCTTGTGGCGTTCGCCGTACCCGAGCCAGCAAATACGTGCCGGCAGGCCCTCGAACTCCACCCGCTCGGCCGCGGCATCAATCCACTTGTGCAGGTGCTTGTTCTCCGGGAACAGCTCCTTGATGGCTTCATCGGTGACGCGGATGTCCTCCGGATCGCCCGAGAGCGCGACCCAGCGGAACGGACCCAGGCCTTCGCAGAACAACGGGCGGATGTAGGCCGGGACGAAGCCTGGGAATTCGAACGCACGGTCATACCCACCCTTCCGGGCCTCGTCACGGATCGAGTTTCCGTAATCAAAGACCTCAGCTCCGGCGTCCTGGAACTCCACCATCGCCTGGACGTGGCGGGCCATGGAAGCCTGGGCCTTCTTGGTGAACCCGTCCGGATCAGCCTCGGCTTCGGTGTGCCACTCGGCCACGGTGATGCCCTCGGGCAGGTAGGACAACGGGTCATGCGCGGACGTCTGGTCCGTGACTACATCGAACGTCACCTCGCCGGCCTTGTGGCGGCGCAGCAGTTCGGGGAAGACCTCAGCGGCGTTGCCCACGTAACCGACGGACCAGCCGCGGCGCTCATCCTTCGCGGCCTGGACCTTCGCGATCGCGGTGTCCAGATCGGTTTCGAGCTCGTCCAAGTACCGTTTCCCCACACGCCGGCGCAGGCGGGACTCGTCCACATCAACAATCAGGCACGCGCCGTCGTTCAGGGTGACAGCCAGCGGCTGGGCGCCGCCCATGCCGCCGCAACCACCGGTCAATGTCAGGGTGCCCGCCAGCGGACCTTCGGTGGAACCGGCTGCCGCCGGTGCCGGGTGGCGCCCCTCCGCGGCGAGCTTGTTCCCCACGGCGGCAAACGTCTCATATGTACCCTGCAGGATGCCCTGGGTACCGATGTAAATCCACGACCCGGCCGTCATCTGCCCGTACATCATCAGGCCCTCAGCCTCGAGCCGGCGGAACTCGGGCCACGTCGCCCAATCCCCCACCAGGTTCGAGTTCGCCAACAAAACCCGCGGTGCCCACTCATTCGTGCGGAACACACCCACCGGCTTCCCCGACTGCACCAGAAGGGTTTCATCCTTCTCCATGGTTTCCAGGGTCCGCGTAATCGCATCGAACGCGGCCCAGGAACGCGCTGCGCGGCCGGTGCCACCGTAGACGACCAGGTCGTCCGGACGCTCGGCGACCTCGGGGTCGAGGTTGTTCATCAACATGCGCAGGGGTGCTTCCGTCTGCCAGGACTTAGCAGTCAGCTCCGTACCCCGGGCAGCCTTGACCGGGCGGGCTCCTGTAGTGAAATCGGCGGGTGCCATGGTGGCTCCTTCGTCAGTGGGAAGTGTGTGCTGGAAAGATCTTCTGCTTCTACTAAAGCCCCTTTATCGCGCGGCGGGAACGGCTTTTGGAGTGGTGCTGTCCGGGATTACAGACCCACTCAACCTCTCGCATTTGAGCATCAATGAGCGCATGCTGGACCCATGGCAACGTTCCGTATATCGACCCTTGTGGCAGCACCACCCGAACAGGTTTTCGCGACCTGGACGGATCTTGACCGGTATCCCGAGTGGATCGGCGGAGTCACCCGGGCGGGCGACCTGGTTGGTTCGATTGATGAGCCCGGCAGCCGCTACACCCTGTGGTTCGGGCGGATGGCCAGTCCCACCGAAATCCTCGCCGTCCAGCGGCCTTGGCACATCCGTACCCGTTTCGGCAACGCGATATTGAAGGGCGAGTCGGACGTGACCTTCACTGCCGAAGGCGACGGCACGCGCATCAACCAAGTTTTCGTCACCCAGGGATTTATCGCCGGAATCTTCGGGCGGCTATTCGCCATGGGGTCCTACAAGGGCAGCTTCAAAGGCGAGTTGGAGACTTTCCGAAAACTCGTCGAAAGCGATACGGCATGACAGTACGAGGGCACGTCATGGACCCAAGTTCTTAGTTGCCAGGACGGCCGTGGATCCGGACCGACAGTTCGTCTGCCGCCTTCCGGATGCGGGCAGCGAGGACCGGCCATTGCTCAGCCGGCACCTTGTCCTCCAAGAACGTGACGGCGACTGCCGCCGTCGGCCATCCAACGTGGTCGGTCACCGCGGCGGCGATGGAGCCGAATCCCGGCGTGATTTCGCCGTTTTCCGTGGCATAGCCACGCTGCCGCACCTGATCGAGGTGAGAGGACAACGCGGAGTATTTCATGATGGGGAACTCCACCTCATGCCGCGAAGTGAAGGCAGCGGCGTTCGGATACAGCGCGCGGACCTGCGACTTTGGCAGTGCGGCCAGGATGGCGCGGCCTGAGGCGGTGAGGTGGCTGGGCAAGCGGACCCCGACGTCGGTCACCAGGCTGGGGCGGTTCTTGGCGCGTTCCTCCACGATGTAGAGGACGTCGCGGCCATGGAGCACCGCGAGGTGCGCGCTCTCGCCGATCACATCAACCAGTGACGCGAGCATGGGCCGGCCAAGCCGTGACAAAGGCTCCTGGCGCGAGTATGCCGAGCTGAGTTCGAAGGCGCTGATGCCGAGCCCGTAACGCTGCTCTTCGTGGAGGTGCAGGACGAAGCCGTTGGCCTCCATCACACCCAGCAGGTGGTAAACACTGGATCGCGGCAGACCCAGTGCCGTGGCAATGTTTGACGCCGCCATTGGGCCGCGTCGCGAGGCCAGAAGCTTCAGGATCCGCAGGGTGTTCTCGGCGGCAGGGACTTTGGAAGTGGCCTTGCCGGGTGCCACTGGCGACGTTGTCATGGTTCCTCACTGCTCGGGGTTTGGGACCAGCGAACCAAACGACTGTCCGGTATCCCGTACTCAAGCGTGCACCCTTGGCAGGGCACGCACCAGACCACCACGCCGTTGCGATGTCTGGAATGCCAGACTCTGCTTACCATCAAAGGCACTCAGCAGCAGTGTCTGCGATCAAAGACACCAAACCCCCGTGAGTCCGATCACAAGAGGCCCAAAAGTGATGTGCTGGATAGCGATCCCCTCCCAAAGACGAGAAGGTTTTACTATGCAACAAACCAAGCTGGCTGCGGAGAACTCTGTCCTCCAGGCCGCGGGTACGGCGCTCAGCCGAGGCCTGAACGTCCGCCACATCCGCTTCATGGCCCTCGGATCCGCAATCGGTACGGGCCTCTTCTACGGCTCTGCTTCTGCGATTCAGAAAGCCGGCCCGGCCGTCCTGCTGGCCTACATCATCGGCGGCGCGGCCGTGTTCATGGTGATGCGCGCACTCGGCGAAATGGCCGTCCGACACCCCGTGTCGGGCTCCTTTGGCCAGTACGCGTCCAAGTATCTGGGACCGTTCGCGGGTTTCGTGACCGGGTGGACGTACGTGTTCGAGATGGCCATTGTGGCCATCGCCGATGTCACTGCTTTCAGTATCTATATGGGTTTCTGGTTCCCCCAGGTGGACAGATGGATCTGGGTCTTGGCCATCATTCTGTTCCTTGGCGCCATGAACCTGCTCAGCGTGAAGGTGTTCGGCGAACTCGAGTTCTGGTTCTCGCTCATCAAGGTGGTGGCGATCATCGCCATGGTCGTGGGCGGTGCAGCGATTGTGGTGTTCGGCTTCCAAACGGGCGACGGCGGTGGCGTGGCACCGGGACTGGGGAACCTGGTGAATCACGGCGGCTTCTTCCCGAACGGTTTCGAGGGGCTCCTGGCCGCATTCGCCGTGGTGATGTTCGCCTTTGGCGGGATCGAAACCATCGGCATTACAGCGGGCGAAGCCACCAACCCCAAGAAGGTCATCCCGCAGGCAGTTAATACCGTGCCGGTCCGCGTGCTGCTCTTCTACGTACTGACGTTGGGTGTGCTGATGAGCATCTTCCCGTGGAACGAAATCGGCAGCAGCGGCAGCCCGTTCGTGCAGATCTTCGACGGCCTGGGCATCCCGGCCGCACCGCACATCCTCAACGCTGTGGTCATCACTGCCGCGCTCTCCGCTATCAACAGCGACATCTTTGGGGCCGGCCGCATCCTGTTCGGACTCGCTCAACAGGGTCACGCGCCGAAGAGCTTCAGCAAGATCTCGCGGCACGGGGTTCCCTGGATGACCGTGGTGATGATGGGCGGCATCCTGCTGATTGGCGTCGTGCTGAACGCCGTGATTCCTGAAGACGTCTTTGTGCTCATCGCGTCGATCGCAACCTTTGCCACCGTCTGGGTTTGGGTGATGATCCTGGCATCGCACGTGGCCATGAAGCGGGAGATCAAGCGCAAGGGGCTGCCGGCGTCGGAATTCGGTTCTCCGCTGTGGCCGGCTGCGTCCGTCCTGACCATGGCGTTTATGGCAATGGTGATCGTGATCCTCGGCGTCTTCGAGGACACCCGGGTAGCCCTGTATGTAGGCGGCACCTGGCTGGTCCTCCTGTTCGTGGCCTACAAACTGTGGGTCCGCGGGGGCGGCTTGCGCCGGGCAAAGCTGGTGGACGAGACCGCCTGATTCCCTGCGCCGAAACTACAGTTAATGCCAATGTTCATGCCGAACATTGGCATTAACTGTAGTCTCGCGAGGGGGCTCGGCTCAGATGGCAGAAGCAGCGGAACGTACGGCTTCGGACAAGGCAGTTGCCGGGCGCCCGATCAGTTTCCGGAGATCACCCGTGGTGACCAACAGTTCGCCGCGGCCAAGGCCCAGATCAGTATCGGCCAGGATCTGCGCGAAGCCTTCCGGTACCCCTGCGCCCGTCAGGAGAGCAGCGTACTGGTCTGCCGGGAGGTCCCGGTATTCGATGGACTTCCCTGATGCAACGCTGATTTCGGCGGCCAGCTCATCCAAGCTAAAGGCCTCGTCCCCGCCCAATTCGTAGATCTTGCCGGCTTGGTGGTCCGCGACCAGAACCGCGGCCGCAGCTTGCGCGTAGTCTGCGCGGGAGGCGGCGCTAACCTTGCCGTTTCCGGCGCTGCCCGCAAGTGCTCCCTGCGCCAGCGTTCCCGGCAACTGGTCAGTGTAGTTCTCGAAGTACCAGCTGTTGCGAAGGAGCGCGAAGGGGACGCCGGATTCTTTGAGGATGGATTCCGTGGCCTGGTGCTCTGCTGCCAGCTTCATGCGGGTGGTGTCTGCGTTGGCAATGCTGGTGTAGGCCAGAAGCTCCACGCCCTCGGCCTTTGCTGCCTCGATGACCGTGCGGTGCTGCTCTACCCGCTGACCGATGGCGGTTCCCGAAATGAGAAGGACCTTGGTGGCACCCTTAAGCGCCTGGGCCACTGAAGCAGCGTCATCGTAGTCCATCGCAACCGCGCGAACGCCGCGGGCAACAAAATCGGACAGCTTTTCGATGGAGCGCCCGGTGGCCACAATGCTGTCAGCGGGGACATTGCGCTCGAGGAGGGCCTCTATGACGTGGCGGCCCAGCTGGCCTGTTGCTCCGGTAATGACGATGCTCATGACTGGTTCCTTTCAAGGAAGTTAAGGGGTCGGTCATCGATCACAACCACACCTTCCGCAGATAACTTCCCGAAAGAGAGTACGCACTTTAAGGTAAGGTACTAACATGAAAGTAAGTACCCTCTTGGCTCCCCTCCCGGCCGGCGTCGCGGACGGTGTCTTCCCTGCCGGCTGCCCCAGTCGAACGGTTCTGGACCACATCACCAGCAAATGGGGAGTGCTGATCATGCTTTCGCTTTCCGAGGGAGATCAGCGATGGAGCGAACTGCGCCGACGCGCTGAGGGCATCAGCGAAAAAATGCTGGCCCAAACCCTGAAAACGCTCGAACGGGACGGACTTGTACGCCGCGACGCACAACCCGTCATCCCGCCGCGCGTGGACTACAGCCTGACTGAACGCGGCCGCGAGCTCACGGCACTGCTTATCCCCCTGGTCACCTGGGCCTACGAGAACGCCGAGGAAATCATCGGCAGCCAAAGTTAACGCCCAAGGCGCGCTACCGGGCCGACCAGCCACCGTCCATGGTGTAGCTCGCGCCGGTGACCATACCGGCGTCGTCGGAGGCCATCCACGCCGCCAACGACGCAACCTCCTCCACCTCCACCAGCCGTTTCACCGCGGACTCCGTGAGCATCACTTTGGCCAGGACCTCGGCCTCGGGGATGCTGTGGAGCCGGGCCTGATCGGCGATCTGCTTCTCCACCAAGGGCGTGCGTACATAGCCCGGATTGATGCAGTTGGAGGTGACACCGCGCTCGCCACCTTCCAAGGCAGTGACTTTGCTGAGCCCTTCGAGGCCGTGCTTGGCGGAGACATAGGCACTCTTGTACGCCGAGGCGCGGAGCCCGTGGACCGACGAGATGTTGATGATCCGGCCGAACCCGTTGGCGTACATGTGCGGGAGGGCGGCCCTGATGAGGAGGAACGGCGCCTCCAGCATCAGAGCCAGGATCCGCCGGAACTCCGCGGGTTCGAACTCCTCGATGGGCGCGACCTTCTGGATGCCGGCGTTGTTGACCAGGATGTCGCAATCCAGGCTCAGTGCGGCCAAGGCGTCCACATCCAGTAGGTCCACCGTCCAGGCTGTGCCGCCCAGCTCGTCGGCGAGCGCCGCAGCTCCGGAGGCATCGACGTCGGCCACTACGACTTTCGCCCCGCGGGCGGCGAGCGCACGGGCGCAGGCAGCCCCGATCCCGCTCGCCCCGCCGGTCACCAGTGCTTTGCGTCCGATCAAGGAGTTGTCCATCGAATCAGCCTTTCGAGGCGGTAGTGAGTCCGTGGCGGATGGCGTCGGCCTCGTCGACTTCCTGGAGCGCGATGCCCTTTGTCTCCTTCAGCGAAACAACGGCCACGACGGTGACGGCGCAAGCGACTACCAGGTAGATGGCTGTGGGAACCCAGGATCCAGTGTCCTTGAGCCACTGGGTTGCCAGCAGCGGCGCGAGTGAGCCGGCAAAGATCGAGGTGACCTGCGAGCCCAGGGATACACCCGAGTAGCGCATGCGGGTGGGGAAGAGTTCGGACATGATGGCCGGCTGCCCCGCGTACATGAAGGCGTGCAGGCAGAGGCCGATGGTTACGGCGAGCACAATGATCACGGCGTTCTTGGTATCGAACATGGGGAAGGCGAAGAACGGCCAGGTTGCGCCGGCGATCGCGCCCACCAGGTACACGGGCTTGCGTCCCCACGAATCCACCAGGCGCCCCACCTGAGGGATGACCAGGAAGTGGATGACGTGGGCGATCAGGAGTGCCAGCAGGAGCGAGGAGGTGTCGTACTTGTGGACGCTCTTGAGGTAGACGATCGCGAAGCTCACCACCAGGTAGTACATGATGTTCTCTGCGAAGCGGAGGCCCATGGCCTGAAGGATGCCCTTGGGGTACTTGCGGATGACTTCGCCAACACCGTAGCTGATGGCCTTGGACTCCTCCACCTGCGCCTTGGCTTCGAGGAAAATGGGGGCTTCGGTGACGTGGGTGCGGATGTAGTAGCCAACGAACACGATCACGGCGGAGAGCCAGAACGCTACGCGCCAGCCCCAGCCGAGGAAGGCTTCGCTGCTGAGGACCGTGGACATGGTGAACAGGACGGCCGTAGCCAGGAGGTTACCTACCGGGACTGCTGCCTGTGGCCACGATGACCAGAAGCCGCGGGACTTGTTGGGGCTGTGCTCAGCCACCAACAGAACGGCGCCGCCCCATTCGCCGCCGAGCGCGAAGCCCTGGATAAAGCGGAGCGCCACCAGCATGGCCGGAGCCCAGTACCCGATGTCCATGAAGCCCGGGAGGCAGCCCATCAGGAACGTGGAGACGCCCACGATCACGATGGTCAACTGCAGCGTGGGCTTGCGGCCGAGCTTGTCGCCGATCTGGCCGAACACGATGCCACCGAGAGGGCGGGCAACGAATCCGACGGCGTAGGTGATGAACGCCTGGATGATGCCGTCCAGTTCATTGCCGGTGCTCGGGAAGAAGTACTTGCCGAAGACCAGCGTGGCGGCCGTGGCGTACAAGAAGAACTCGTACCACTCCACCACCGTGCCCACCATTGAGGCCGCGACGATCTTCTTCAGTCCGGAGCCTTCGCCGGCGCCCTTCCCTGCTTTTGATGCGGAGCGCTGCTCTACGCTCATATCCATCTCCTCAGTGTCCTCTTTGACCCTTTTGAACGTGATGTGATCCACAACACGACATGCTCCACTGAGTATTGCCGCAGATTTGTTGTGTCTCAATGACCAAAGCAGCACCCTGTGTGTGCAAAATTGCAGATATGAAGCCGAACCCGGATGACCTCCTCATTTTCCTGACCGTCTCACGTTCAGGAAAATTTACGACGGCGGCCCAAGCCTTGGGGCTCAACCACACCACCGTTTCGCGCAGGATAGCGGCGCTGGAGAAGGCGCTGGGAGGCAGGATCCTCGCGCGTGCCGCGGGCGGTTGGGAGGTGACGGAGCTGGGCGCGGAAGCCGTGCTGGTCGCGGAGCGGATCGAGGCGGCGGTGGGGGCGCTGGGACCCAGCGACCGCGCGCCCGACCCTATCACCGGCGTCGTACGCATGACCGCGACCGATGGCTTCAGCGCCTATATCGCGGCCCCTGCGGTGGCGCGTTTGCGGAGGGAGCACCCTGGGCTGAGCGTGGAGATCGTGACGGTGACGCGAAGGGCGTTGCAGCAACGCTCCGGCCTGGATATCGAAGTGGTGGTGGGGACGCCGCAGGTGCACCGGGCCGAAGCGATCAGGCTGGGCGAATACCGGCTGGGGATGTACGCGTCCCGTGCCTATCTGGAGGACAACGGCACCCCGTCAAGCATCGAGGAACTCACGCAGCACCAGTTGGTCTACTTTGTGGATTCCATGCTCCAAGTGGATGATCTGGATGCTCCCCGCCGGCTGGTCCCCACCATGCGCGACGGCCTGAGCTCCACCAACGTGTTCGTGCATGTCGAGGCCACCAGGGCAGGGGCCGGCATCGGGTTTCTGCCGTGCTTCATGGCCGACCGGCACGCTGATTTGATGCGCCTGCTGCCATCGGATTTCGCGGAGCTGCTCCCCTACTGGATGGTCCTCCGCCCGGACTCCATGCGCCGCCCCGCGGTTGCCGCCGTCGTGCAGGCCCTGCGCGAGGAGACCGAGCAGCGGCGGGAGGAGTTGCTGGGGGCTGAATAGCCCGCCGAGGTGCATCACGCCCCCAGCGGGATCACCAGCGGCGTGTGGCTCACGGGATCATCGATCACGATGCACGGCAGGCCGAACACATGCTCCACCAGTTCAGCAGTCACGACATCAGCCGGCCGCCCCTCGGCCACCACGGCCCCGTCCTTCATGGCCACGAGGTGCGTGGCGTAGCGGCAGGCGTGGTTGAGGTCGTGCAGCACGGCCACCAGGGTGTTCCCTTCGCGGTTGAGCCGCCGGAACAGTTCCAGCAGCTCAATCTGGTGCGCGATATCCAGGAACGTGGTGGGCTCGTCCAGCAGGAGCAACGGGGTTTGCTGGGCCAGGACCATGGCAACCCAGACGCGTTGCCGCTGCCCACCGGAGAGCTCGTCCACCAGACGCCCGGACAGCGAGGTCACGTTGGTGGCGTCCAGGGCAGCAACCACGGCGGCTTCGTCAGCCTCTGACCACTGGCGCAGCAACTTCTGGTGTGGGTATCGGCCGCGGGCAACGAGGTCTGCCACGGTGATTCCGTCGGGGGCGATGGAGGTCTGCGGCAAGAGCCCCAACCGTCGCGCAACTTCCTTGGCCCCGTAGGAGGAGATGCTCTTGCCATCCAACAACACGGAACCGGAACTGGGCTCAAGCAGCCGGGACAGCGCACGCAAAAGCGTCGACTTTCCGCAGGCATTGGGCCCGACAATGACGGTGAACTCGCCATCGGGAATGCGCACGTCAAGCGCCTCAGACACCGCGCGGCCGGCATATCCGAGGCTCACGTTCTCGGCGCGGAGCCGCGAAACGGCGCCCACAACATGCGAGCCAACAGAAGCCGGAACATCCAACACATCAGTCACAGCAATCTCCTTCACTTCTTGGCTCATTGCCGCTTCACTTCGCGGGCAAGGAGCCACACGAGGTAGCAGCCGCCGATACTGACGGTCACCACACCCACGGGCAATTGGATCGGCGCGAACAGGTTCTGCGCCACGATGTCGCTGGCCACCAGCAGGAAGGCTCCCATAGCCGCGGAGGGAACCATTCCTACTGAGGCGGACCGGGTCAACCGGCGGGCCAGTTGCGGGGCGGCAAGGGAGACGAATGCGATCGGTCCGGCCGCAGCGGTGACCATCGCGGTCAACGCCACGCCCACCACTGCCAGGACCAACCGCGAACCCTCCAGCCGAACGCCCAACGCCCTGGCGGCGTCGTCGCCCATTTCCAGGAGCCCCAACCGCCTGCCGTAAAACGCCAACACGGCCAGCAGCAGCACAAAGACACCCAGCACGGGCGGCACCTGGTCCCACGAGACCTTGTTCAGCGAACCGGCACCCCAGACGGCAGCGGACATCGCCTGCTCCAAGGACGCCTTGAGGATCATGAAAGTGTTCACGGAAGCCAACATGGCACTGACAGCAATGCCGGCGATGATGAGTCGGAACCCTTGGATGCCCTTCCTATACGCGAACAGGTACACCAACGCAGCAGTCACCAGGCCGCCCACCAACGCACCGGCGGACACGGCAAAGTAGCCGCCACCCATCAGCAGGATGACCACCAGGGCCCCCGTGTAGGCGCCGGTGTTGAAGCCGATGACGTCCGGACTCCCCAGCGCATTGCGCGTCAGCGACTGGAAAATTGCCCCACTGACCCCCATGGCCGCCCCAATAAAAGGGCCAGGAGGACGCGGGGCAATCTCCACTCCACCACCACCATGTGCACGGCTCCGCTGGATTGACCCAGCAGCGCCGATACGACGTCCGGAACCGCAACGCTGAACTCACCCAGGCCAAGGGCGACGACGGCGAACGCCAGGGCGGCGGCGATGAGGACGGCGGTGACAACAAGGGTGCGGACGTCGACCCGCAGTGAGAGCCGCCCGCCGAAGCGGCGGACAGCAAGGGTCCGGCGTCCGAAGTCGATGGAACGGGCCTGCTGGATGGAGGGCGCGGGTTCGGTGCGCATCACAACGTGCTCACTTTCCGGCGTCGAATGAGCCAAATCAGGACAGGTGCACCAATGAAGGCGGTGATGATGCCCACCTGCATTTCGCCGGGGCGGAGCACCAGCCTGCCGGCAATGTCAGATACGAGAAGCAGCACAGGCGAAAGCACCAGGGTGTAGGCCAGAATCCAGCGCTGGTCCGGCCCGACAATCCACCGGGCTACGTGCGGAATCATGAGCCCCACGAAGCCGATGGGTCCTGCGGCGGCCGTTGCGGCACCGCAGAGCAGGGTAACGGAAACGATGGTCCAAACCCGGGTGCGGAGGATGTTGGCGCCGAGGGACTTGGCGGTGTCGTCGCCCATGGCCACGGCGTTAAGGGGCCGCGCGAGGGCGAGTGCTATGAGCGTCCCCACCAGGATGAAAGGCGCCACGGTGGTGAAGATTTCCCACGTACGGTTGCTCAACGTCCCGGCGCTCCAGCTGCGCATGCTGTCGAACACGGCGGGCCGCAAGAGGGTGATCCCTGACGATATTCCGCCCAGGACTGCTCCCAGGGCAACGCCGGCAAGGGTGAGGCGGAGTGGTGTCGCGCCACCCCTCCCCCTCGAACCGATGAAATACACAGCTACGGTGGCAACCACGGCACCGGCGAACGAAAACCAGACGTACTCGTGGATGCTGGTCACGCCGAACAGCGCAACCCCGAGCACTACGAAGAAGCCAGCACCCGCGTTGACGCCCAGGATGCCGGGGTCCGCCAACGGGTTGCGCGTCAAGGCCTGGATCAGCGCCCCGGACAGGCCGAGGGCGATGCCCACCACCACTCCGGTGACAGTGCGGGGCAGGCGGAGGTCGTGAATGATGACGTGCTCCGGCGTGCCGTTGTACGCGGTGATGGCGGACCAGAGATTGCCCATGTCCACGTCCTTGGACCCCACCACCAGGCTTAGCCACAGAACCAGGGCCAGCGCGGCAATCGCTGCAAGAAGTCCCAGGAAGCGGTACCGGTTCACGGCCACCAACCCGGCAGGGCGAGCACCTGCAGAAAGAGCCGGCGCCCCGTCCTGCGGTTCAGCGATGACAGGGCGCGGCGCCATGGTTCCAGACGCCATTTAGAGGCCCAGCAATTCGAACTTGGCGTCCTGCAGGTCCACGATTTCCTCGCGATCGCGCTTCTCGTTGGACCAAAGATCGTCGAACCAGCGGCGGGTTTCGGCGTCGAGGTTTTCCCAACGCTCTTCCCATGCCTCGCTCTTGTCCGTCCAGTAGCCGATCAGCTTGTAGGACTCGGGCGTCAGCTTCTTGTCGTGCCGAAGGTACTTGCGGATCCCGCGCAGCACCTTGGTTTCCCCGGCCACCCAGATGTAGCCCACGCCGCCGGGCAACTCCATGGAGCGCAGGACCTCGTCCAGCCGGGACTGGCTGTGGCCGTTGCCGCCATGGATCCAGGCGACCTCGGTTCCGGCGCCCAGGGTCAGCTCCTGCTGATGCGCAGGCTCCTCTACCTCGATCAGGACGCGCGTCCGAACTCCCGGCGGCGTCTGCTCCACCAACCGCGCGACGGCGGGGAGGCCGGTAGCGTCGGCCAGCAGGATCTGCCACTGGAGGTCCGCCGGGGGTTCGTACAGTCCGGTAGGCGAGTTAAGCCCGACGACGTCACCCACCTGGGCGCGCTGCGCCCAGGAAGCTGCCAACCCGCCGTCGTGAACGACGAAGTCAATGTCCACCGTTCCGGCGACAGGGTCCACAGCGCGGACCGTGTAGGTCCGCATGGCGGACGGGTCAACGTCAGGCGCCCAGTCCCAGGAGTCGCCGGCGGAGATGGGCAGCCGTGCCTCATGTGTGCCCGGATCGGGGAGGAAGACCCGGAGATATTCGTCGCCGACGCCCGTGGTGTCGAAGCCGGCCAGGCCGGGACCGCCGAAGGTAATCCGCACCATTCCAGGCGTCAAACGGCGGGTGGCGAGGACCCCGGCCCGGTAGATGCTCATCATGACAGGAGGGCCTTTTCGAACTTCTCCAGCAGTGCGTACTGGCCGCTCGGGGAGCCGTAGATCATCTCGAGGTCGTACGTGTGGATCTGCTTGTTGGCCACGAAGGGCAGGGAGGTCCACAGCTTGTTGTTGGCCAGCGGGGCGAAGGCGTCCGGGTTGGCGCCGTCCTTTTCGGGGACCTCGGTGGTGATGATGGCATCGATGCCGTTGAGCTGTTCCAACTGCTCGGCGCTCAGTTTGGAGCCTTCACCGTCGGCCAGCGGGGACACCTTCAGGCCCAGGTCCTTGATGACCAGGCACGGCGTTCCATAGCAACTGACCGAGACTTGGTCCTCGTAGTAATCCACGGGGCCAATCACCAGGTCGCTCTTACCGGCGGCGGCCAGACGCTTCTTTATGTCGTCCACCTTTGCCTGGTACTTGTCCATCCACGCCTGGTACTGCTCCGTCTTGTCGAAGGCCTCGGCTACGGTCTTGAACTTGGTGCGCCAGTCACTGCCGTCGAAGCCGTTGAACGTGTAGGTGGGAGCGATGTCGGAGAGCTTGCCGTCCAGCTCCTTGTCGTAGCCCAGGCCGTTCAGGATGACGTCCGGCTGGGCTTTGAGGATGGCCTCGAAGTTGAATTCCGGGTAGTTGGTGAAGGGCGTGATGCCCTTGAGTGCTTCCTGGTCAAAGAAGGATGGGAAGCCCGTGTAACCGCTGTCGCGGATGGGCTGCTGGCTGGCCAGTGGAATGCCCAGCGTGATCAGCATGTCCAGGTCCGTGGTGTACATGCCCAAAGCCTTCTTGGGTTCCGCGGGGATGCTGACCTCTTTGACCTCACTGGTGACGGTGCGGGTTTCCGATTTCGCGCTGGCGCTGGCATCGGTAGTGGCACATCCGCTGAGGAGAAGGGCTGCGGATGCCAGGGCCGCAACGGCGGCAGACATGGTTTTGGAGCGTGAAATCACTGCGGTCCTCTTGGTTCTCAGGGGAGACGGAGAGCTCCCATGGCGGCCGCGGCCCGTTGATGGGCTCTCGCAGCGGCTGCCGAAGTTAGGTATACCTACCCTAACAACGGGTAGGCCTGAGAAACCGCTGGAATCTATTCGGAACCGGCCAAAGAGTGATGGTTTCCGGCCTTAAGCGAGGCCACGTACCAGCCAGGGGTGTGCCCCATCACCTTTCGGAACACTTGAACGAAGGCGCTCGGGTTGTTGTAACCCACCCGTCTGCTGACCGAAGAAACGGGGTAGCCGGCAGCCAGCAGCCCCAAGGCAACCCGCACCCTGGCATGGATACGCCATTGCGCAAACGTCATGCCGGTTTCCTTGTGGAACAGGCGGGAAAGGTTACGGACACTGATGGCAACCTTCACGCTCCACTCCTCCAGGGAACGGTCCAAGGCGGGATCATCCAAGAGCGCCCGGGCTATGAGTTCCAGCCGGGGGTCCGTGGGCATCGGCAGCAGCATCGGCCGGGCATCCACAACATCCAAAAGCCCCACCACCACCTGCTCCGAGCGTTCACGGATGGAGTCGTCCATATCGAACGCGCTCATGTGGCGCAACAACTCCTGCGCTGCAGCCGGCACCGTCACCGCCACGGTCCGACTCGCCAGATGGGGCATGACCTGGCCGTCAATGTGCGAGCAGTAAAACCCCGTCCCCTGCGTGGATTTCACAGCATGGACCACGCCCGCAGGGATCCAGAGGCCCAGGGTGGCCGGTACGGCAAAGAAGCCGCCGTCGGCTTCCACCGTCAGGACCCCGCGGGCACCCCACAGCAACTCATGGGTAGTGTGGACATGTTCAGTCCAGGTTGCGGGCGTCGCGCACTCGAAATACTGCGTGTAGACACCATTGACCTGCTGTGCCTCCACCCCTGCCGTCGCCTGTGGCACGGTCTGTCCGGATTGCGATATAGCTTGGCGGGTCATCTGGCCTTCTCGAAGTTAGGTGAGCCTTACTATGGTAAGCATGCCCTCCCGTTCCGCCATTCCGTCCTGCCCACCCGGGCGTAACAAGCCAACACCGTGGACGGCTTCCCGTCTGTTCAAGTTCACCCTGTTGGCCAATGGCCGCTGGAAGTTGCTGCTGGTGGGCTGCGCCGGGTTCATTCTGCATCAGGTCAGCGAGGCCCTGGTTCCGGCCACCATCGGCGCCGCCGTTGACAAAGCAATTGCACCTCACGACGCCGGCGCCCTCCTCTGGTGGCTTGGCGCCTTGGCCGTCGTCTTCGTGGTGCTCGCCCTCTCCTGGCGCATCGGCACCCTGGCCACCAACCGCTCCTTCCTCTACGGCTCCCACGACCTCCGGCAGTTGGCGGTGGAACGCACTCTTCACCCACGCGGCATGGCAGCCCGGCGTGCACCCGGCGAAATCGTGGCGATCGCCTCCTCCGACGCAGACAGGGTTGCCGGCCTGTCATGGCTCATCGGTGGGGGCCTCGCTGCCGCGGCCGGCGTCGTAACCTCAGCCGTGACGCTGCTGCTGATTTCGGTCCCCCTGGGCATCGCGGTCCTGGTGGCCACGCCCGTCATGCTGGTGGTGATGCAGCGGCTCACCAAGCCATTGGAGGACCGCAGCGATGTGGAACAGTCCTCAGCGGCCCGCGCCGGCGCGCTGGCCACGGACTTTGTGACCGGATCACGCCCCCTCAAGGGCCTCGGCGCCGAGGAAGCAGCCGTCACCCGATACCAGGCCGCCAGCCGGACATCACTGCTGGCCGGGCTGCGGGCCGTCCGGGCCAGGTCCGCCTACAACGGCGCCAGCACCGCGCTGTCTGCTGCGTTCCTGGCCGGGATCGCCTTCTTCGCAGCGTGGTTCGCCGTCCAAGGCAGCATCACGGTAGGCCAGCTGGTGGCGGTTGTCGGCGTGGCCCAATATGTCCAGGGACCCATGGCCGCACTGGGCTTCCTCAGCGTGGAACTTGCCCGAAAACAAGCCTCAGCGGCACGCATCGCGGTGCTGCTCGAGGAACCGGATGCGGTGCCCTCACCTGTCGCCAGGGACCGCCTCGCCGGAGCAGAACGCACGACGACGGCAGCCGGCTCAGCAGCACGGCCCACCTTCGTGGGGGAACCGGCACCGCTCCTCGAGCTCCACGACAGCCCGGACAACAGTGCCTTCCCGCCCTTCACGGCGTCCGCCGGGGAGATCGTGGGCGTGGTGCTGCCGGACGGCTCGCAAGCCAGGCGGTTGGTGGACACCCTTGGTTTCCGCACTCCCGCTCCCCGCGGCGTAGTGTCCATCGACGGCCACGACGCCGCCGACCTGGACCCGCTGGATGTCCGGTCCAAAGTCTTCGCCGACAGTCATGAAGGCGTCCTTTTCCGCGGCACTGTCCGCGACAACGTGGCAGCAGCCGATACCCCCCTGCAGGAACGCGCCATGGCGGCTGCCGCCGTCGGGGACTTCGTTTCCCAACTGCCGGAAGGCACCGAAACCGTTCTTACCGGGCATGGGCAGAGCCTGTCCGGTGGGCAGCGGCAGCGGCTGGTTCTTGGCCGCTCGCTGCACCAGCGGCAGCCGGTGCTGGTCCTGCACGACCCCACCACCGCCGTCGACACCGCTACCGAAGCTGTGATCGCGGACGGGCTCCGCAACTTCCCGGACAAGGCGTTGGTGTTGGTCACCACCAGTCCCACACTGTTGGCTGTCTGCCACCGGGTGGTGGTGGGAGGTGCCGATGGCGCGTCGGAAACCGGGACGCACCGGGAACTCCTCGCGACGTCCGCCGGCTACCGCGAGGTGGTGGGTTCATGAGCACCGACATCCTGCCCATCGCCACACCCCGCGAGACCCGGCGGGCCATGTGGCGCCTGTTGGCACAGCGCCCCGGCCGGCTCGCCTTGACCGTGGTCGTCCTGCTCGCGGCAGCCTGCTGTGGACTGGCAGCGCCGGCGATCCTGGGCATCATGGTCAACATCGCGGCCAGCGGCGGAGACATCATGAACTTGCTGTGGCTGGCCATCGGCTTGCTGATTGCGGGCGGATGCGGCGCCCTGCTGGGCATCCTCGGCCAGAACCTGCTGGCCCGGATCTGCGAGGAAGCCCTCGCCGGTCTCCGCGAGGAGGTCTTCGCGGCGGCTGTCCGAAAGCCCTTGGCACAGCTCGAAAAGGCGGGCATCGGCGATGTCGTGGCCCGCGTGTCCGGCGATGTCGAGGCTGTCAGCGAGGCCATATCCGGAGTGCTGCCCGCGTTTACCAGCGCAGCCTTCACGATCGCCGTCACGTTGCTGGGCCTGGGGGTCATCGACTGGCGCTTCGCAGTGGCCGTCCTCATCGCCGCACCCCTGCAGGTGTTCACGCTGCGGTGGTTCCTCAGACGGACCGCCCCCATATACCGGACCGTCCGCATCACCGAGGCCAACCGGACCGAACAGATCATCGAGACCGTCCATGGCTCACCGTCGGTCCTGGCGTTGGGTCTCGGGTCGCGCCATGCGGAGCTGGTGGCAGCTGCTTCCCAGGAGAACATCGGCCACGCGCTCAAAGGCGTCAGTTACCTGACCCGGTTCTACAACCGCCTCAACCTTGCGGAGCTAATAGGCCTGTCCGCGGTGCTGGCGGTGGGCTTCTGGCTTCACGCCGAGGGCATCGTGACTATTGGTGCGGCGACCGCGGCTGCGCTGTACTTCTACCGGCTGTTCGATCCGATCGGACTGGTCCTGGGGCAGTTCGATGAACTCCAGAAAGCCGCTGCCGGCCTGGGGCGCATGTTCGGGCTGACCATGTCAACGGCCAAGACCTCCCCAACCGCCGATTCCCGCGGCCCTGATTCCAGCATCGTCCTGGACAACGTCACCTTCGCCTACCCGGGCCAGCGGCCCGCCCTCCACGGCGTCTCGCTCACAGTACGACCAGGCGAGCGGGTTGCGATCGTCGGCACCTCAGGAGCCGGAAAGACCACCCTGGCCAAGGTCATCATGGGTCTGGAACACCCGGACAGCGGGACCGCCTGGGTGGGTGGGCTCGACTCAGCCGCCGCAGCCCCCGCGGACCTGCACTCGAGGGTCGCGATGGTCAGCCAGGAGGTTCACGTCTTCTCCGGAACGCTGGCCGAGGACCTCAAGCTTGCCAAGCCGGACGCTTCCCCCGCAGAACTCCCGCGCGTCCTCGCCGCCGTGGGGGCTACGTGGATGAACACGCTCGACGACGGACTGGAGACGTCCGTAGGCGCCGGCGGCCACCAGCTCACCCCCGAACAAGCACAGCAACTGGCGCTTGCCCGGCTCATGCTCAAGGATCCGCCCATCGCGGTCCTCGACGAAGCTACTGCTGAGGCGGGAACCGGCTCGGCCACCATGCTGGACCAGGCGGCCGAAGCCGCGTTGGCGGGCCGGACGTCCGTGGTAATCGCACACCGTTTATCACAAGCAGCGTCGGCGGACACCGTTGTGGTGATGGAGCAGGGACGGATTATCGAGTCGGGCCCGCATCAGGAACTGCTGGCCCGCGGGGGCCGTTACGCCACATTGTGGGAGGCGTGGAACAGCTCACTCAGCCGCAACTGAGGGTTCGGCCGCGGGCACGGCTACAGGGTCATGCCGCACCGGGGTTCCCGCCGCGAAAGACCGCACTTTCGCATCATCCCAGATGTGCGCCGGGACGCCTCCGCCCAGGAGCTTGCGGACCAGCGTGGGGTCATCTCCGAAAGGTTCGTGGCTGCCGGCCATGATCATGTTGCCGTAACGGCGGCCCTTGAGCATGGCAGGGTCCGCGATGATCATGGTGTGCTCGAACGTATCCGCGATGGTCGCGGCATCTGCCCGGGCATTCTTGAGGTCAGGAGCGTCCCCGGAGTTGACCACGTACAGGCCGTCGGGGGCAAGCACCGCGTCGGCATGCGCCGTGAATTCGCGGGTGGTCAGCGCACGGGGCGTGAAGGCACCGGCGAAGACGTCGCGGATGATGAGGTCCCGGGTGTCCGGGGTGAGGGATTCAGTGACCTGCCGGGCTTCGCCCACCCGGAGCCTCAACAACGGCGCCTTGGGAAGGTCGAACCATCCGCGCACATAATCGGCCAGTTTGCCGTCCAGTTCCACCACTACCTGCCGGGCTTCCGGGTAGGCGGCGTGGAAGTAGCGCGCCATGGAGCAGGCTCCCCCGCCGAGGTGCAAGGCCCGCAGCTTCGGTTTCTGCTCCGGCGGCCAACGCGACTCCACCAAGGCAGCGATCCAGCGCATGTACTCAAAATCCAGGAACAGCGGATCCGCGAGGTCAATGTGGGAGCTCATCACACCGTTGATCTTCAGCAGCCAGCCGTTGGAGTTGTCCTGGTCCGGGATGAGCTCGCAGTCGCCGGTATCGATGTAGTAGACCCCCGCGACCGGACCATCAGGACGGGTGCCGGAAGGCACCTCGACGACTCCCGTCGTCGACCTCTGGGACCTGTTGGGTTTGCCGCGTTTCGCCACTACTTCAGCCCTGCTTGAGTCATGCTTCAAGCCTAGTGGAGCGCCACATTACTCCGAACGGTCACATCGAAGGTAAGGCTACTTACCTTTACGGCCTCTGGAGCCCTATGATCTCTACATGGAACTCGGAGCATCGGTGTGGGCGGAGGTGTTGACCGTTGCCGTCGCATGGTTGACGGTGGTCTGCCTGCTGCTGGCCCGCGTGCCCAAACCACCGGGCCTCCTCGATTCGCCGCTGGACATGGATCCGCCCGATGATCCGGAATCGCGCTAGATCTGGCAGTTGGTGCCTGCGGTCCGCACGTGTCAGTTTATGCGGATGGAAAGGGTTTCGTAGACGATGACCGAGCCCTCCGCCGGCGCCCGGCAGGTCAGCTGCCTCTGCGGTGCGTGGCTGGCCCGCAATTCCACCTCGATATGCGCCGGATGGGGCGGCCGGCCAGTGATCTGGATGCGCCAGTGGTCGCCCTCCCGCAAGGTCCCAGTGACCACAAAATCCTGCCGGCCGGCAGGACCGAACTGCCCCAGCACTGCCACCACCGCGGCTTGCTGGGGCGGCAAAAGATCCGTATAGCCACGTAGATACCCGGCGTGGATACGGTCGGCGAAGTGCTCCTCAACGGTGGCCACGGCGGACCCGGCGTCGAGCCCTCCGTAATACACGCCGTCCGGAGCGATCACCACGTTGGCCGCAAACCTGTCACCGCCAACGTGGGAGCACTCCCACACCAACTCCGGCCACCGCTCGCTGAGTGCACGTCCCACGGGGCGACCCCACACTGCGCAGCAGGGGTCGTGCTGACCGTGGGCGCAGACCATGATGACCGGGGGAAAACCGGGCTCCCCGGGAGATGCCAGGGCTGAAACTATCCCGGCGAGGTCCTCATCCCGCTCCCACGTTCCCCAGTGCTGTCGATAGGCGCCGGCGCTTTCATGGCGAAGTACGGCCCATCTGCCCGGACCCGGGCGGCGTCGAGGGCCGGGCCGCCGCACCAGGAGAATCCGCGCATTTGCCGTCCGCGCGGCAGTGATGACGAGCGCTTTGGTCCCCGCCTCCAGATCAAGGGCGTCAAAGCCGTTGGGCGGCCACGCGCCCCGGTACTCAATGAGGACCCAGACGAGGCCGGGTGACGCTGTGCCTGCCATCGAGTCGCCGCGCACCCGGGCAGTTTCCGCGCAGAAGAAGCGTCCCGTTGCGGCCGCCGGGGATGTCATTGTGCGACAGGGACAAGAACTCCTGCGCGCAACAACCTCCCGGCCAGTTCCAGGCCGATGTCCGCCGCGAGGTAATCCCCACCCTCCAGCAGGCGCCGCACGGACGGCAGATCTTCCTCGGGGAAGTCCAGCCAACCGACGCGGGTGGTGAGGCGTGAGCCATCAAACCGTGCTTCCAGGGCCTCCCGAAGACGAACCAGCGACTCTGGCCTGAGTCCGTCAATGGCCGCGAGCTGGGCCACCGGACCAAGCGGAGCCGGACGCCCTTGTCCCCTTCGGGCGCGGTGGAAAAGGGACGTGGTATCGGCTTCAAGGACAGCGGCCGCGAGACGTTCGCGGACTGCAGCCATCTCCTCTTCAGGTCCGTCGACGCCCAATGGCAAGGACCGGCGCATCCCTGGATCGTCACAGAGCGCGGCAAGCGCGGCCTGTGCCAGGTGTTCGGCCAACGCATGGCGGGTCCAGGTGTGGATTCCCAAGGTGAGATGGATGGAGACTTTCCCCTTCGCCTGGGCGGCGTGGAGCCAGCCTCGTGGCAGGTAAAGGACATCGCCCGGCTCGAGGACCGTGTCGATGTACGCCGCGCCTTGAGCGGCCTCTTCGACGGCGGAGCGGCGATCCGTCCAAGGTTGGCTTCGCAGCGGGTCTACGTGGACCGGTTCATGGATGATCCAGCGCTTGGTTCCCTCGATCTGCAGCACGAAGACGTCATGGACGTCGTAGTGGTCATCGAAGCCCCGGTTCTGCGGCGGGGTGATGTACGCGTTTGCCTGCACAGGATGGCCAAGCTCAGTGCTCAGCCGCGAACTGAAACTCGACACAGGCTCCCACGTGCGGTGCAGCGCCTGCAGGACGAGGGTGGCTCCGTCAGCGAATTTGCGCCACAACGCCGTGTCATCAAGTTGGTCGGAGATGGTGGCGCCGACCCCTGCCGGAGACGTGTAGGAGGACTCAGGAAGCGTGGAACCGCCCTTGGCGACGCGCAGGAAAGGCGTCCGCAGCCCGCGCCGGGAAACCAATTCGTCCACTGCGCTGGCTGAGAACACATCGGAGAAGTCGCTGACACCGCGGGTCAGCAGGGCGGTTCTCCCCCAGACGTCACTGGCGAATTTCTCCTGGTCGATGTCGATCAAGCGTGTTTCCAGGACCCCGCCGCCTTTCACGGCGCCGGCGTCCTGGAAATCAGTGCTGGTAGAGCTCAAACCTGGCTGCCCTGTTGTCCGGCACCGCCGTCCGCGCCACCATCGGCACCACCGTCAGCACCGCCGTCGTGCGTGCCGGGGACGCCGTCCGCGCCACCGTCCGCGGGGCCTTCTGCACCACCGTCAGCGCCACCATCGGCACCACCGTCAGCACCGCCGTCGTGCGTGCCGGGGACGCCGTCCGCACCACCGTCCGCGGGGCCTTCTGCGCCGCCGTCGGCACCACCGTCGGCACCGCCGTCGTGCATGCCGGGGACGCCTTCCGCACCACCGTCCGCGAGGCCTTCCTGCTGGCTTGGATCCTGCTCTGGAATAGACATGCTTCCTCCCGGGAATCGGACCGGGCGGTCTTCATCGATACCGCCCGTGATCACCATATCCACACGAATCAGCTGTGGGAACAGCTCGCGCGGTGGGAACTTGCTACAGCCCGGGACGAACCATGCGATGTTCCGGCAGCGAGTACCAGGAGGGATCACATAGTTGCCGCTTGCCGTCCGGGACAAAGCCATTTCGCCGATAGAAGGCCTGGGCGCGCGGGTTGTGGTCCAGGACCCAGAGGTATGCCGGGTCATCGCCGATCAAGGCATCCACCAATGCTTGGCCAACTCCCCGGCCATGAATGCGTTCCAAGGTGTAGAGCATAAAAAGCTCCCGCTCGCAGGGGCTGTCCTCATCCCTGCCCGGGCCTGCGGCGCCGATGCCCACCAGGAGGCCGTCGGGATCGTGGGCCAGCATCCTGGCGTGACCCGCCGCGATGTAGTCCCGGTAGCGCTGGATGCGGTCGGGCAGCGCCGCTTCCTTTTGCTCGAAAAACACCGGGGGCAGCAGGTGCCCGTAGCTTTCGCGCCACGACTGGACATGCATGAGGGCCATCGCTTCGGCGTCGTCCACCGTAGCGGGGCGAAGCGTGAAATCCACTAGCGCACCCGCGCTATCGCGAAACCGTCCCAGCCCTTGCTGCCCACCGTCTGGATGGCAGTGGCGTCCAGGCGCGGATCCTGGCCCATCATGTCCAGCATCTTGACGATTCCGGGCGCGTTGACCTGGTCCCGTTCGGGCTCGAGGATGGCGCCGTCCCAGATGACGTTGTCCACCACGATGACCGTGCCAGGCCGCCCCAGCCGGATAGCCCAGTCGAGGTAATTGGAGTCGTTTTCCTTGTCCGCATCGATGAAGACAAAATCGAACGATTCCTGCCCCGCCAGCGTGGGAAGGGTGTCCAAGGCAGCACCCACCCGGATGTCCACCTTGTGCCCCACCCCGGCAGCATCAAGGTTGGCGCGGGCCACGTCCGCGTGCTTTTGGAGGAATTCGCACGTCACCAGCCGCCCGTCGTCGGGCAGTCCCTGTGCCATCCACATACTGCTGAAACCTGCCAAGGTTCCGATCTCAAGGACCCGCCTGGCCCCCGACATCTGAACCAGCATCCGGAGCAGCTTGCCGGCGTTGGGGGCTACTTCAATCGCCGGCATGCCGGCCTCGACGGCGGACGCCAAGGCCCGCTTGTGGGCAGGATCAGGACGCACGACGACGTCAGTCAGGTAACGCTCGACGTCGACCCAACCGGGCTCGGCCACGTGTTCAATCATGGGCCCCAGTCTGGCACCGACGGCTTCGCTGGGGAAGGATCTAGTCCGTGGCGGAGATCGCCTCTTCGAGTCGTTCCACCTTGCCGGTCAGTTCGCCGCTGTAACCGGGACGGATGTCGGCCTTGATCACCAGGGAGACGCGGCTGCCGTAGCGGCCCACAGCTTCAGTGGCGCGCTTGACGACGTCGAAGACTTCGTCCCATTCGCCTTCAATGGTGGTGAACATGGAGTCCGTCTGGTTGGGCAATCCGGATTCGCGGACGATCTTGACGGCGGCAGCGACGGCGTCGTGCACGGAAGCGTCGGGGGTGGGTCCGCCGTTGGCGGCGGATGCGGGCTGGCCCGAAGGGGCGACTGAGAAAGCAAGCAACATAAAATCCAGTGTTTCACGTACTGGTTTGTCATATAACGGCCTACTCCCGCGTAACAACGGGCCAAGGTCGCTCCGTTGCTACCCTGACAAGCATGGAACAGCCCTCTGAACGCAAGCCCCTCAGGGCAGACGCCGCACGCAATGTGGACAAAATTATCACCGCCGCCCGGCAATGCTTCCGGGAACACGGGCCCGAAGTGCCCCTGCAGACCATTGCCAACACCGCCGGAGTTGGCCCCGCAACACTGTTCCGCAACTTCTCGGACAAAGAGCAACTGGTCCTCGCCGCGTTGTCACGCCAACTGCGCCAGCACGTAGACCCCGTCGCCGCAACTGCCCTGGACGGCATGGACGCCGCAGAAGGACTCATCAACGTCATCGATGCCGTGATGCAGGTAGCCAGCGAAGACGCGAACCTCCTCGACGCCGTCGCAGGCCGCCGCGGACTCCTGATCGGCATCACCCGCGGCATCATCGGCTCCATGGCCACCCTCCTTGAGCGGGGCCAGGGCCAGGGTTCCTTGCGGCGCGACATCACCATCGAGGACATGGTCCGGCTCGTGGCCATGCTGATTGGCGCCGTGGACACCATGGAACCGGGCTCTGCGGCATGGAAGCGTCCTGTGGCCTTGGTCGAGGACGCCATCCGGACCGAGCGCCCGACCCGGCCGCTTCCGGAACAGTCCGGCATCCCCGGCGTGACCCTGACCGAGGCTCTCTAGCCGAGGCCGTCAAACCGCAAATTACCAGCACTTGATGGTGAGTCCTGCCCATCGCGGGACAGCCCGTGGGGCACTAGGCTCGGGCGTATGAATATTCCCCTGAGCTCATACTCATCCAGCGGTTCCGAATCCGCTGCGGCAGCCGGCCTGGTCCTGCTGCTTATGGTCATTTACTTCGCAGTGGTCTTTGCGATCGTCGGAGTGCTCTACATGGGAATGTTCACGAAGGCAGGCCGCCCTGCGTGGGCAGCTTTTGTCCCGATCTACAACAGCATCAAGCTCATGGAGATCGCCGGGCGCCCGTGGTACTGGTTCCTGCTGACCCTGATCCCGTTCGCAGGAATCTACTTCAGCATCGTGGCCCTCCACGACCTCTCCAAGTCATTCGGCAAAGATGCCGGCTACACCGTGGGACTGGTCCTCTTGCCCGTGGTCTTCGTGCCGATGCTCTCCTACGGTTCCGCTCCCTACCTGGGTCCGGCGGCTGGGCGGCAATTCGTGGCCTACCCGCAGGGTTATGCGCAGCCTTACCAGCAGGGCTATGCGCAGCCTTACCAGCAGGGCTATGCGCAGCCCGGCCAACAGCCGCCGGTGCAGCAGCCCAATGGCCAGCAGTACCGCTAGCCCCAGCCGAGCAGCCTGAGGAGTGCCGCGGCCGCGGCGCCGGAAATCACCACCACCAGGAACGGTGCCCGAAGCCACAGGGCGACGGCGGCGGCCGCCAAGGCGCCGATGCGGGCGTCAAGGACCAGTCCCTGGCCGGAGGCAACAGCGTTGACCACCGTCAGGGAGGCCAGCAGGCCAATGGTCATGGTGCCGGCCACGTGCATGATCCGTGGGCTCTCCAGCAGCTTGGCCGGGACGAAGTAGCCCACCAGCTTGGTGAGGTATGCCAGCGCACAGGCAATCAGGATCCATAGCCACAGATTCACTTCGTGCCGCCGTTTCCAGGGTTCTCATGCCGGTGTTTCTCCGCATAGGGATCCACGTCCGGCTCCAGTCCTTCGTCCAGGCGTGCGTGGCTGAACCACCCGATGACACCTGCCACCACGGCCGCCACCAGGATGGGAACGCCCGAGGGAACGAAGGGCACGGCCAGAATGGTGGCCAGTGCGCAGGCAGCGGCGATGGCCCAGGGCTCGCGGCCCTTCAAACGTGGCCACAGGAGGGCCAGGAATGCAGCAACCGCGGCCCCGTCCAGACCCCATTGTTTGGGGTCGCCCATCGCGTCCCCAGCCAGGGCCCCGATGGCAGTAAAGATATTCCAAAGAATGAATATACCGATTCCGGCGGTCCAGAACCCCCGGCGCTGCTCGTCGGGATCGGACTGGCCCGACGCCGTCGCTGTCGATTCGTCGATGGTGATGTGCGCCGAAACATAACGCTTCCATCCGCCCGGACGGAGCATCGCGTTGATCTGCATGCCGTAGATGCCGTTGCGTAACCCCAGCAAGGCACTGGCCGTCATGGCCGCCACTCCGGAGCCACCACCTGCCACAACACCAATGAAGGCGAACTGCGATCCGCCACTGAACAGCAACAGGCTTAACACCATGGTCTGCCAGAAATCGAACCCGGACGCCACGGAGAGGGCTCCAAAGGACACTCCATAGAGGCCCGTGGCGATACTCAGGGACACAGCGACCTTGAAAGCCGGCGACTCCCTCAGCTTCACGGGAGCAGCACTGCCGCTCATTTCCGCAAGCTCCACGACCATAGGATCAGCGGAATCTGCAGGGGCAGGCGGACAGTATGGATGCGGCGATCGGCTGCCGTGCCGCTGGGACCATAAGCACGGCGAAGTGCATCTATATGCCCGGCAAGGAATGCAGCGAACATTGCCGTGGTGGCATCCGCGGCAACCTTTCGCGTGGCAGGGATCAGAAGCCCGACGGCGGCAGCCGCCTCGATCAGCCCGGACGAGGCGACCCATTCCTCGCGGGACATGACTGCCAGCGGTCCATTCGGGCGGCCAGCCGGCTCGTCGATGCGGCAGAGGTAGTCCGGCACCACCGGGTAGTAGAACTTAGGCGTGCGAAAGTGCTTGGCGGCGCTGGCCAGGAGCAGTGCGCTCAAAGCTACTGCGGACGTGGTTCGGGTTGCTTGTGCTGACCAGCGAAATGACATGAGACCACTCAATCACAAGCGGGGTGGCCGCCAAAGTCAGCTTGACACCATCAACTGCTTGAGGACCTGCGCCGGCTTGTTGGTGGTGATCTCATGGATTCCAAGTCCCTGGCACAGGGCCACGTCCTTTTCCGAATCCACAGTCCACACGCGGAATATACGCCCGGCTTCCAACCAGCGCTGCACGTTGCGCGCATGCTCCCTGATGTAGTCAATACCCGGGCCGGCAATTGATGCTTCGCCTGCGTCCAGAACACGTTCTGCTTCCAGCTGCGTGGCACGCATGACGTTGGCTACCGCACCGCCGGTCAGGAAGCCCAGCCCGAGTTCCTGCCGGAGCTCCTTCACCGTGAAGTCGTCCACCAATTGGCACACGTGCTCTTTTGGCACGCTCTGCAGCAAGCGCTGGACGGAATCGGTATCGAAGCTCATGAAGGAGACTTGGATGTTCTCCAGCCGGGACTCCTCCGGCGTCCAGCCTTCTTCTTCCAGCAAGGCCAACACCCCGTCCTCCAGCTTGAGCCGGTAAGGACTGGGATGCTTGAGCTCAATCGCCAAACCAATCTCGCGGCCGGCCCCGCGCAGGATGTCCAGCAATTCCGGCAAGGTCAGGAACTGATCGGCTACTCCCCCGTAAGCCTCGGGAATGCGTGCGCCCTTCCATGACGAGAAGTCCAGGGAGCGGAGCTCCTCCAACGTGTGCTCCGCCACCGGCCCCGTGCCGGTGGACGTCCGGTCCAGGTTGGCGTCGTGCAGCAACACCACGTGCTGGTCCCGCGTCAGGTGGACATCGCACTCCACACCGTCGGCGCCGTCGGCGATTGCCTGCAGATAAGCCGCCCTGGTGTGCTCGGCGAAGGCTGCACTCGCGCCGCGATGGGCGTAGACCTTGGGCCGGCCCGGGGCGAAGTCGTCGCTAGTCATGCAGACACGGTAGCCCACCTCCGTGCATCTGCGGGGGATACGCTGGGCTCATGCAGGTGAACTCTGAACAAATCCCAACTGAAGACGTCACCAACCCCAATCCGTTGCCCCACCGGCCGGATTCCACAGGTTCCACTCGCGCCGGTTCCGCTCGCGCACGGCGCGGCGCCGCCGTCGACCTTTCAGCAGGTGACATGGAAAAAGCGGCCGCACTGCTCCGTATGAAACGGTTGGCGCTGGCGCTGCTGATCGCCATGGCGGTGATCTTCACCGTGGCGTTCGCGTTCCAGAAGCAGTATCCGTGGCTGGAATACGTTCGGGCGGCCGCCGAAGGTGGAATGGTGGGCGCGTTGGCCGACTGGTTCGCGGTGACTGCGCTGTTCAAGTACCCCATGGGCCTGAAAATCCCCCACACGGCCATCATTCCGCGCCGCAAGGACCAGATCGGCGAATCACTCAGCGACTTCGTGGAGAGCAACTTCCTCTCCCAGGAAGTCGTGCAGGACAAGCTGGCCAGCATGGATATTGCCCGCAAGGCCGGCACGTGGTTGTCTGCGCCGGGCGGAGCCGAACGCGTGGCGAAGGAAGGCGGCGCGATCATCCGTGGCGCCTTCACCGTCCTGAACGACGACGACGTACAGGCAGTCATCGAGGGAATGGTCCGTAAGCACCTGCTCACCCCGCCATGGGGACCGCCCGTGGGACGGATGGCTGAACGGATCTTCGCCGACGGCCACCACCACACCCTTGTTGACCTCTTGGTTGACCGCGCCGCCGACTGGGTGGATGCGAACCACGCCACGGTCAACCGACTGGTCTCGGATCGCTCGCCCCTCTGGGTGCCCACGTTCGTGGACGGCCTGGTGAGCGACAGGGTGTACGTGGAGCTCTCCAAATTTGTCCGCGCTGTTCAGTCTGACCAGAACCACCAAGTGCGCCAGTCGATCGACGCCTACCTCAAGGATCTGGCCCAGGACCTTCAGCATGATCCCGCCATGATCGAGCGCGCAGAGTCCATCAAAGCCCAGATCCTCGGCGACCCCGAGGTCCGCGAACTGGCGTCCCGCACGTGGGGAACCGTGAAGACTGCGTTGCTCAACGCCGTCGACGATCCGCACAGTGAACTGAGCCAGCGCTTCAAGGGCGCCGTCCGCGATTTCGGTACACGGCTGGTCAACGACGACGAATTGGCCGGCAAGGTCAACGCCTGGATCGGAGACGCGGCGGGTTACCTGGTGAACACGTACCGCTCGGACATCGCAGGCGTCATCTCTGACACCGTGGCGCGTTGGGATGCTGAGGAAACGTCCCAGAAGATCGAGCTGCAAGTGGGCAAGGACCTCCAGTACATCCGCATCAACGGCACCGTGGTGGGTGCCTTGGCCGGGCTCGCGATCTTTACGGTGGCGCACCTGCTGTTCGGCTAGTCACCGGCGGCGCTCTGGAGCTATCCCGTGGGCCTTGGTACCTTCAACGCATGCCGATCAAACTTGAAAACGTTGGTATCGCTGTCCGGGATCTTGAAGAAACCATCGCCTTCTTCACGGATCTCGGCCTCACCGTGCTGGGCCGTGACACGGTCAGCGGTGAGTGGGCCGATACGGCAGTTGGGCTGGACGGCAACCACGCAAAGATTGCGGTGCTCCAGACTCCGGATGGCAACGGCCAACTGGAGCTTTTCGAATACCTCCACCCTGACGCGATCGAGACAAACCCCACCCTTCCCAACGAGATCGGCATGCACCGGGTTGCTTTCTCGGTGGACGATATCGATCAAGCCTTGGAGATCGCCGCCAAGCACGGATGCCACCCCCTGCGCGGCGTTGCTACCTATGGTGACGCCTACAAGCTCACCTACCTCCGCGGGCCCAGCGGGATCCTGGTCATGCTGGCGCAGAAACTCTAAAGGGAGGCACTTCCATGCTGACTCGCGTCGCGGAGGGCGTTCTGGTTCACGAGAGCGAATTCATCCAGAGCAACTGCACGGTGGTGCAGGGTCGGGACGGTGTCCTGCTGATCGATCCCGGCATTACGGTCAACGAAATGGCCGCCATCGCGGACGACCTCCGCGAGTTGGGCCAGCCTGTGGTGGCGGGATTCTCCACCCACCCAGATTGGGATCACGTGCTCTGGCACCCGGACTTCGGCAACCCGCCCCGCTACGGCACGGCGCGCTGCGCGGCCTCCATCCAGTCGGTCCTGGCCGCTGCTGACTGGAAGGAACAGGTAGCCGAAGGGTTGCCTCCGGAGCATGCCGAGGAGATCCCGATGGAGCTGCTCGGCCTCATTTCGGGGCTGCCTGCCGACACTGTAAGGATCCCGTGGGAAGGACCCACCGTCCGCATTCTGGAGCATCAAGCCCACGCCCCTGGCCACGCAGCGCTCCTGATCGAGGGGACCGGTGTCCTGGTAGCCGGCGACATGCTGTCCGACATCCTGATGCCGTTCCTCGACCTCGAGGCAGCAGATCCCCTCAATGACTACCTTCAAGCGTTGCGGCTCTTCGATTCCGTGGCCGGCGATGTTGTTGCCGTCGTCCCGGGCCACGGCTCAGTGGGCCAGGCTGGGCAGTTGCGGGAACGCATTGCTCTGGATCGCGCCTACGTGCAGGCGCTGAAAGATGACCGTGAGGCCGAAGACCCGAGGGTTGGCCCGTCCGCTCCGTTGGAGTGGCTGGCCGACGTCCATGGGTGGCAGGTGCAGCGACTGGCCGAAAAACGGCGGGGCTGAGATTCTCATGAAATGCCGTTCTTGAGAAAATCGACCCCGCTTTTTCTCAGCCGAGCAAGTGCACCATCTGCCCTGGCCTTGCTTGGCCGATCAGGTCCAGGTCTTCGTCGCGCACCACGGCAATCACCGGCGATTTGGCCGCTGCCGGACGACCGGCCAACGCAATGACGGGAAGGCCCGACGGCGGCAGCACCACTGCGCCCAAGGCCAGCGGTTGAGGATGGGCTGCTTGGGTTTCGGCAGCTTGAGGCGTTTGTCCAACCTCAAGCGGCCGACCCAGCAATCGCGCACCCACGCGGTCCGATTTCGGCGAGAGAGTCCACGGTTCCGTGGTCAACCGAAGCCACGTGCCGGCGTCGATATTCCGGGCCTGCGGGTCGTCCGGCCCCTCTGGCATACGTGAAACCCTGGCAACTACCGGTCTCTCGGGATCCAGTGCCCGCCGGGCGGGGTGGGTGACCTCAGGGACACCTTGGCCGTGTGGCTTTCCGAACGTTACGGACGCACCGGTGGACAGCGCTTCGCCGGGCGGCGCCGACACACCACCTTGGACCCCTACGTAATAACGGATCCCAAACAACGCCGGGCCGAAGTCCAACACTGCTCCGGGAGCTACCCTGACCGCTTTGTTCAGCGGAAATTCTGAGCCGTTGAGCGTCACCACACCCTCGGCGCCGGTGACAGCCACAGCCGAACCGGTCACGAATCTCAGCTTCAGGCCGCCCACCAGCACCTCGAGTCCAGCCGCATGTTCAGGATTTCCCAGCAAGGCGTTGGCCAGGTGCAGGGACCTCCGATCCAGGGCTTGATCGGGCTTGAGGGCAAGCGTCAGCGTTCCGGGGACCACCACCACTGCACTCATCCGGCAAACTCCTCCTTCACGAACCAGCAGAACGTGGCCTACGCAGCATCAGGTCTACGCGAACGCCTCAATCTGCACTCCGGCCTGCTCAAGACCTTCCCGGACAGCAGCGGCCATGGTGACAGCCCCCGGCGTGTCTCCGTGAATGCACAAGGAATCAGCCACTACAGGGACGACAGTTCCGTCGATGGCCAGGATTTCCTTGCGCGTTGCCAGCCTCACGGCCTGAGCCACCACAGCAGCGGGGTCATGCAGCACTGCGCCGTCCTGGGTACGGGGTACAAGTGTGCCGTCCGGAAGGTAGGCACGGTCCACGAACGCCTCGCGGAATACTGGATGACCGGATTCTTCTGCGAGCTTCAGCCATTCGGAGCCCGGCAAGCCAAGCACGGGCAGCCCGGGATCGTAGGCGTGGACGGCCGCGACTACGGCCTCGGCCTGCTCGGCATCACGGACAATCCGGTTGTAGAGCGCGCCATGCGGCTTCACGTAATCCACCGACGCTCCCACAGCGTGGGCCATCCCATCGAGGGCGCCGAGTTGATACAGAACGTCGCCGAAGAGTTCGTCGAAGGTCATGTCCAGGGAACGCCGGCCGAAGCCCGCCAAGTCCCGGTAGCCCACATGCGCTCCTACGCGGACATCCAGTTCAAACGCCGCCCGGCAGCTGTCCAACATGGTGAGGGGATCACCGGCGTGGAAGCCACAGGCCACGTTGGCACTGCTCACGATACGGAACATCGTGGCGTCGTCACCCATGGACCAGGAGCCGAAAGACTCCCCGAGATCAGCGTTCAGGTCCACTGTTACCGCCTTCCAGCGTGAGGGTTTCGGCCGCTTCGGGAACGACGGCATTCTTTGGTGCATTGGGGAGCAGCTCACCCGGGACGGTGTCCGGCAGCGGACCGAAGGCTTCCTTCGCGGTGGAAACCACGGCGCGGCCCATCATGAGGTTGCCGGCACCACCCACCACTGCGCCCACGCCGAACGGCAAAGCACGGCCCAGGAACGCGGTCCCTTGGCGCTTCACAAGGTTTTTGAGGAAGGCCCGCTGGATGGAGTCGCGGATGACACCAAAGCCGCTTCCCGGAATCTTCTTGGTAAGGGTCCTGCCCCATGCGTTGGTGACGCCCTTGCCGCGGCCGAGCGACTGGCCACTCAGCGCCCCGAGCATGGACGTTCCTTCCTCGCCCAGCATGATGGCCATGACCATGGTTTGTGCACGCACGGGATCAGTGAGCCGGATGCCGTGGAGCTCCGCCAAGGACGATGCATAGAGCGCTGTGGTCTCCAGGAAGCCCACGGTGGCGAGCGCGGAAAGTCCCAGGGACGCTGCGGTTCCGATGCCAGGAACGACGGCCGTTGCACCCACCGCTGCACCTCCACCGGAGATGGCGAGCAAGTAGTGGCGCTCAAGTTTCGCTGCGAGCTGGGCCGGGGTGTCATTCGGGTGTCTGCGCTGCAGCCTGCGCAGGTTGGCCAGCACCAAGGGGCGCTGGACTTCGACGGCCTTCAGCAGGACATTATGGACGCCGGGCTTGGTGTTGCCTTCCTGATCGAAGACTGCGTTATGGGCTGTCTCTTGGGCGATTTTCACCGCCGGGTTGGGTCGCTTGGGCATCTTCACCTCTCCTTGGCAGCTGGGTCGTCATACTGGGAACTGCTGGATTCAGCCTATGCCACACCCCTGACCTGCGAGACCTCCCCGGGGCGCTATGTGGATACTATTCCGCGCACAGCGGACGTCCCAGCAGAGCTGCCACGGCGTAGACTGAGGGCACTCACGGAAGCAGTCCACCCAGGGCAGGAAGTATCCGTTATGAACGCCTCGGAAAAGAACGAACACGTCATCCGACACCACACCGACGCCCCGGCGGAGGGTGAAACGGAAGGCTGGATTTCGCACGATACCGGCATCCACAGCCAGGATCCGGCGGAAGGCCCGGACATCGACGACGACGACGCACCGCCGTCGGGCGCTTCATAACCCAGGTTCCTACCGCACGCGCCATCGGCAGGCGCGCCTTCCACAGCGCCAACTCCCAGGTCTAGGCTGGTGAAATGGCTGCGTTAAGAGCGCTGCGTCCGTTTGCGCACCGGGAATTCCGGGTGCTGATTTCCGCGCTGTCCATTTCCATTTTTGGATCGGGCATGTGGGCAGTGGCGATGGTCTATGAAGTGATCCACCTCGGCGGCGGCCCGTTGGAACTGTCACTGGTGGCCACTGCTGCCAGCCTGGGCCTGGTGGGTTTCGTGCTGGCCGGAGGCATTGCGGCCGACAGACTCCCTCAACGGCTCCTGATCATTGCGGTGGAAGGCGCCAACCTGGCAGTCATCGCGACCATCACGGCGCTGGCCATGCTTGACGTCCTTCAGCTGTGGCACTTGGCCATCGGTGCTTTCGTCCTGGGGGTGGGGCAGGCGTTCTTCTTCCCTGCGTACTCGGCAATCCTGCCGCGTATCCTGCCTGCCGACGACCTCCTGGCCGCCAATGGATTGGAGGGCACCGTGCGGCCGGTCCTGCAACAGGCAGCGGGCCCGGCACTTGCCGGAATCCTGGTGGCAGCACTGTCACCGGCACACGCTGTGGCGGGTGTTGCCGTATGTCATTTGCTGGCATTCGGAATCGTGAACTTCCTGAGCCGGCAAACTCTGGGGGTGGACGCGGTTGGTACCGATGGGACACCAGCGAAGTCGTCCCTCTTCAAGGACCTCGCGGAAGGGTTCAGCTACACCATCCGCACCCCTTGGCTGCTGTGGACCCTGATCTGGGCCTGCCTGTCCGTGCTGTTCCTCATCGGGCCCATCGAGGTCCTGCTGCCGTTCGTGGTCCAGGACCAACTGGGCGGCGACTCGAGGATGTTCGGGTTCCTGCTGGCCATCATGGGCGTAGGAAGCGCCATCGCCGCCCTGGCAACGGCATCCCTTCGTCTCCCCCGCCGCTACCTCACAGTCATGGTGCTGACGTGGGGCCTCGGCAGCCTGCCCGTGGCGGCCATTGGATTCATGAACAGCTTTTGGATGCTCGGCGCTGCCATGCTGATCTTCGGAGTCACCGAGGGGATCGGCACCGTCATCTGGGGAACGTTGCTGCAGCGGCGCGTGCCACGGCATCTGCTGGGCCGGATTTCCAGCCTTGACTTCTTTGTTTCCTTGGCCCTGATGCCCGTCTCCATGGCCCTCGCCGGCCCCATCGCGGAGGTGGTTCCGATCTGGCTGATCTTTTTCGTCGGCGGGTTGGCGTGCCCCATCATGGCTTTTGTTGCCCTCTTCGTGGCACGCATGATGACGGATGAGATCCAGAATCCCTTGACCTCGGGTGCCTCCGATGCTGAGACTGCAGACACTCAGCCCGACGCTGTGTAGCGTGGGCACCACCCCAGGAAGGACACACCATGGCCGCAGGTACCAAAGACGATCCGTGGCAGCTCACCACTCCGCCGGGATCCTCCGACTACACCATGTATAAGGACGAGGCCGCTGATCCCCCGACTCTGGTTTGCCGCGTGGGATCCACCACGTTGCTCTACCAACTCCGCGGAATCGAGGACCTCCACGCCTGGCTGCTGGAGCAAGGCGATTGGGTACCTCTTGGCGCCGCCGACGAGGGCAAAGACGCCGCTCCTGGAACCGTCGAAGCGTGGGGCCGGAGCGCCGACAATCCCGTGGGTGGCTGGTACGGACTTCGCAAGGGCTACCGTGGCCGGTTCGGAATGTACATGCCTCCTCTGCTGGAGGCCCTCGGTTTGGCTGAACTGACGCATGAGAAGCGGAACAACAGCATGCGGGCCACTGGAACGTAGCGTGCCCAGTGCGCCCCACCCCACGCCACCGCTGCTGTACTAGCTGTACTAGCTGTACTAGGGGACAATCGTGGATTTTTCGTCCGGTACGTGCGCTTGTGAAGCGAAGATGTTCAGACCGAGGACGCGGGAGAGATACGCAGTGGCCTGCTGGCCGCGCACGCTGTTTCCCGCGGTGTCCAGCCGTGGCGAGAAGGCTCCAATTCCGGCCTTACCGGGTGAGACCGTCAGCAGGCCACCGGACACCCCTGACTTGCCGGGGAGTCCGATTTCGAACAACCACTCCCCTGACCGCTCGTACAGTCCATTGGCTGCAAGAACCGCCAAGGTATCCCGGCATACGTCCGCCGAGACTACGCGTTTGCCCGTCACCGGGTTGACCCCGCCGTCTGCAAGTGTGGCGCCCATGATGGCGAGATCGCGGGCACTGACCAGCAGGGAGCACTGCCTGGTGTAGACATCCACCACGTCCAATGGATCACGCCCCATCCTGCCGTAGCTCTCCAGGAGGCGGGCAATGGCACTGTTGCGGGTGTTCGTGGCGGCCTCGGACGCGTAGACCTCTTCATCCAGCACCAGGTCGCCGCCCGCGAAAGCGGACAACCCCGAATGGATGGCGGCCCACTGCTCATCCGGCGTCCTGCCGGGCATCAGCGCGGTGGTGGCCAAGGCCCCGGCGTTGACCATGGGGTTCATGGGATGACCATTGTTGAGTTCGATCGCCATCACCGAGTTGAACGCCAAACCGGTGTTGTTCACCCCCACCAGCTCAGCTACGGCAGCGTGCCCGAACGCTTCACACACCAGTGCGTAGACGAACGCTTTGGAGATGGACTGGATGGAGAACTTCACATCAGAGTCACCGGCCACATGCACTCCGCCGTCCACCTCAACCACGCAGACACCGAAAAGCTCCGGATCGGTCTGGGCAAGGGCAGGAATGTAGTCCGCCACCGCGCCTTCGCTGCATGCACGGTTCCGCTCATGCGACGCGGCCACCAGCGAATCAACTTGCTGCCAACCGGGCAAAGTTCCCGTAGAAACGGCCTGTTCCACACCCTCACCACGTAAATCCAACACGGTTCCCCCCAAATATCCGTTGATGACTCTTTGTCGCTGGGGGCTACTTGCCGGCAGCGAGTGTGCCGAGCTGATCCCCGCCTTGGCCGAAAACAGCCAGTTTTCCGTCTTCCTGGATCTTGGCGGTGGCAGCGTTCGAGAGCCACGTGTCAACGCCTTGGCATGCCATCCGAGTAGACGAGAAACCTCCGAACGATACGGTTTTTCCGTCCTCTTTCCAGGAGCCGACGAGCCTGTTGCAGCCATCCGTTCCGGTGGCACTGCCGTCGGACTTCATGTCAAGGGATGGTTGTTTGGCGTCGCTGGCATCACCCCAGATTCCGACGAACGGGCTGGTGCCGCTTCCCGCGCAGCCCGCCAGGAAGGCAGAAGCTACGAATGCCAGGGAAACAACGCGGACAGTGCGGGTCTGGGTCTGCGCCATGCGGTCAGTCTAGGTTCACCGCAGGACCATGCACCATAGTCCGGACCCGCTGACAGTGGGCTTCCGGTGCGCTCACCATGCTGCTGTTCACCGGATCGTGCGGCCGGTCGCGACTCAGACGACCGACCGCACTAGCCCGGTTTACGCAGCGACGGCGCCCCGGGCGGGCCCCAGAACCCGCCACACCCATCGCTGCCAACTCCGTCGGTGAACCGCAACGCAGCCGAAAAGGGCAACGGCGCAGTCCGCGGTTCAACGACATGGGCACTCAATATGTGCGTTGACCTGCGGAAACGTGACGCGGCGTTTGGAGAAATATTTGGCCTTGATGATTCCGGCCGCCACAACAGCATTTGCAGGACTGAGCCCCGTCGCTTCCACCTGCACGGTTTAATGGGCTCCATGAGCACCGTAGATCCGATCGCCGCCAGGAAACTCCGCGCCAACAAACGCCCTGGTCCGGTCCGCCTTGCGCTGCCGCTGGGCTTCCAGTTCATCGGCGGACTCGCAGCAGGCTACGGCTGGCCTCATCTGGCAGTACTGGAAGACGTCGAGCCTCCGGCCCTCGCCATGACCGCCATCATTGCGAGCATCCCCCTCCTCGTCCTGAGCTCCATCGCGTGGACTGCGGTGGCCATCAGGAGCAGCAATCTCGGGCTGACACTGGGCGGAACCCTGGCATGGCTTGGTGCCACGCTTGGTGTGGGAGCCGCCGCGGTCCAACTGAACTATCCGCCGATACTCACGTGGGTGGCCGCCGGGTGCCTGGCCATCTTCCTGTTCCTCGGCAGCCTGGGAATCATCGGCGCAAGGGCCCGCAGGAGCGCCGCCCGACGGGAGGCGGAAGTAATGAGCACTGGCACCATGACGTCCGCCAGAGTCACCGACAAGGGCTACCTCTCGTTCAGCGACAGCTCGAAGATCCTCACCACTGTCACGTTTACGTTCCATGACCTGAGCGGGGTCCAACGCTGGGTCCAAAGGGCACTGCTGATCACAGCCGCAGAGCCTGTAGTGGACGGCCAGGACACCACCCTCTGGTACGACCCCATGGATCCGGGTAACGACAAGAAGATCGTCGTAAAACTGGCCAAGGACATGCCTTTGCGCCAACCCTGAACAACACCGCCTCCTGAAATCGCATCACATTTCCGGTGACCCGCCCACATATCAGTAGACGGAAAAACACCCAACGGATGCGCCCAGGAGCACGATGTGAAGTCACCAAACGGAATGGCCATGACGGCCTCCCTTGCGTTTACCGACGCACCGGATATCCACCTCTTGTTCATGGCGGGATTGGTCTTCCTGGCCGGCGTGGCCGGGGTGGGCGCGGTGACCCTCCTGCTGTTGTTGGCACCTTTCGCCGCGCTGCTGATGGCCCGGCCACGGACGAAAAAGACGCTCGAAAATACCACCGCGCCTGCTGCTCCCGGCTCCATCCCCTTCCAACGCAAGAGGCCCGACGGCGGTGCGGGGCGCCTGCCGCCGCCGCGTACCCGGAGCGACGAAGCCGCTTAGACTCAGCCGCCGGCGTCGTGGCTTTTCTCCTTGTGACTCCCACGCGGTTTCACATGTCTGCCCAGCAACAGCACGGCAGCGTTGGCCGCGACGATCAATCCAATGCCGGCCCATTGACCCACGGCAAGTTCCTCGTGCAGGGCGACGGCTCCGATCAACGCAGCAAACACGGGGTTGATGCTCATGAGCACGCCGAACAGATGGGCAGGAACCCTCCGCAGAGCGATCAGGTCTGCCACGTATGGGAGCACGGACGCCAGAATCCCGGCACCCACTGCGCACAGGACCGAAAACCCGTCTACAGGCTGACTCATGAAAATCACGACGGCGACGGGCAGGAACAGCGTGGCGGACACCCCTGTTGCGGCCGCCGTCCCTTGAATGCCCTGAACGCGTCGGCCGACGGTCCGGTTGAGGAGAATGTAGGCCGCCCAGCTGCAGGCAGCAATGAGACCAAGCCCAATGCCCGTGAAGTCCATGGATGCCTGGGGTTGCGTTATGGCGATGACGCCCGCAGCTGCCGCCACTGCGCAGAGGGCACTGCCTTTCCGTCGCGAGCTGGTCAGCGCCACGGCAAGCGGCCCCAGGAACTCCAGCGTCACCGCCAAGCCGAGGCCAATCCTTTGAATGGACGCGTACAGGCCAAGATTCATGGCCCCGAAGGACACAGCGAGAAGGAGAATGGGCCACCACTGGGACCACCCCAGTTCGCGCAGCCGGGGCCGGACCAGCGGCAACAGCACTATGGCCGCTACCAGTTGTCGAACCGCCACCACGCCAACCGGGCCCATGACAGGGAAGGCGAGGGAGCCAGTTGCGGCACCCAGCTGATTGGACAGTGCACTGGCGACGAGGGTGGCCGCTCCACCGGCTCTCCTGGACGGCTGCGGGCTGGCTGCACTCACTCCCATGGTCTCGATCATGGGGAAATTCTGCGCTTCGGCCGTTCATCCCCTAAATGCATGGATGCCACTATTTATACGCTGAGTGCATGAATAGGATGGGCACATGGACGTTGAGCTGAGGCAGCTTCGCTGCTTGGTGGCAGTGGTGGACGAAGGCACCTTCACCGATGCCGCCATAGAGTTGCGCATGTCCCAAGCAGCGGTGTCACGCAACATCGCAGGGTTGGAACAGACCTTGGGTATCAGGCTCGTGGAACGAACCACCAGGAGCGCCCGCCTCACCACCGCCGGCGAGCGCGCTGTGGCCAAGGCACGGCGGATCCTAGCCCTCCTGGCAGATCTGGAACGCGACGCCGGAACAGGCACGGGAAAGGTCCGGATCGGCTACGCTTGGTCGGCTTTGGGCGAGCACACCACCGAATTCCAGCGGCGATGGGCTGTCGCCTTCCCCTCCACCGAGCTCCAACTGGTCCGGTCCAACACACCTACCGCCGGCCTCGCTGACGGAAGCACCGACCTTGCCATCCTCCGCCGCCTATCTGAAGCGGCCGCCGTCGAGCATGTCCGGATCAGTGCCGAAAAACGCTACTGCGCCATGGCGTCGGATGATGTGTTGGCGCCGAAGAGGTCGGTGACACTGGCACAGATCGCGCAAAAGCCCGTGGCAATGGATCTGCGGACGGGAAGCACCACGCTGGAGCTTTGGCCTGAGGATGCCGGGCCGCCAGAAGTTGTCCCCACCCAGGACGTTGACGACTGGTTGACGCTCATCGGCAGCGGTAAAGCCCGAGGCATCACCGCGGAATCCACCGCACACCAATATCGGCGACGGGGCGTCACCTACCGCCCCGTCCGGGACGCACCACCGGTTCCTGTGTACGCGGCGTGGTCCAGGAAGGATCCGCCCCGCGGGCGGGAGCAGATTGTGGAGCTGCTGATGGGGTTGTACGGCTAATGCAGTCCACCAAACACGCTTCAGTCCTCGAACCGCAAGTGGTTTTCGGTGCTGCCACTTAAGTGCGCGATGATGTCCGATGCGACGGCATGCAGTTTCTGGTTCCTGTGGCTGGAAGCTTTGGTCAGGAACTCGAAGGCTTCGTCCTGGGTGCAACGGCTCTGGGCCATGATGACGCCACATGCCAGGTCAATGACAGTTCTGGAAGACATTGCTGTTTTCAGGTCCGCGTTGAGTTGCTCCACGGTTTCGATCCGGATGGCAAGACGCAAGGTACTGCCGGTGACCTCCGTAAAAGCGGCAGCTTCGTCGATCACAGCTTGCGTGAAAGTGCCGGCATTGGGGGCAAAGAAGTTGATGACCGCCTGGGATGTTTCGCCGAGGTCCATGGGCACGCCCAAGGCGGAGTGAATACCCTCAGCAGCCAAGGCCCGGCTGTACTCCGGCCAGCTGGTGTCGGTGGCAACGTCTGCCAGCAGGACCGGATGGCCCGCATCCAGCGCTTCCAGGCAAGGGCCCTGCCCAAGAGCCTGTTCGATCTTGTCCAGATGGACCGCCCTCGCACTGCTGCCCGCAACGGTGGCGGTGCGCTTGCGGCGGCGCAGCGTGAGTGCACAGTCGATATTTTCACCAGCCACTTTGCTCATCGCATCGGACGCGAATCCGGTCACACCGTTGAGGATGGCATGGATATCCGAGCTGCCGACCACCAACTCGTGCAGGCTTCGGATGTGTTCGGCACTCCCATTGGGTTCCATAGGCCTAATCGTAGGAAGTGTTGGGCCTCCCGTCACGTGCTTCCGGTAACTAGTAGACGGAGCCCATCAGGAGCTCTGGCAGTCTCACGCCGGCGGCGGAGCGGCGAGGATTTCATCCAGGGCGGAGTTACAAGATAGCCCACAAGGGACTCCATGTGGCCGTTACCGCAGCCCCGCCGAGTGCGCCAAGGCAATTGCCTCAGCCCTGGAACGCACGTCGAGTTTCCGGAAGAGATTTCGGATGTGGAACTTCACTGTGTTTTCACTGATGTGCAGGGCACCGGCGATGCTCCGGTTCCGCTGCCCAGCGGTGAGCAGTTGCAGGACCTCCAGCTCGCGGGGTGCCAGATCCCAGACGGCCACGTCACTGCCGGGTGCCGGCGGTGGATCCAGCGGCAGCACCACGGAAATGTCCGCGCCCCAGCCTTGCATCACTTCAAGGGCCATCCGCCCGTCAACGGCCTGCACCCGCTGTTGCAGCCGGGCGATGCTGGGCGAATCCGGTGAGAGTGCGCCCAGCCCGTCGTCGCGCACGTTGATCAACAGGTTCTCGCCATCGCAATCCCACTGCGCACGGACCCTCCGGACATCCGGTTGCTCCGCGATGGCCAGGACCAGCCCGCGGACAACGGCACGCGCGGCATGGGCCACTTCGCCTGGGAGTGCACGCCCGTTGGCGGGCGGTTCGATGAACTGGATGTCGATATTGCTGAAGTGCATCAGGGGCCGGAGGTCCTCGCGCAGCCGTTCGAAAGCCGTCACTACCGGTTCCTCCACCAGGTCGCTGGTGCGGTCGCTGAGGGTTCGCAGATCCACCAGGGCTTTGACGGCGAGGTCGGTCACGGTGGCGCGCGCCGCGGCGTCGTTCATTGACGTCGACCGCAGGGCCGCGAGCAGGGTTTCGAGCGTGGTGGAGTGCTGGTCTACCAACTCGGCGGTCACACGGATCCGCTCAGCGGATGCGGCCCGCGATTCCAAAAGGTACGACGGCGGCGCGTCGGTTACTTTCTCCTGGATGCGTCGGGCAGTTAATCGCCAAAGGTAGGTCAGAAGCCGGAGAGCCTCCTCTAGTGCTTCCGATCCTGCCGGTCCTTCCAGCCCCGCAGTCACGGCAGTCACGGACGGGTCTGTCAAGACCAGCAGCGCTTGGCTGGGCGCGTAGCCCAGGGCGAGTACCTCCCGCTCCTCACCGGCGATGACCGCAGAAGTCCGCCACGGATCCTCCCCCGGCATCGCCGACCTTAGCCGGTCCAATTCTGCGATGGAAACACGGCTGACGACGCCTTCATCGCCCGCCTTTTTCTGGGGCCGGCCGGTGCAGTCCTCGGTGAAGATGACCAAGGCGCTGCTTGCCAGGAACGGGAGCGTGGCCTGACGGAGGCTTTCTGCGATGCGGTTCAGAGGCGCGGCAGCGAGGTCGCTGACGGAGTGAAGTAGGTCCCAGTTCTGCATCGGCCCAGCATACGTGCCAGTGACGGGCGGGCACTACCCAAAGGGGTAGTAAAAGCCGTCCCAAAACAGCGTTACCCCCACCCGTGAAGTGCACCAAGCTGGAAGGGAAGACATTCACGGCAACTGAAGGAGAAAGTGTGGACGCTGTCGAAGAAAAGGCCGCCCTGAGCCAAGCACCGGCCCAGGCCGCCCTCAACCTGTCCCTGATCCAGGGCGAGATGGTGGGCACCACCAACGCGATCGACGTCCGTCAGTTGGCAGTCCTCGCCGAAAGAATCCACAGGGCGGAACGGGTCTTCCTCGCCGGGGCAGGCCGCAGCGGGCTGGTTCTCCGCATGGCAGCCATGCGCCTCATGCATCTGGGCCTGACGGTCCACGTCGCTGGGGACACCACAACACCTGCCATCGCCTCCGGCGACCTCCTTGTGGTGGCCTCCGGCTCAGGGACCACCTCCGGCGTGGTCAAGGCAGCCGAAACAGCCATAGCCGCCGGCGCGGACGTCGCTGCGGTGACCACCAACCCGGGATCACCCCTGGCCGGCCTGGCCGATGCGTTGGTGATCATTCCCGCCGCCCAAAAGACCGATCATGGCTCCAGCCTTTCCCGCCAGTACTCCGGCAGCCTGTTCGAGCAATCCCTTTTCCTCGCCACCGAGGCAGTGTTCCAAACCCTCTGGGAGAACACCGACGAGCCTGCCGAGCAACTCTGGCTGCGCCACGCCAACCTCGAGTAGCCCGCCCCAAAGCCCGTACCACCGTTCCAAAGCAAACCCTCCGAAAGAAAGAAAAACCCCATGAAACTTCAGGTAGCACTGGATCTCCTCACCGTCGAGGACGCCCTTGAACTGGCCGGCAAAGTGGCCGAGCACGTGGACATCATCGAACTCGGCACGCCGCTGATCAAGGCCGCCGGTCTCTCCGCCGTCACCGCCATCAAGGAAGCCCACCCCACCAAAATCGTTTTCGCCGATATGAAGACCATGGATGCCGGCGAGCTCGAAGCCGACATCGCGTTCAACGCCGGAGCGGACCTGGTTTCCGTTCTGGGCACGGCCGACGACTCCACCATTGCCGGCGCGGTCAAGGCCGCAAAGGCCCACAACAAGGGCATCGTGGTGGACCTGATTGGTGTGGCGGACAAGGTTTCCCGCGCCAAGGAAGCCCGTGCGCTGGGCGCCAAGTTCGTCGAGTTCCACGCGGGCCTGGATGAGCAGGCGCAGCCCGGATACAACCTGCGCACCCTGCTTAACGCTGGCGAGGAAGCACGCGTCCCGTTCTCAGTGGCCGGCGGCGTGAACGCTGGAACCATCGCAGCAGTCCAGCTGGCAGGCGCCGACGTCGCCGTTGCAGGCAGCGCCATCTACAGCGCTGCAGATCCCGAAGTGGCAGCCAAGGAACTGAAGGCAGCCATCAACTAGTTCAGCCCCCAACCGCAAGACGTCGACCTGCCCATACGGGCAGGTCGACGTTTGTGTTGGCGCCGCACCGCCGTCGTACCTCAGTGAAGCACGACGGCGGCAGGCGGCTTTCGCTGACGACGGGACCTTTAGAGGTTCTCCACCAGGGAGACGTCGCGGACGGCGCCCTTATCCGCGGACAGTGCCATGGCGGCGTAGGCGCGCAACGCGGGAGACACGTGGCGTTCGCGGTCCTTCGGCTTGTAGCCACCGTTGACTTCGAGTTTTTCGCGGCGTTCAGCGAGAATCTCGTCCGAGACCTGCAATTGGAGGGAGCGCTGCGTGATGTCGATGCTGATGATGTCGCCGTCCTCCACCAGGGCGATGGCGCCGCCGGAGGCAGCCTCCGGGGAAATGTGCCCGATCGACAGGCCTGAGGTGCCGCCGGAGAAGCGGCCGTCCGTGATGAGGGCGCACTTTTTGCCCAGGCCGCGGCCCTTGAGGAACGAGGTTGGGTAGAGCATTTCCTGCATACCCGGGCCGCCTCGGGGGCCTTCGTAGCGGATGACCACCACGTCGCCTTCCTTGATGGACTTGTTCAGGATCTTTTCCACGGCTTCGTCCTGGGATTCGCACACAACGGCGGGGCCTTCGAAGATCCAGATGGACTCGTCCACGCCTGCGGTCTTGACCACGGCACCGTCCACTGCGACGTTGCCGCGCAGCACCGCCAAGCCTCCGTCCTTGGAAAAAGCGTGCTCCACGGAACGGATGCAGCCGCCCTCAGCGTCAGTGTCCAGGGTGGTCCACTGGTTCGACTGCGAGAACGCCGTGGAGGACCGGACGCCACCGGGGGCCGCGTGCCACAATGCCTGGGCCTCGTGGGTGGCCTTGCCGCCGCGGATGTCCCAGTCGTCCAGCCAGCCATCAAGATCGTTGGAGTGCACGGAGTGGACGTTCTTGTGCAGGAGGCCACCGCGGTTCAGCTCACCCAGCAGGGCGGGGATGCCGCCGGCCCGGTGCACGTCCTCCATGTAATACGTCTTGTCCCCAGCGACGTTCGGGGCCACCTTGGCCAGGCACGGCACTTGGCGGGACTTGGCGTCCATTTCGGCCAGGCCGTACTCCACGCCCGCTTCCTGGGCTGCAGCCAGCAGGTGCAGGATGGTGTTGGTGGAGCCGCCCATGGAGATGTCCAGCGCCATGGCGTTATCGAAAGCCTCGGCAGTGGCGATGGAGCGCGGCAGCACGGAGTCGTCGTCGCCGTCGTAATAGCGCTTGACGAGCTCGACGACGGTGGCGCCGGCTTTCTCGTACAGCGCCTTGCGGGCGGTGTGGGTCGCCAGCACGGAGCCGTTGCCCGGGAGGGCCAGGCCGATCGCCTCGGCGAGGCAGTTCATGGAGTTGGCGGTGAACATGCCGGAGCAGGAGCCACAAGTGGGGCAGGCGTTCTCTTCGATGAGGTTGATGTCTTCATCAGAGATGGACTCGTCCACGGCGTCGGCAATCGCGTTCACCAGGTCCAGGGAACGCACGGAACCGTCGGTCAGGGTCACGCGGCCGGCTTCCATGGGGCCGCCGGAGACGAACACTACGGGGATATTCAGGCGCAGGGCGGCCATCAGCATGCCCGGGGTGATCTTGTCGCAGTTGGAGATGCAGACCAGGGCATCGGCGCAGTGTGCGTTGACCATGTACTCCACGGAGTCCGCGATCAGGTCCCGGGACGGCAGGGAGTACAGCATGCCGGAGTGGCCCATGGCGATGCCGTCATCCACGGCGATGGTGTTGAATTCGCGCGGAACAGCGCCGGCGGCGAGGATCGCGTCGGAGACGATCCTGCCCACGGGGGCCAGGTGGGTGTGGCCGGGGACAAATTCGGTGAAGGAGTTGGCCACGGCGATGATCGGCTTGCCGATGTCGGTGTTGGCGACGCCGGAGGCGCGCAGCAGTGCGCGGGCGCCGGCCATGTTGCGGCCGTGGGTAACTGTTCTGGAGCGAAGTGCAGGCATAAGTACCATCCTGCTGTTGTTCTACAGCGGGTGGAAGACGGTGCTGCTACTAGTAGTGAAAGTACCAGAGTAATAGTGTTGGGTTCGTGAAAGATGAGAGACGCAAGGAACTGGGACTCTTCCTCAGGACCCGCCGCAACCAAGCCCTTCGCTCGGACTATGGGCTGCCGCCTGTGGGACGTTCCCGCGAGCGCGGCTTGCGCCGTGAAGAGATCGCCTTCCTCTCCGGAGTCAGCGTCACCTGGTACACCTGGCTGGAGCAGGGCCGTGACATCAGCCCGTCGCGGCAGGTGCTGGAAGCGGTGGCCCGCACGCTGCATTTGTCCGACACCGGGATGAGCTACGTGCTGTCCCTGGGCGGCTACTCCTCCGCTCCACCGGCCGGTCCGGTCGCCGCGGACGCTCCCGCGCATGTGCAGCGTCTCCTGGACGCGCTGGATCCCAACCCTTCCTACGCACTGTCCCCCGACTGGGGCATTGCCGGCTGGAACCGCGCTTACGAGGCGCTGTACCCCAACATCGGCACGTTCGACGCCGTCGACAGGAACCTGCTGTGGCTCGTCTTCACCGACCCCTATATCCGTGACCTCCTCCCGGATTGGGACGTCACGAGCAAACGCTTTTTGGCTGAATTCAGGGCCGAGACAGGACAACGTCTGGGTGACCCCGATGTGGAGTACCAGGTGGGCCGGCTCAAGGAAGCCAGCCCCGAGTTCCAGGAAAGCTGGGACCGGTACGACATCCTGGGCTTCGAATCCCGTGAGCGCCAGTTCCACCACCCTGCTGTTGGCGTGCTGCATCTGGAACACCACCAGGTCTCGCCGTCGGACCGGCCGGACCTGCACATCGTGGTCTACACGCCCGCGCCCGGGAGCGACGCCGGGGAGCAGATGCAGCGGCTGATGGGGACCTGAAGCCGGTGCCGGGCACCTGGTTCAGCTGAGCTCCTGCTTGTCCAGGACGAAGTGCGCAGGCGTCGACGCGACACCGTTTGCCTGGACCACTACGTGGTGCTGCCCCGGGTAATAGGAACGGGTTGTGATGGGGCGGAACGAGTGTTTTTTGGTGACAGTAATGGTCTCACCGGGCGGAATCAGACGGGAGGCGAGCTTGAAGGTTTTGGCGCTTACCGTGCCGTTGGCCCGCTGGAAGCCGATGGAATAGTCAATGGCCACGGTGGCAGGCTGAAAGCCTTCATTGACAACCTCGGCCGAAAATTCCACTGTTCCGTCCCATGCGACTGCCGTGTGGAAAATGTGGGGCTCCCTGACGACGAGCTGGCCGCCGGTGTAGCCCAGAAGGGCGAGCGCTTCCGGATTGCCTTTCTTTACCAGGGTCCTGAGTCCATGACGGATGACCTTTGGAGTGGTGTCATCAGGTTTTCCGGTCCAACGGTGCGCAGTGGCCAGCACCAGCAGCGGATCGATCCGGCTCAGGTCGTTCAGATGGTTCGCTGCGGAACGTCGGACATATTCGGTGGGATCCCGGTAGGTGGCATCGAGGATTCCCTGCGTCGCCGCGGGATTGGCCACCAGCCAAGGTACTCGCTTAGCCCATGGCAGGTAGGCGCGGGAGCCCTCCGTTGCGAGGCGGCGGACGTGTTCGTCGTTGTGATTCGTCCAGGTTTGCATCGTCGCAATGGCACGTTCCGGCCGGGCAGCTATGAGGTCGCGGATAGCGAACTCTGCCGTGAGCCTCCCAGTCAGGCGGGACAGGACCGTGAGCGCAGCGTCAAAGTCGGTCAGCGACCCCGATTGAAGCGCCCTGGCGGCCACGACTTCGGTGGCCGGCCAGACCATCCATCCCGTAAACCGGGGGTCATCGAGAGCATCGAGCATGATCCTCTGAACATCGGAGGATCCCGCCGGTAAGTCCTGAAGGAGGGCATCCCTCACTACATCCACCCGCTGCCGGAGCCGTTGCCCATCAAGGGCGCCATGTGAGCGCTCCAGTGTTGGCAGCTCAATGCCGGGACCGACGCTCATGAGTAGGGAACGCAGCTCGGTCACCACCGTGGAATTGATCAGCTCATCCATGGTGCCCATACATTTCCTCCTTCGCCGGTGTTGTCATCGTAGGCGACGGGAGAGACATCGAAAGCGGGCATGCAAAAGCCGCCAAGCGTCAGGCAGGCAGCTGGCTGGCAACCCGTGGCGCCTCCGGTGCCGGCAAGCCTTCACCGGTTTGACCGTAGAGCCAGTCGTTGTACTGGAAATCGTTGTCCTTGCGGCTCTTGAAGAGCAGGTTTCGCAGCGTCCGGGCCAGTCCGGAGACGTGCCAGGATTCGCCCCACACACGGGCGGTGCGCTGGACGCGGGCAGTGCGGGCTGCGCGGACGGTGTTGAACGCGGCAATTGCCTCATCCCACGCATCCGGATTGACGCCGTCGGCTGTGAAGACCGTGCCGGCGCTGACGTCCTGCAGCACGGCGGCGTCCTCGAGTGCCTGGCAGGCGCCTTGGGCGAGGTACTGCAGCATGGGGTGGGCGGCGTCGCCCATCAGGACCATGCGGCCGGCAATCCAGTTTTCGATCGGATCGCGATCGTACATGGGCCAGCGGATGCCCGTGCCGAGGTTCGCAAGGGCTGCCTGCACGGCGGGAACGCAGTCCTTGTAGGCGGCCTGGAGCTCGTCCACTCCCCCATACTGCTCTTCACCGCGCTCAAATGACGGCGATTTGAAGACGGCCACGGTGTTCAGCAGTTCGCCCTTCCGCAGGGGGTACTGCACCAAGTGGACGTCGGGGCCGAGGTAGACCACCACGTCCTCGAGGTCGGCTGCCGGGGTCTCAGGGGTAATGGGGACGGTGCCGCGGTAAGCAACGTAGGCGGAGGAGACAGGCTCATCGGATGCCACCTGCGGCCGCAACGTGGACTTCAGCCCGTCGGCGCCGATCACCACATCTGCTTCATAGTCCACACCAGTTGCTGTGTGCACCACGCCGCGGCCGTTCACGGTTTCCACGCTGTCCACCATGACGTCGTTGACCAGTTTCACGCCCGCCGCTTCGCATCCTTCCAGGAGCACGCGGTGCAGGTCGCTGCGGTGGATCACCACATACGGGGCGCCGTAGCGTTCCTCGAACTCCCCGCAGAGCGACTGGCGCGTCAGCTCTTCACCGGTGGTCGCGTCGCGGAATACCAGATGCTTGGGCTGCACACCGACCGCAAGCGCCTTCTCCAGCAAGCCCCACCGCTTCAGCACCCGCGAGGCGTTCGGCGCCATCTGCAGGCCGGCTCCCACCTCACCGAATTCGGGTGCGCGTTCCACCAGCGTGACGTTCGCACCGTTTTCGCGGAGGGCCAATGCGCCGGCCAGCCCGGCCATTCCCCCTCCCACAACCAGGACATCAGTGGACGTGGTGTACTCAGACATTGTTTGCTCCTTGGGAGATCTTTGATTTGATGTTGAGTCCGACGGCGGCCAGAAGGACCGCTGCGAGGGCGGCGGCGCCGGCGAACGCGAGGAAGTTGGAGTTGACGCCCAGCCCGGCTGCCAGCAGGAGCCCACCCACCTGGGGTGCGATGACGGCGCCAATGCGGCCGGTGCCCAGCGCCCAGCCAAGTGCGGTTCCGCGCAGATGATCGGGATAGTGGCTGGCCACCGCGGCGATGATCAGGCACTGCGTGCCGTGCGTTCCGACGCCGGCCAGCACCAGGGCGAGGTACACCACGGCCACTGAAGGCCCGGTCAAGAGAACCAGAAGCCCGACGGCGGCCACAGCGGCTGCCGCTATCGCCGTCGGAATCGGGCCGAAGCGCGTGCCGGCCCACGCGGTAATCACCGATCCGGCAACGGCTCCGAGATTCAGGGCCAGTGCGAACGTCAGCGCCGAGCCGAGGTTGTAGCCGGCCAGTTGCATGAGGTTGGGCAGCCAGGTTCCCAAGCCGTACCAGGCGAAAAGGGTGGCGATGGTGGCCAAGGCGAACAGTACGCTGACGCCGAGGTAAGGCGCGCGCAGGAGGGATCCAAAGCCGGGTTTGGGGCCCTGGGACTGGGGGGTCCCCGAGGCCTTGCCCGGCGGCAGTGTCTCAGGGATGTACTTCATACCCAGAGGCACTACGATCACCAGCGCCAGGACGGCCACCAGGAACATCGCCTGCCACCCGAAGGCTGGAATCATGGGAATCCCCACCAGCGCAGCAATGGACCCGCCGATCGGTACACCGGACATCATTAACGTTGCAATGGTGGAACGCCACTTTGCAGGGACCAGTTCGGCAACCAGTGCATTGGCTGAGGGCACCAGACCGCCCAGGCCAATTCCCGCCAGCAGCCGGAGGGCACCGAAGATCGCGGCGTTGGGAGCAAATGCACAGAGAACGGTGAAGACGGAAAACAGAACCGCGCATCCAAGGATGGTCTTACGCCTGCCCCAGGAATCAGCCATGCGGCCGGCGAAGATGGCGCCGATCATCATTCCCAGGAACGCCATGGAACCGATGGTGCCCGCCGTTGCTTTGGTGAGCCCCCACCCGGTGTCGGAGATCAGGGACGATTGCACGGTGCCGTACACGATGAGGTCATAGCCGTCGAAGACCACCAGCAGCCAGCAGACCAGGACGGCCAGGGCCGACCCTTTGGAAAAGCGCGGGGTTTGGCCGTCAACACCGGCGGTGGTCCGTTGCGACGCTGCAGCGGGAAGTGTGTGATTCATCCCACCACTGTCCTGTCCATCGGCAATAGAGCACCATAGAATTCTGTTGTGCAGAATAATCCGACTTCCACGTCCAGCCGTAAGCCGGTACAGAAACGGCCTACCTACTCCATTGAAGCCGTGGATAACGCCCTCCAACTCCTGCAGTTGCTACGAGATGGCGGCGCACTCCGGCTCAAGGACGCCGCCGCGGAGTTGGGCGTTGCCCCGTCAACGGCCCACCGCCTTTTGGCGATGCTGGTTTACCGTGGATTCGCCGTTCAGGACGAGAACCGCCGCTACGTTCCGGGCCCTGCGATGGGTGTCGGCCCCGCCGGCCTGAGCTGGACGCGGCTGCTCCGCGACCTCGCCCAGCCGCACATGGAACTTCTTTCCGGTCAACTCAACGAGACCGTCAACCTCATGGTCCGCGTGGGTACCAAGGTCCGTTTCCTGTCCACCGTGGAGGGCAGCAACGTGCTGCGCGTGGGCGACCGCCAAGGCACCGTCATGCCCGCAAACAGGACCTCCGGCGGAAAAGCGATGCTTGCAGAACTGGAGCCCGTGATGATCGAGCAACTGTTCCGAAGCCATAACGCGGAGATCGGCGGAGACACCATCCCGGACAAAGAATTCCCGGCCTTTCTCCGCGAACTGGAAACCACCAGGAGCAACGGGTTTGCTGCCAATTTTGAGGGAACCGAGGAGGGTGTCAGCGCCTTGGGCATGGCCCTGCATAACGGGCACGGCTCGGTGGTGGGGGCGCTCAGCGTCGCCACGCCTGCCACACGATTCCGTAAGGTGTTCGACGCCGGCCTGGTCACCGCGATGCGCGAAACCTGCCGGCAGTTGGAGGTAGACATAGCGGCGAACCCCACCGACTGAGCAGCGCATCAGGTCAAGCAGCCTCCACCGCGTCGTTCATCAATTCTGTAGAGCAGAATTTTCTCGGACTGATGATCAAGCATCCCTAGGGTCGAACTACGCCAACGAACTGTTCGGACCCTATCCAGGAGGCCTACGTGTCCATCAGCGCCGAGAACACGACTCATGAATCTGTGGCCGCCAGCCACGCCTTACCGGAGCCCACTCCGGAGGAAGCCGCCCAGTTGGAGCAGCTCTACAAGGACTTCGACACAGAGAACCTGATCCCGTTGTGGACGGAGATCGGTGAATTGATGCCGATGGCCCCCACCCCGAAGGCCGTTCCGCATGTGTGGCGCTGGAACGACCTATACCCGTTGGCCGCCCGTGCCGGTGACCTTGTTCCCGTGGGCCGGGGTGGGGAACGCCGCGCGATTGCTCTCGCCAACCCGGGCCTGGCGGGCACACCGTACGCGACACCGACGTTGTGGGCCGCCATCCAGTACCTGGGCGCCCATGAGGTTGCTCCGGAGCACCGCCATTCCCAGAACGCGTTCCGCTTCGTCGTTGAGGGCGAGGGTGTGTGGACGGTGGTGAACGGGGATCCGGTGGCGATGCGTCGCGGTGATTTCCTGCTCACCCCGGGCTGGAACTTCCACGGCCATCACAATGACACCGACCAGCCGATGGCGTGGATCGACGGCCTGGACATCCCGTTCGTGCACTATGCCGATGCCGGGTTCTTCGAGTTTGGCACCGAACGTGTCACTGATGAAGCGACCCCGGACATTTCCCGTTCCGAACGGCTTTGGGCGCACCCGGGCCTGCGACCCCTGTCCGGTCTCGATGACACCACCAACTCCCCCATCGCCGCGTACCGCTGGGAACACACCGACGCAGCCCTCCGCGAGCAACTGTTGCTGGAAGACGAGGGCCACCCTGCCACTGTGTCCCAGGGCCACGCCGCTGTCCGGTACTCGAACCCGACCACCGGCGGGGACGTCATGCCCACCATCCGGGCCGAGTTCCACCGCCTCCGCGCGGGCGCCACCACCGAGCCGCTCCGCGAGGTCGGTTCCAGTGTCTGGCAGGTCTTCGAGGGCACCGGCACTGTGGTGTTGAACGGCGAGACCAAGCAGCTGGCCAAGGGTGACCTGTTCGTGGTCCCGTCCTGGCAGGAATGGTCCCTGACGGCGGACGCCGACGCTGTTACACAAACAGACTTTGATCTTTTCCGCTTCAGCGACGCCCCCATCTTTGAACGACTGAACTTCAACCGCAGCTACACCGAAGGACGAAAGTAAATGAGACTCCTCACCCTCCGCCTCGAAACCGCCACCGGCAAAGGCAGCGTAGCCGTCCGCCAGGACGGCGAGACCCTCACTGAGATCCCCGGTTTCACCGATGTCGGCGCGCTGCTGGCCGACCCCGCCTGGGAGGAAAAGGCGAAGGCGGCCAACGGCGCAACGCACGCGCTCGACGGCGCGGACCTCGCCGCCGTCGTGCCCGCACCGGGGAAGATCATCTGCGTGGGCCACAACTACCGCAACCACATCAAGGAGATGGGCAGGGAGATTCCCGAGTACCCCACCTTGTTCGCGAAGTACCAGGAATCCCTGATCGGCCCGAACGACGACCTGCCGTTGCCCCAAGAATCGGACACCGTGGACTGGGAAGCCGAACTCGCCGTGATCATCGGCAAGAAGGGCCGCCGCATCGCCGAAGCTGAAGCCGCGGACCACATCGCCGGGTACGCGGTCCTGAACGACATCAGCATGCGCGACTACCAGTTCCGCACCATCCAGTGGCTCCAGGGTAAGACGTGGGAGAACTCCACCCCGTTCGGCCCGGCTCTGGTCACCAGGGATGAATTCACCGCCGGGCCACTCATGACCTCCGCCGTGGACGGGGAAATCCAGCAGTCCACCCCCACCGGCGACCTCGTCTTCACCCCCGAGTACCTGGTCTCCTACATCTCCACCATCATCACGCTCAACCCCGGGGACGTGATTGCCACGGGCACGCCCGGCGGTGTGGGCCACGCCCAGGACCCCAAGCGGTACCTGCAGGAAGGCCAGCTCCTGGTCACCACCATCGAAGGCTTGGGCCAGCTGAACAACCGCGTGGTCAAGGAAGCCTGATGGCAGCCCGCCACGATCTCGCCACCGATCCGGGCCTCCAGGAAGACCTCCTGCAGGCCCGGCGGGGCACAGCGTTCTTCGCCCGCAAGCTCAACGAACTCACGGATGCAGAGCTCGACGGCGGCACCCTCCTTCCGGACTGGACCCGACGGCACGTTGTGGCGCACGTGGGGTACAACGCCCGCGCGATCGCGCGCTTGGTGGAATGGGCTGCCACCGGCGTTGAAACACCCATGTATGCCTCTTCTGACGCGCGGAACCACGAGATCAACTTCGGCGCCACCCTGTCGCCGATTGCGCTGCGGAACCTGTTCGACCATTCCGCGGTGCACCTGTCCGTCGAATGGCGCGACCTCCCGGATGAGAACTGGGCCAACGAAGTACGCACTGCGCAAGGGAGGACAGTCCCGGCGTCGGAAACAGTGTGGATGCGCACCCGCGAAGTCTGGGTGCACGCCGTGGACCTGGCCAACGGAGCCACGTTCAACGACATCCCGGCCCCGGTCCTCGAACGTCTGCTCAAAGACATCACAGGCGCCTGGAAAACCCGCGGCACCGACACCGGGCTCCTCATCAACGTCACCGACACCGCCGGGAACGGCGCAGGCCTCACGTTTGGCGACACCAGCGCCGCGGACCCGACGCTCATCACCGGCCCCCTGCCCGCCGTCGTCGAATGGGCCACCGGCCGCGGCACCTCCGGTGTCACGGCCACCGGACCCAGTGCCGAAAGTGCCGTTCTGGCCGCCCCGAAGTGGATTTAGCCAGCCCACCCATGGCGATGCGCGCCCAGTAAGCGCACTATGGGGAGATGAACGCCCAAAGTGCCAACGGTTGGGGCAGGGTGGTTCGGGTAGCTTCGGAGCTGGCCTGCACCCGTGGAGCCGTTATGTGGCTTTGGGTGACTCCTTCACCGAAGGCTTAGGCGATCCCGAGCCGCGGAGCCCCGGCGGCCTCCGGGGCTGGGCAGACCGGGTTGCGGAAGAGTTGAGCACCGGGCACGAGGATTTCGCCTACGCCAACCTGGCCATCAGTGGACGGTTGCTCCATGAAATCCTGGAGGAGCAAGTGCGCCCGGCACTGGACCTCAACCCAGATCTGATCACGCTCAATGCCGGCGGCAACGACCTGCTCTTCCACCGGAGCGATCCCGATAAATTGGCCCTCGAACTGGACGCCGGCGTGGAAACGCTGGCCTCCACCGGCGCCACCATCCTGCTGTTCACCGGGCCGGACTGGGGCGCTACCCCGGTGCTGGGGCTCGCCCGCGGCAAGGTGGCCATCTACAACGAGAACGTCCGGGCTGTGGCGGCCCGCCATGACGCCGTGGTGGCCGACCTCTGGGGGTTGCGCCAACTCACCGATCCCCGGATGTGGGATCCTGACCGGCTCCATTTTTCGCCGTTGGGCCAGCACACCATCGCCATCATGGTCCTCAACACCCTCAACGTTCCACATTCCCTTGAGCCGCTAACACCCAAACCCCTGCCCGAGGGCAGCTGGCGCGAGGCCCGGGCAGGCGACATTGTGTGGGCCCGCCATCATCTCTTCCCTTGGGTGGTGCGTCGCCTGACCCAGCGGAACGACGACGACCGCAGGCACCCCAAGCGGCCGGAACCGGGCCCTGTCTTCGGCGCCGGAATGCTCCCCGGAACCTTCGTGGGCAACGATCCGCGGCATATCGCTGACTAAGTCACGGAGCCAGTTGTCAGCCGGCAGGCTGGGCTTCCGATTGTGCGCGGATGCTCCACGCCGACCAGTCCAGCGGGTGAACCGAGGGGCGTCCCAGGAGGTATCCCTGGGCTGCGGTGATGTTGAGCGCCGTGACTTCCTCGAGTTCTTCGGCAGTCTCGATGCCTACAGCAATGACTTCCGCCCCGATCTCCCTGGCGAGCTCAACGATCGCCTTGGCCCGGATCCTTTGGCCTTCGCTGCTTTCGATGCCTTCAATCAGGTGGCGGTCCAGTTTGATGATGTCCGGGCGCAGTTGCTCCACCCGCTCCAAGGCGACCAACGCTGCTCCGGAGGCGCTGATGGCCAGGCGCAAACCCAAGGTGCGCAGCGGCCCGAGTCCCTCGCGGCCGGTTTGGCCTCCGACGTCGGCCAGGCTGCCGGTGAGTTCAACAATGATCCGGTCCGGCGCGAGTGCCGCAGCGGCCAGCAGGTTCCGCACCCTGGGGTCGCTGGAGGTTGCGGGGGTGAGGTTGAGGGCAACGGACATGGTTTCCGGGACATCGTGCGCCGCCGTGAGTGCGCAGTGGAGGGCAGCGATCTCCAACTCGGTTCCCAGCCCAGCGGCGGCAGCCTCGCTGAACCAGACCTCGGCGCCGGCGCCGTCTTCACCGACGAAGCGGGTGAGTGCCTCAACGCCCACTACGTCGCCGCTGGGCAGTGCATGGACGGGCTGGAAAGCGGTCAGTAGAAGCTTGTCCGCCAGGACCGCCTGGATTCCTTCACGGACTTCGTGGCTGACGGGAACCGACACGGTCCGCGCTGCGTCAACGGACTCGAGGTGCACGCTGGCGGCTTCGAGGTGAACCGGCACCGTGGATGCCGGTGCGGCCTCTTTGCGGGTTTCCAGCAGATGCTCCAACAAGGCCCGCTGAGGGTCTTCGGGATTCGCCTCCAACAACGCACCGAGCCTGATTCTGGCGGCTTCGCTGCGCGGTTCGGTATCGGCAAGGATGGATTCGATGATGTCGTTCACCTGCTCGCGCATGGTCGCCTTGGCAGGCGGTGACGTTTCATCAGGCAGTGGCGCGTTGGCGCCATCCTGTGAAAGAGAGCCCTCTTCTTGAGCCATCAGCTATTCCTTTATGTGTATCCCCCGCTGGCAGAGCCAGACAAACTACCTGACCGGCCCATCTGTGGGCCCTGTCACGAATAATACAGAAGAACACTTCGCCATTGTGCCGGTGCGCTTTTCCAGGCGCGCAAAACCGTGTCGCGCGGCTGCCGGCCTGAGATGCTTAGGAGGTGACGTCCCTTTCAACGGAAGCACCCCGTACCGCGCTCAGCTGGAAACTATTACCGGCGGCGCTGCTTTCGCTGTCCGGCATTCCCCTCTTTGCAATGGGAAACGAACTGCTGGGCTACGGCTTGCTGCTGGCCAGTGTTGCCACCGCCGCCTTCATTGACCGACGGCTGATGCGGCACCTGGCGTTGATCGCGGCAGGCATGACCATCTTCAGCCTGGTGCCTCTCAATGCCGACCTCAGCACGGAGCACATGGCCCTGATGGGCGGGGCGCTCGCGCTGGCAGTGCTGGTGCCGTGGCTGGTTTCCCGCTTTGTGTATCGGGAAGACATCATCAAATTCCCCATCAACACAGGCAGGAAATGGCCCCTGGCAGCGAAGCTGTACTTGATAGGCGTCGTTGCGCTGGGCTATTTCATCCTGCCCGTCTACCTGATCAGCACCGGCGTGTACCAAAACTGGCCCGACGCCTCCGATCCCGATATCTTCTGGCGGCTCTTCCTGGGCGTTAACGCCGTAGGAATCTGGGACGAACTGTTCTTCATCTGCACCACGTTCACCCTGCTGCGGCAACACTTCCCGGACTGGCTGGCCAACCTCCTGCAAGCTGTGGTTTTCTCCTCATTCCTGTGGGAAATCGGATATCAGTCGTGGGGTCCCTTGTTGACGTTCCCGTTCGCGTTGCTGCAGGGGTACACCTTCAAGCTGACCAAGTCGTTCACCTACGTGGTGTCGGTGCACCTGCTCTTCGACTTCGTGTTGTTCCTGGCACTGGTCCACGCCCACAACCGGGATTGGCTGCCGATCTTCCTGTACTAGCGCTGGTCCGCTGCCGGGGAGCCCGTAGAACCTGCCCATGCCTCTTCGGAAACCTCGATTTCCTGAGCCATGTCATCGAGGAAGCGCATCACGATCTCCCGTTCATTCGGAGTGAGGCGGGCAGCCGCCAGGAACCGCTTGGCTTGCTGGCGTCCCACCGTCCGCATCGCTGCCTCGTGCGTTTCGGGTGTGATGGCTATGGCGAGGGCCCTCCGGTCGGAGGGGTGGGCGCGTCGCGTGACATGGCCCGCGCGTTCCAACCGGTCGAGCAGCTTGGTGGTTGACGCCGTCGAGATGCTGAGGCGGGAGGCTATTGCGCCGGGGGTGGCAATCACGCCATGGTTGGCGCAGACAATCAAATAGTGCAGTGCACGCATGTCTGATTGGTTGAGCTTCATGTACCTCAGGGAGGCGTCGGAGAGCCGCTGTTCTGCCTCGCGCAGCCGTCCCAGGGCCGCCATGAGGTCACTGATCTGCTGGACATCCTCTTCGGAGAGACCGGATCGGTCCACTAAGTCCTCATGGGGATCATTGGCGTCCAGATGATAAATACCGGAGGAAACCGGGGTCCCGGCTTCTTCAGGAATCTCTTCAGGACTGGACATGTTGAGTATGTTACACCCAACTTCCTACATGGTAGCCTTTCTTCTAGCTTGTCTAGCAATATTCAAGTTTCTCTAAGGCACCGGGTGTAGGAGGTAGGCGCAGGATGAACGCGACAGAGATGGTGGTCCTCCTGGACGACGCCGGAACACCCATCGGGGAGGCAGCAAAAGCGGGAGTGCACACACTGGACACGCCCCTTCACTTAGCCTTCTCCTGCTACTTGCTCAACGATGCCGGCGAGGTCCTCCTGACCCGCCGCTCACCTGAAAAGAAGACCTGGCCGGGAGTTTGGACCAACAGTTTCTGCGGCCACCCGGCACCAGGCGAGGAGTTCGAGGACGCTGTGATGCGGCGTGCGCAGTTTGAACTCGGGGTGGACGCCAAGAGGATCGAACTGGTCCTCCCGGATTTCCGCTACAGGGCGGTGGACCCCACGGGCATCGTCGAAAATGAGGTCTGCCCGGTGTTTATGGCCCGGATCAGCGGACCCCTGCAGCCGAATCCAGCCGAGGTAGCTGACTGGGCCTGGATTTCCCCGGCCCTGCTCGAGGATGCCCTGGCACACACGCCGTCCGCTTTCAGCCCGTGGCTCGGCCTGCAGTTCCCCCAGCTCTTGGAAGCGCGGGCGTTGCCTTTACACGAGGGAGTCAAAGCATGACCGTCACGTCCGGATCCCTCCGAAGCCGCACAGACCTCTGTGGCGCCATCGAAAACGAGCTGACCGGACTGATCGGCAAGAGGGCCAGCGCAGCAACCGCCTACGGCCCCAACTTCGCAAGGCTGTGGGGCTTGGCCGGCCAGAACGTGCTGGGGGGCAAGTTTGTCCGCCCCTTGCTGCTCATGGAAACCTACGACGCCCTCCTGCAGCGCGGCTCATCAGGGCCGGAACAAGAAGGCACTGGCCAACGCGAAACCGCCATCAGCATCGCCGCCGCCATCGAACTCCTCCACTACGCCTTCCTCCTGCACGATGACGTGATCGACGGCGACCTCGTCCGCCGCGGGCACCCCAACCTCATCGGTTCCCTCCTCGCAGAAACCGGCGAGCTCCCCCGTCCGGATGGCGGCCTTCACTGGGCCCAAACCGGCGGAATCCTGATGGGCGACATGCTGCTCGCCGCGACCCACCAAGCGTTCGCCCGCGCTGATCTCCCCCACGAACTACGGCTCCGCCTCCTGGACCTCCTGGACCACACCATCAACGAGACCGTGGCCGGCGAGCAACTGGACGTGGGCCTGGGCGACGGCGTCATTGCCCCGGACCTCGAAACCATCCTGGTGATGTGCGGGTATAAAACCGCCACGTACACCTTTGAGCTGCCGTTACGCGCCGCCGCAGCGCTGGCCGGTGCGGACTTCGCCGTCGAGACTGCACTGGCAACCGCCGGCCGGCATCTTGGCCTGGCTTTCCAGCTCCAGGACGACCTCCTGTCCACGTTCGGGGATCCTCGCCGCCACGGCAAGGATCCTTTTTCGGACCTGCGCGAAGGCAAGGAAACGGCCATCATCGCCCATGCGCGGACCACCAGTACGTGGCCGCACATCGCGCCCCTCTTCGGCAGGCCCGGACTCAACGGGGAGGAAGGCGAGCACGTCCGCCGCCACCTCACCGAGTGCGGAGCAGAAGCATTTGTCCAGAGCCTCATCGAGGAACAGATGGCAGCGTTTAATCATCAGCTCACAAGCACCATCCCGCAGGACGCACGGAACGTGCTGCTTGACCTTGCGGGGCAGCTGGAAGGACGGCAATCATGAGCGTCGCCACCGATACCTCTTTCACCCATTTCACCCGGACGGCCGAGCGGGCCGCCAACCAGGTCATCGCCGCCTATTCCACGTCCTTCGGGCTGGCATGCAGGTTGCTGGGCCCCCGGCACCGCCAGCACGTCCGCAACATCTACGCCCTGGTGCGGGTGGCGGATGAGCTCGTGGACGGCGTCACTGCGGAAGCCGGCCTCAGCTACCAGGAACAGTGCGACGCCTTAGCCCACTTCATCGACGAGACCCACCGCGCGGTCAAGCTCGGCTACAGCAGCGATCTCATCATTCATGCCTTTGCCCAGACGGCCAGGACGGCGGGCATCGATGAGACCCTCATCGATCCCTTCTTCGATTCCATGCGAACGGACCTCGGCGAGCGCACGTCAGCGGGCTCTTCTGCGCAGCAGCCGGCACCACTCCGTTTCGATGCAGACGCCCACGATGGCTACGTGCACGGTTCCGCTGAGGTGGTGGGGCTGATGTGCCTGCGCGTCTTCATGCGCGATGAAAACATCGACGACGGCGACGCCGCAGCTTTGCAGTTTGGCGCCAGCAGGTTGGGCGCTGCTTTCCAGAACATCAACTTCCTCCGCGATCTGGCGGACGACACCTCCCGGTTGGGCCGCAACTACCTCGGCACCTCGGACCACATCGAGGAGCATGACCGGGTGGAGTGGGTCAGGACCGTCCGGGCCCAGCTGGCCGACGCCAACGCCGTCATTCCGATGCTGCCACGCGATGCCAGGGCCGCTGTCCGGAGCGCGTTGGCGCTGTTCCAGGCCCTCACGGACCGGATTGAACAGACCACGGTGGACGAGCTGTATCGCTCAAGGGTCCGGGTGCCGGATGCCGTGAAAGCCGGGCTCGCCGCACGCGCCGTCGCCTCAACCTGGATGGAGCTGCACCGATGACGCGGACTGTAGTGATTGGCGGTGGCATCGCTGGGCTTGCCACCGCTGCACTCCTCGCCCACGAAGGCCACGAGGTCCAGCTCCTGGAGCAGCGCGACCAGGTAGGCGGCCGCGCCGGCAGCCTGGAACGGGACGGATTCCGCTTCGACACCGGCCCCTCCTGGTACCTGATGCCCGGAGTCTTCGACCACTTCTTCAAGCTGCTCGGCACCAGCGCGGCGGAACAGCTGGACCTGCGGACGCTCAGTCCCGCGTACCGCATCTTCAGCGAGCCAAACCACGACGGCGTGCGGCCGGACCCGCTGACAGTCCCGCTGGGCAGCGATCAGGTTCTGGAAACCTTCGAGAGCGTAGAGCCCGGCAGCGCCAGGGAACTCACCTCCTACCTCGCGTCCGCGCGTCACACCACTGAAATGGCTGAACGGTTCTTCCTCTACAACCCGTTCACCAGGCTGCAAGGGCTGCTTCATCCGGAAGTACTGCGGAGCCTGCCCAAGCTCGCGCAGCTGCTCCTGACACCGCTGGATAAGTACGTGTCCCAACGGTTCCAGCACCCCGTGCTCCGGCAGGTCCTGGGATACCCGGCGGTGTTCCTTGGCACCAATCCTTCGGATGCTCCCGCCATGTACCACTTGATGAGTGCGCTGGACCTGGGCGACGGCGTCCAGTACCCGATCGGAGGATTCTGGGAGCTCGTGAGGCGGCTGGAGTCGTTGGCGGTGGATGCCGGCGTCAGGATCCACACCGGCGCCAAAGCCTCGAAGATCACCACCCGCGAGGCACCCCGGACCAGGAAGGTGGGCCGCTTCGATGGCGTCAAACTCCCGCCTGCCCTGTCCGGGAAGGATGGCCGTGAAGTCACCGGGGTCAAGTGGCGCGACAACTCGGGCACCGAGCACTACAGCGTTGCGGACCTGGTGGTCTCCGGCGCCGACCTGCACCACACTGAAACCCAACTACTGGGCGTCAGGGACCGGAGCTACAACAGCAAGTACTGGCAGAGCCGCACCAGCGGACCCGGCGCCGTCCTGGTGATGCTGGGCGTCAAGGGTTCCCTGCCGGAACTTCCCCACCACTCCTTGTTCTTCACTCGGGATTGGGAGGCAAATTTTGCAGCCATTTTTGGTGAGGAGACCAGCATCCCGGACCCCGCTTCCATCTATGTCTGCAAACCCAGCGCCACCGACGCCGGGGTCGCGCCACAGGGGCACGAGAACCTTTTTGTCCTGGTTCCCGTTCCGGCCGATCCACAGCTTGGAGCAGGCGGCCCCGACGGCAGCGGCGATGTCCTCATCGAACGGACCGCCGATGCCGCCATCGACCAGATCGCCCAGTGGGCCAACATCCCGGATCTCCGCGACCGTGTGGTGGTCAGGCACACCATCGGACCCGCCGACTTCGTTGATGAGTACAACTCCTGGCGCGGCGGCATGCTGGGACCGGCGCACACGCTGGGACAGAGTGCCATGTTCAGGGCACAGAATGCCTCGAAGCGTGTCCAGGGCCTCTACTACGCCGGCGCCACCACAGCCCCCGGAGTGGGAGTGCCCATGTGCCTCATCAGTGCCGAGCTGGTCTTGAAACGAATCCGCGGCGATCACAGTGCCGGCCCTACCACTGTGAGGCCCGTAGCTAGCAGGATTGGCTGATGGGTGTTCTCTACTTGGTGTCGTTGCTGCTGGGCATCACCTGCATGCTCCTGCTCGACCACCGCTTCCGGTTGTTCTTCTGGCGCGACGCTAAAGCAGCGGCGATCGTCACCGCCGTCGGGGTCCTGTTCCTTCTCGCCTGGGACCTGGCCGGGATCGGTTTGGGAATCTTCCTGAGAGGTGAAGGCACCATCGCCACGGGGCTGTTGATCGCACCGGAGCTGCCCGTCGAGGAACCCGTCTTCCTGCTTTTCCTGGTGCTGTGCACCATGGTCCTGTACACGGGCGCCCGGCGGCTGCTTGGCTGGAGCACGGCCACGCGCAGTGCGAAGCAGCGGGAGAGGGAGAACGCATGACGTACTTGTGGCTCGCCCTCGCGTTCATCGCCGCAGCAGTGATCGCCGGCGTGATCTTCGCCCGGCAAGGCGCCCAGCCCGGGGAGACGGGCAAGCACTGGAAAGCTGTGGGCCTCGCTTTTGCCGCGCTGGCCGTCCTGACCGCGGTGTTCGACTCTGTCATGATCGGGATGGAACTCTTCCACTACGACGCGTCGCACATCCTCGGCCTCAAGGTTGGGCTCGCCCCAATTGAGGACTTTGCGTACCCGCTGGCAGGTGTCGTGGCGCTTCCCGGACTGTGGATGTGGCTGACGCGGAACCGCAAGCGATCCAGTGAAAGCCGGACGGAATCGAGGCTCAAGGGCTTGGTCCCGCAAGCCGTCCTCGCGTCCCGCCCCGTCAGTTGGATCAACACCGCCTACCCGTTCGCGGCGGCAATGCTGCTCACTACCCGTGAGATCGACTGGGTCCTGGTGGTGGGCACCTTCTACTTCCTCATCCCCTACAACCTGGCCATGTACGGGATCAACGACGTCTTCGATTACGAGTCCGACCTGAAGAACCCCCGCAAGGGCGGCATGGAGGGCGCGCTCCTCCAACCCCATCTGCACCGCCCCATGCTGTGGCTCGCGGCCATCACCAATGTGCCGTTCCTGCTGCTGCTGGCGTTTGTGGGCGGACCTGCCGCATGGATCAGCCTGACCGTGAGTGCCTTCGCTGTGGTGGCTTACTCCGTAGCGGGGCTTCGCTTCAAGGAACGCCCGGTCTTGGACTCGTTGACGTCCAGTACCCACTTCGTCAGTCCCGCCGTCGTCGGTTTGACGCTGGCCGGTGCCGAGGTGACGCCTGGTCTCCTGGTTCTGCTGGCGGCATTCTTCCTGTGGGGCATGGCTGCGCACGCCTTCGGCGCCGTCCAGGACATTGAGCCTGACCGGCAGGCCGGCATCGGCTCCATAGCAACAGTGTTCGGTGCCCGCCGGGCGGTGAGGCTCGCCGTCGTGCTCTGGCTTGTTGCGGGTCTCGCGATGCTCGCCACGCCGTGGCCCGGGCCGCTCGCGGCAATCATCGCCGTCCCATACATCGTCAATTGCGCCCCGTATTGGAACGTGACGGATACGACGGCGGCACGCACCAATGTGGCCTGGCGCCGGTTTATTTGGCTCAACTACGGGTCAGGATTCCTGGTGACGCTCATCTTCATCCTGCACTGGAGCCTCACCTCATGACGGGGTGGGTTTCCCCGCGTCTCCAGGAGTTTCAGGCTCTTCATCGATGGTGTCCAGGGCCTCGCGCATGTGCTGCAGGAAGTTCACCACCACCTGTGACTCGTCCGGGTTCAAAGCGCACGCCGCATCCAGCATCCGGCGGTGCATTCCACCCAGGGTGTGCCGTACTTCCTGGTCCGAGCCCGGCGTCGCCTTCAGGATCAGGGCACGCCGGTCCGTCGGATGGGGTTCGCGCCGAATATGGCCCGACTCCACCAAACGGTCAATCAGGGTGGTCATGGACGCCGACGTTATCCCCAGTTTGTCGCCCAAATCCTTCGGCTTCATCACCGTGCCCGAGGCCTCGGCTTCGAACAGATAGCGGAGGGCCAGCAGATCCTTCTCACCCATTCCCATGGACGAACGGGTCCTGCGGCGCATCGCTTGCTCGGAGGCGCGGTAATCGCGCAGGGCGTTCAGCACATCAATGGCAATGGCCTTCTGACCTGGGTCTTTGCCGTACCAATAGCCCTTTGCGTGGCCTTCCGAGTCCATCCGATGGTCCTTTGATAAACGTAAAGCTTGTCTTGCTAGCAATTTGATAGTAAGTCACGGACCTCATGAATGCATGACACCGCACGTCAGCCCAGGAAAGAGGATCAGCATATGAAAACTCAAAACCCGGATCTTTTGCGGCAGATCACGGTCACCGTGAGCTTGGTGATCTGCATCGTTGGTTCGATGATCGGCGTCGGCGTCTTCGGCGGAACCCCGATTGCCCAGGCAGCGGGCGGAGCGTTGGCCGCCGACTCCACGCTCCTCGCCCCCGCAACGCCGGCCTTCTCCATCTGGTCCGTGGTGTACACCGGCCTGGTTGCCTACACGGTGTGGCAGTGGTTGCCGTCCCAACGGGCCCATCCGCGGCAGCGTTCCCTCGGCTGGATCGTATCCGTGTCCATGGTCCTGAACGCCGTGTGGATCCTGTCCGTCCAGGCCGGCTGGCTCTTTGTCAGTGTGTTGGTGATCCTGGCCCTGCTGGTGTCCCTTGTACTGGCGTTCCTGCGGTACAGCCAGAGCCGTGCCACCTCATGGGTTGAGGCTGTTGTGGTGGACGGGACTTTGGGGTTGTACCTCGGCTGGACCAGCGTGGCCGTGTGCGCCAACATCGCCGCCGCTTTGAAGGCCTCCGGGTTCTCAGGGTTCGGGTTGCGGCCCGAGGTCTGGTCAGTGGCAGTCCTGGTAGTGGTGGCCGTTGTGGGCATCGCTCTGGCCATCAAAGGGCACGGCCGCCTCGCCCTCGCAGCCGCCATCGCGTGGGGCCTGGCCTGGATCACCGTCGGCCGCAGCGCCGATTCACCCGAATCGTTCCCGACGGCGGTCGCGGCGGCTATCGCTGCTGCGTTGGTCCTCGGCGCAGCGATCACAGTGAGGACCCGGGTGGTGCTGGCAGCGGCGGGGGCTACCGGGGGCCGGTAAACCCTGCCTTGCTTCGCGCCAGCAGGCGGCAGGGCAGGCGATGCCGGATACTTGCGCGGTTTTCCACATAGGCGATGTCAGGCCTGATATCCGATTCTCCCGACTGGAAGAGTTGGGACATGGAGCGGATTCGGACCAGTCAGGCGGGCAACAACGCGATGGCCTTACCGGTCGATGCCTCGACGCCCTGGGAGTCTGCCCAGCCCGGTGCTACGTTGGCGGGCCTCGCGGCCGTTATTGGTTCCTTGCCCGCGAGCACTACCAGTGGCGAGCTGGTCAACGAGATTCGCGCCCTGGAGGACCTGAAATCCGCGATCACTGCGCGTCAGGCCAGGGCCGCTGTCGCTTTGGATCTGGCTCAGCGCCGGGAGCAGGCCGAAGCAGGCGTTCCCACGGCAGAGCAAGGCCGCGGTGTCGCCGCCCAGGTGGCCCTCGCCCGACGCGAATCGCCGAACCGTGGATCCCGGCTGCTCGGACTTGCGCGGGCGCTTGTCATCGAGATGCCGCACACCATGGCCGCCCTCGAAACAGGTCAGCTCAACGAATGGCGTGCCACACTGTTGGTCAAGGAAACTGCGTGCCTCAGCATTGAAGACCGTGCCGCTGTGGATGAAGAACTGGCACCGGACACGGGCACGTTCAACGGATCCGGTGACAGGGTCATCATCGCGGCTGCGAAGGCCGCAGCCTACCGGAGAGATCCCCGCTCGGTCACCCAGCGGGCCAGTCAGGCCGCCGCAGGACGCAGGGTCAGCCTTCGCCCGGCTCCGGACACCATGACAATCCTCACCGCTCTGCTTCCAGTGGCTCAAGGTGTCGCCGCCTACGCTGCCCTTAGCCGGCACGCAGATTCAGCCCGCTCGACCGGCGACGGCCGAAACCGTGGACAGATCATGGCCGACACCTTGGTGGAACGCGTCACCGGAACACCTGGCGGGGTCGCAGGGATCGACCTCCAACTCGTCATGACCGACCGCACGCTCTTCCAAGGCGACAGCGAACCGGCCCGCCTCCAGGGGTACGGAATCGTCCCCGCTGAATGGGCAAGAGTTCTCCTGACCGACGGGCCCACCGAGCCAGAGGGACAGCGCCAAGAATTCCGAGTGATGATCCGGCGACTTTACACTGCTCCGGGAAGCGGCGAACTCCTGGCCATGGACTCCAAAGCGAGGATCTTCCCCCAACGATTACGGCGCTTCATCGAGGTCCGGGACGACACCTGCCGAACCCCGTACTGCGATGCGCCTATTAGGCATATGGACCACGTGGTCCCTTGGCACAACGGCGGGACCACCACCCTGAACAATGGCGCGGGGCTATGCGAGGCATGCAACCACACCAAGGAAAACCCCGGCTGGAGCGCCAGTGTGCCGCACGGCCAAACGCACACCTTGGAAGTCCGCACCCCTACCGGGCACATCTATCAATCGAAGGCGCCACCTCTGCCTGGGCACGAGGACGCGTCGCCACCTGCTCCGCCGGACGGGCCACCCGCGTCGGAACGTCCCCTGGAACCACAACTGCAGCATGCCCGGCAGACGTAATCCACGACAAAGTCATACACACCCGCGTCGCAACAGCTGCTATGCCGGGCAGGCATCCTTCAATGCTTGAACGGACTCAGCCGGTACTTGGTCGCCGGCGTCGGCGATCTGACGGAGGGGCGTGGTGATATCGGAGGGGACGCCTGCGGCATCGGCGGCTGTCACCAAGCCGGCGAGTACCTGCTTGTCCTCGGCGCCCACCAAGCCGTCTTGGACAACGGCGCAGATCTGCTTGGTCACTTCGTCGGCAGCGGCGGTGGCAACCTTTGATGCGGCCTCACTGGCAGCGTTTCCGGCTGCTTCCTCAACGGCTCCGCAGCCCACGAGCAGCAGCAGAACGGGAACGGCGGACAGGGCTGCAAGTCGACGGGTCATGGGTCCAGCCTAGCAATCCTGCAGCAGAGCCTGCCGCGGCGTGGCTCCGCTGTGCCGGCAGTGCCTGAGGCGACCACCGACACAGCGCAGCAGACCTAGCCTGCAATCAGTTCCTTGACCGGGCCTTCGTGCAGGGCAAGGTAAACGTCGTCCCGGATCTGGTTCGCCTCTGGATCGGTCATTGTCCGCCCAAGGGGACGCATCACCACCCGTATCAGGGCGTTGGCCTGCCCGCGTCTGATGCGGAGCCGGTCCCGCGCCGCCGCCGGAAGCTTCCGGCAGGGAGTCAGCGCCAACAGCTCCACGCTTTCCAGATCCTCAGCCTGCTCCCCCAGAGCCGAACGAACCGTGTCGCCAAGCAGCTCATCGTCCATGTCCTCTGCAACCACTATTGAGATGTCCCTGCTGATGGAAGGCATCCGGGAGACAGCTTTCCACGGCGACAGGTCCAGCATTTGCCGTTGAATCCTCGGGTCCGCAGACCGCAGCAGCCTGATGTCGGGAATGCCCTTGCGAAGCATCAGGGCGCGGTCCAAACCCATCCCCAGCGCAAGGCCGCACCATTTTCCGGGATCAAGGCCCGCGTCCAGGAAAAGCTGCGGTGCCATGAGCCCACACTCCGCGAGTTCCAGCCACTCGCCACCCATCAGAACGTCAAGCTGCAAGCCCTCCGCCGTGTAGGGGTGGGCTTGCCGGAACGGCACGCCACTCAGCGCCCGGGAGTACAGCAGCCACCAAGGCGCTGATCATTTCCTGAAGGTGCCCGCCGTGCAGCTTTTCGGTGGAACTCACACGCCACAAGTCCACCTGGTGGGGCGTGCCCACATGGGTGCGATCAATGGAGTCCCGCCGGTAGACGAGGCCGGGGATCGCCCACAGCTCGTCCACACCCTCGGCTGGATCAATCGCCCGCAAGAGCGTGGGGATGGACGCCGAGGTATGGCTGCGCAGCATGACGGTAGGGCTGACGTAGCGGGAGTATCGCTGGTCGCGGGTAATGTCTGCACCGCTGAACCCCAACCGGTCATAGTTGTCCGCGACGCTGACCAAGGGGCTGTGACGTATGGTTCTGCCGGACACGCTCCACTGCGTCTGAAGCGCGTCCACCACGTCACGCAAGAGTTTCTGCATGGCATGCGGACCATGGTCGGAGTTGGAGAGGTCCCTGATGGTCAAAGCATGGTGTAGCTCGGCAGGGCTTAGATAAACAGGCATTTCTGGTCCTTAAGTTTCGGAGTGATTGGGTTCCTCCCCCGACTCACTCCGGCGCCAGGACCTAGGCGCGCGCCTTAGTGCCCTCGCGACCGGACACCGGTCGGGGGCAAGTAAATCGACGCATGGAGAGCATGGGCCGACTCTACCTCTGTCCGCCGCTAAGGCACAGGCCCCACCGTATGCCCCTTAAGGGGCCGTTTTGTCGGCGTCGGAACCAGGCGTCGGCGATGCAGAAGGCACGACGACGGCGGTCGCCGGAGTGGTCGGGCCGGGTGAAGCTTCCAGAGGCGTACAGGCCACCGAGCCCGCAGAAAGGACAACCGCCCGGCAGACTCAGGTCATCCGCTGATCGGTGAGCCGATATACCGACACGTGGCTGCGGGACTCCGCGGTGAATTCGCTGCGGTCCCAGTCGGCCCACCTGTGTTCCAGCTCGAATCCAGCAATGCGTGCCATGAGGTCAAGTTCACTCGGCCAGATGTATCGGTGGGGTGTCCGCCCGATCCGCGCTTCGCGCCCATCCGAAACGTCGGGGCCGAACCGCACATGGTGCGAGATAACGTGTTGGCGGAGCACGTCATAGGTGTCCACCAAGAGGTATCCGGGCTGGCTCACCTCCACTGTTCCGCCGTGCCCGGGCGGCAGTGAACGCAGTTGCGGCACCCAGAGCTCGACGACGAAGCGGCCGCCGGGAGCCAAGTGCCGGGCAGCGTTCTGGAAGCACCGGATTTGTTCCTCCTGCGTTAGAAGGTTGGCGATGGTGTTGAAGACCAGAAACGCCAGCGTGTAATGGGAACCTAGTGAAACCTGGGACATATCGCCTTGGACCACGGGAATCCGGTCCTCCCCCACCTTGTCACGCAGGCGGGCGATCATGGCGTGGGACAGCTCAATGCCACTGACTGGCACGCCGGCTTCAAGGAGCGGGATGGCCACGCGTCCGGTACCGATGGCAAATTCGACGGCGGGACCTCCCGATGCCAGTTCCGACAAGACCTCCACGGTGGGGCCAAGCACATCCGGTGAGAACATTCCCTCCCCGGGAGTGTCGTACTGCTCCGCTGCGTCGTGGTCCCAGAGCTGTTGCTGGTTGATCATCCTGCCACTATTGCAGCCGACAGCCAGGGAGTTGAAGAGGCGCGGCCCCACCTATGCTTGGGGGATGGGAGAAGAGACTGTGGACCACAAGGCCCTGGCCGTCTGCATGATTGATATCTCGTCCGATATTCGCCGCAAGTCACTCAACGAGACCGGCCTCCGCCCCATTTCGAATGGTGTGCTGGAAATCCTTCGCGTTGTTGAAGGCCACCCCGGTGTCACCGTTGCCGAGGTGGCGGGCAGGCTCGGGCGGCAGCTGAGCAACGTCAGCTCCCAATTGCGCGAGCTCGTAGCTGCCGGCTTGGTCACGCGTGTCAAGGATGCCTCGGACAAGCGCTACGTTTCCCTCCACCCCACGGACGAATCCCGACGGATCAAGGCGCTCCTGGAAGATGGATGGGCTGACGCAATCATCGCGGCGAGCGCCCGCCTGCTCCCGGAAGAACGCGAACAAATCGCGGCCAGCCTCCCGGCGCTGCAGCGGCTGGCTTCGTTCCTTTCAGAACCTGAACACGTCTCCGGGGCCGCCATCACTGCCGGGGCTGGCACGACTCCTCCGGGCCGTAACGAAACCAGTCCGGCAGTGCCGCAGTAAAGGCGTCACGCAGTTCTGGGGCGTTGGTCACGGTCCAGTCCACCCGGCCTTTGACTTCCACCTCGTCTTTGTCCCACTCGAACCAGTTGATCATCTTCAGTTGCGGGAATTCCTGGTGTGTTGTGGGGCTGAAGAGTTGCGTCCACCAGGCTTCCTTGATCTCCATCTCCGATTCACCACCGGAACCCGGTGCGAACAAGGAGGCCGTTTCGGGGATGGCGACCGGTTTGCCATGCTGCGTGCCGTACACGCCGTAGAAATCCGGAAGCAGACTGTCGTCGCCGTTGGCACCCTTGTAGTCGCCGGTGAGCTGATCCGCGAACTTGTCGGGCTCGGGGAGTTCATTTTCACCCCAAGGGTATGTGCTGCCCCAGTGGTACAACGACATGCCAACCCAGTCCACAGCCTCGTCTCCCGGGTAGTAGGGGGCATAAGCGTCGTCGTCCATGGTCAGGGCGCCGTCGCCGCTGGTATCCAGCGCCAGAAATTCGGGTGTGCCTGGTTTGGCTTCGAACTCTCCGCCCGCGAAAGGATATCCGCCGCCGTAATTGGGAGCCCACATCATGGCGGAACCCGGCGCGGTGGAGTGCACCGCCTTGGCCAGCGTTTGGAAAGCTTCTTTGTACTTTTGTGGCTGCTGGGACCAGGCGTACCAGGAGCCGTTCATTTCGTGGGCGAACCTGACAACCACGGGAACGCCGTCGTCGTTGAATTCGGCGAGGTCTTTCGCCAGAGCCGTTGCCGTTTCTTCAGTCACAGTGGAGAGTCCGTCGTGAGGTTCCAGGGTCAGCAGCATCATGTGCCCGTCGGCTCGAATCTGCTCCACTGCCCGCCGGAGGTCGTCTTCGTCCTTGGCTGTGAGGGGAAACCCTGTGAAGGAGACGCTGACTGCAGGCTTGTGGCCAAGGTCCTTGGCGAAGGTGGCCAGCGGTTTGGAATGCCAGTCCAGGTTCACACCGAACAGAGCGCCGGCCTCAGGGGCAAGGGCAGCCCGCGGGAGGACTTCGCAGGTCTTCACACTGGAACCCGGTTGCGCTCTTTGTTCCGCGAGGCCATTGGCAAAGTTCACTCCCGCTATTCCGATTACAGCCAGGCCAATCACGGCCGGGAGCACAAAAGCCCGCCTGAGCTCAGCTCTGTTTGCCTTGCGGGCGTCGCCGCCCTCTTCGGGTTGTTCCCCCACAACAGCCACCAGCCCTCTCCGACCTGCAGTTTCGTTCCATCCTAGGTACGCATCCCTGAACGACGCCACTGGGACGAACGTCACGCCGGACAGGCTTATGCGCGCACCCCAAGATACTTATACTTGTATAAGTATTACTACTTTCAAGAATGGGTGACGCGTGGCATCGCAACTACTGGAGACATCGGGCGGACAAGCCCAAGCAAACACACCAGCCCCACCGGGCGGTAAGGCCAACATCGGCTGGCGGGCTTTGCCCTTCCTGGCTCTGGCCCAATTCATGGTGGTTCTGGACGGCACCATCGTGAACCTGGCACTCCCCCGCCTCCAGCTGGAAATGGGCATCAGTGACTCCACCCGCTCCTGGGTGGTCACTGCGTACGCCCTGGTCTTCGGCGCCTTCCTCTTATTGGGCGGACGGATCTCCGATTTCTGGGGACGGAAGCGGACCTTCATCACGGCCTCGGCAGGCTTCGCGGCGGCATCACTCATCGGCGGCTTGGCCCAGCAGCCCTGGGAACTCATCGGAGCCCGCGCACTCCAGGGCATCTTCGCTGCCCTCCTCGCGCCGGCGGCCTTGGCACTCCTGACGGTGGCCTTCCCCGGCGGCAAGGAGCGCGGCACCGCTTTCGCCATCTTCGGCTCCATCAGCGGTGTGGGTGCAGCTGCGGGAGTGCTGCTGGGCGGATTCCTCACCGAATTTGTATCGTGGCGGTGGTGCTTCTTCGTCAACGTACCCATCGCAATCATCGCGCTGATCGGTGTGTGGATTTTGGTGGGCGAAAGCAAAGCGGGAGGCTCCACCAAATACGACTGGCCCGGCGTCGTTCTTGCCGCTTTGGGTTTGGGCTCCCTGGTCTACGGTTTCGCCAACGCCGAGCACGGCTGGGGTGCAATGGAATCCTGGGGCTTCATTGCGGCAGGTGCGCTGTTGCTGGTACTTTTCGTCGCCGTCGAACGCAAGGTCAAGAACCCGCTTCTTCCGCTGCGCGTCGCCACCGAGCGCAACCGCGCCGCAGCGTTCCTGGCGTCCTTCCTCGCCGGAGCAGTGCTGATCGGTGGCATCCTGTTCATCAACTTCTACCTCCAGATCGTTCTGGGCTTCGCCCCGTTCGCGGCCGGAATCGCGTCCTTGCCCATGACGGTGGTACTGATCATCACGGCGGGCGTTGCTGCGAAAAACCTGCCCCGGTTGGGCGCCAAGGTCCCCAGCGCAGTTGGTCCGGTCTTCATGGCCGCAGCCATGCTGTGGCTCACCCAGGTCACGCCGGATGGGACGTACGCGGTGAACATGCTGCCTGCGTTGATCCTCATGGGCATCGGGCTGGGCCTGGTCTTCGTCCCCATGCAGAACCTGGCCCTCTTCGGTGTGGACAAGGACGACGCCGGGGTGGCGAGCGCCCTGGTCAACGCTTCGCAGCAGATCGGCGGATCGCTGGGCATAGCACTCTTCAGCGCCATCGCGGCTGCTGCCACCGCGGCAGCGACCACGACAACTGCCGGCGGGCCCCTTGCGGCGCTGACCTCGGGCTATTCAATGGTGTTCCTTTGGGCGGCCGGGGTGGCGGTTGTGATAACCCCACTCGCACTTCTCCTGATCAGAATCGACCGCAAGAGCTTCAGCGGGACCAGCGACACCCCGCACGTTCACCTGGGCTGAACGACCGGCGCCGCCACCTGCCTGGGTGGCGGCGCCCATGTCTCCAGGACAGTTCCGAAGGATACTGGGACCATGCACAATCAAGAGCTGCACTATCTGCACGGCTTGGACGAGTTGCTGGCGGACCCCGAATCCCTGACCATGGCGAGGGTAGCGGAATATCTCGCCACAGTTCGCGTGGCAACCGCAAACTGGTTCGGTCGGACCGGCCGCGCCGAACTTTCGGCTTGGATCGACCGTGACGGCACGGGCTGGCGCGTGTGGGACACTGACGAGCGCGCTGGGATCATAGACTTCTCAATACTTCGCACCGAGTCGGAAACAGAGGCGCTCGGCAGCTTTCTCCGCCGGGCGCGCCATCACTTCGATCAAAACAAAATGGCGGTCCGGCGCATCCCGTGACGAGGTCCGCCGGCCGCAGCCGCAGAACGGAATTTCAGATCACGACGGCGGATATCCCGCGTCATTATTGACATGACATAAGTCACATTCTGTAAGCTAATTTCAAAGTCAGGCAAACGGCTTCCTTCGCCCTACCCGGGGAGGTCCCCCATGGCCCCGAATTCACTCAAGGCCGAGAATCTCATGGCCCATGGCGTCGCGCTCTCGGCGGCCACCATCGCCAGGCGACGGGCAGCCGCTCAACACGGCAACCATGGCGTGGCCAACAAACCCGACGCCCTCCTCGGAGCAATAGCCGTTCGGCAGTTGTTCCACCGCTGGCCGTTGGTGCCGTCGCGGGAGCTGGAACGCATCCGCCACGTACTGGTCCATTGCGACCAACTCGGATCACCCGACACTCATCACTTATCCGAACCAGCGCAGGCCCTGCTGGATTTGATCAACTGCGAGCTGGAGCGTCGACGTCTGCTGGCGAAACAAGCAACGGGAAAGTCGCCGGCAGGCGACGCAGTGGTGGCAGGACAGACATCAGTCGCCCCCGACAAAGACGTCGCCTAACGCCGGCTGGCCCTTGGCGTTGGCGCCCATGGAAGCCTGAAGCTCCCGGAGTTCCGCCAGGACGGCTGAACAGTGGGTGCATTGATCCGTGTGCCGCCTTATTTTGGCCTGCGCATTTCCGCTCAAACCGTTGCGGACATACCTGCCGAAATGCCTCAGATAGGGTGCACAGGACTGAATGGTGGGCTCGCCCACATGTTTCTGCAGGTACATTTGCCGGAGCCCCTCGCGTGCACGCATGGCCAAGGCGGACAGGGCGTTCGGGGTCAACCCCAGCAACGGGCCGGCTTGTGCCGGCTTGAGGCCCTCAACGTCCACATACCAGAGCACATCCTGCCAGCGCCTGGGAAGTTCACGGAAGGCGTGCACCAAAATGATGGTCTCGTGGGTCCCCAGGACGTGATCGTCGCCGGCAAAGGCCCGGGCAGCCACCGTGCTGGAGTCAGCGAGGACCAGCCGGGCGGACATCTGGTTCTTTCGGTGGGCCATCCTGCGTATGGTGGTCAGGAGATAGGGCCGGAACGACTCCACAGGACCCCTGCCCTCGATGATCGCTTGGAAGACGGCGGCAAACGCTTCACCCACTATGTCTGCGGCGTCACTTGGGTTGTCTGATTCCGCGCGGGCCACGAAACCTCCCACCCGCCGGTACCGGATGAACAGCTCGCCGAAGGCGGCAACATCACCTCCCCGCACCATCGCCAGCAGCTGTTGGTCGCTCAGTGGTTCTGCAGGAGCGGGGTCACCGCGGTTTGGGCAGGGCATTGTTTGGACTGACATAACAGGCCTTTCAAGGGATGGACAAGCCGCGACGGAGCTGCCGGGATTGACGTGATGCGGCCGTGTTGTGGGCGCAGTCAGGGAAGGCCCCGCCCAATGGGCTGTGACATGCATCGGACGGGGCCGCGTGAAAGGTGTTGGGACGTTCCTGCGGGGGTGGTTGCTACGGGATGGACGCCACGACGTCGATCTCCACCAGGAAGTCACCCAGGAAAGAACCCACGGTGGTCCGCGCCGGGTATGGGGCTACGACGTACTTTTCGTAGATGGCGTTGAAGCCGTCAAAGTCGCGACGAGGGTGGTGCAGGTGGACAGTGGCCTTGATCACGTGGGAGAAGTCCAGTCCGTGCGCGCCCAGGACGTGACCCAGGTTCTCCATGGCCTGGATGGTCTGTTCCTCGATGGTGATCCCCACGCGCTCGTCCGTGATGGGATCATGCGGCGTCTGGCCGGCGGTGTACAGGAGCCCGTTGGCCACAATTGCCTGGGAGTAAGGGCCGGCCGGGCTTGGTGCCAGGTCCGTGGCGACTTGGAGACGGGTCATGATGGTGATGCCTTTCGTGGTGCTGAAGGAACGTTGTTGCTTACAAAACTTTGGAGAGGAACGCCTTGGTGCGTTCGTGCCGGGGGCTGCCCAACACTTGCTCGGGCGGGCCGCTTTCCACCACGACGCCGCCGTCCATGAACACCACTTGATCGGCTACCTGTCGGGCGAAGCCAAGCTCGTGCGTGACCACCACCATGGTCATTCCGGCCTCCGCCAGGGATTTCATGACGTCCAGGACTTCGCCCACCAACTCGGGGTCAAGCGCGGACGTGGGCTCGTCGAAGAGCATCAGTTTTGGCTTCATGGCCAGCGCCCTGGCAATCGCGATCCGCTGCTGCTGCCCGCCGGAAAGCTCCTGCGGATAGGAGTGTCCGCGGTTGCCCAAACCAACACGGTCCAACAGGGCCTGCGCTTCCACCACCACCTCACGGCGGGGCCGCCCAAGGACATGCACCGGTGCTTCGATGATGTTCTCCAGTACGGTCATATGCGGGAAGAGGTTGAAACGCTGGAACACCATGCCCGCGTTGAGCCGTGACCGGGCAGTTTGGCGCTCCTTCATCTCGTAGAGCTTCCCGTTGCGCTCGGTGTAGCCCACCAAGTGCTCGTCGACGTAGAGCCTGCCGGCATCAACTTTTTCAAGGTGGTTGATGCACCGCAGGAACGTGGTCTTGCCGGAACCGGACGGGCCAATCAGGCAGGTCACGGATCCCTTTTCAACCCTGAGGTCAATGCCTTTCAGGATTTCGATAACACCGAAGTTCTTCCGGACTCCCCGGGCTTCCACCATGGCAGTAGTCATCATGCTGTCCTTGTCTTGGGCTTGCGGGTCCGTCGCGGTGCTGAGTCGAAACCGCGGCCGTACCTGCGTTCGAGTTTGTTTTGGAAGAAGCTCAGGACGGTGGTCATGAGCAGGTACCAGACGCTGGCAACGATCAACAGCGGAATGGTTTGGTAGTTGTTCGCATAGATGATCTGCGCCGAGTAGAGCAGGTCCGAGATCGCCAGGACGCTCACCAGGGACGTGCCCTTCAGCATGGAGATGACCTGGTTGCCGGTGGGCGGCAGCACCACCCTCATGGCCTGCGGCAGGATCACCCGGTTCATGAGCTTTCCGCCGCTCATACCCAAAGCGCGGGCGGCGTCGTACTGGCCCTTGTCCACGGAACCGATGCCGCCGCGGATGATCTCCGCCATGTAGGCGGCCTCGTTCAAGGACAACCCCAGCAGGGCTGCCCCCAACGGGGAAATCAGGACGTTCGCGGAGCCCAGGACCACGGACGGTCCACCGAACGGAAGCCCGAAGGCAATGACCGGGTAGAGGGCCGCAATGTTGTACCAAAAGATCAACTGGACCAGCAGTGGCGTGCCCCGGAAGAACCAGATGTAGCCGCGGCTGATGGTGCTCAGGATGGGGTTCTCGGAGAGCCGCATGATGGCGAGCAGCGTACCCAGCGCTATGCCGACCGTCATGGACACCACCGTCAGCAGGATGGTCAGCCCGGCACCGGCCAGGATTTGCGGAGCGAACAGGTAGGACGCCACCACGTCCCACCGGTACCGTTCGTTCACGGCCACATCCCACGCGGCGCTGAGCGCCACCAGGATGAGAACCACTGCCAGGACCAAACGGACCGGATGCTTCAGTGGCACCACGGGAATCGAATCACTCGAACCCGCTGTAACCGGCTCCTTGGTATCGGGAACTGAGGGTTGCTTTTGCATGGTTGTCACCTTTTACTGGGCGAAGTTGACGCGGGCTTCGGTGATGGCGCTGGTCTCCAGCCCGTATTTCCCGAGGACCTTGGTGTAGGACTCACTCTTGATCACGGCATCCAGGGCGGCGGAGACGGATTTCACCAGGCCGGATTCCTTGGGCATGCCCACCCCTACAGGAGCGAATTCATACGTCCGGGCAATCTCGATCTGCGGGTTTTGGGTGGCAGCGAAGTTCAGGATGGGCGAATCGGCCAGGACCGTGTCCAGGCGTCCGCTGGTCAGCGCGGAGATCGCCTGCCGGGTGTCCTGGAATTCGCTCTTCTGGATGGCGTTCTTGCCGGCTGCAGCGCAGGCAGCATCGTAGTCAGGAACGTTCACGGTCAGCTGGTAGGAACCAGTGAGCAGCCCTACCTTCTTGCCGCAGAGCGCGGTTTCATCCTTGATGCCTGCCGGGTTGCCCTGGGGTACGGCGATCGCGTTGCCGATCTGCATGTAGTCAACAAAGTCCAGGACTTCCATGCGCTTCTCCGTGGGGGTCATGGAGGACACAGTCATGTCGTAGCGGTTGGCCGCCAGGCCGGGAATGATGGAGTCGAAGTTGGCCACCTGGATGTCCACTGTGACACCCAGTGCCTCGCCGATGAGACGGGCCACGTCCGGGTTGGTTCCGGTCATTTCCTGCGTGCCTTCACGGTAGAACTGCGTCGGCTGCTCGTTGGTGGGGATGGCCACGCGCAGTACCTTGGACGCCTTGATGGACTCCGGCAGAAGCTCGACGGCGGCCTGGTTGACTTCCAGCGCGGGCACGCCGGTGCCTCCTGCGGCGGCACCGCCGGACGGGCCCGACGTCGATGCGTTGCCGGTGGGGCTGCAAGCCGTCACCGCCAGCATGAGCGCTGCCGTCAGGACGACGGCAGGTAAGGCACGTTTGGTTCGCTGAGTGGCTGAGACATTGTTCATTTAGGGAGTCCTCATTTGTGCAAGGCCCATGGGGGCGGCCTTGGGATACTGGTGGGTTGGGTGCGGGCGAAGGCTTCGTTGCGGTGCCGGATCAAGTCCCGGCCTTCCGTCCGCAGTTCTTCGATGCTTGACACTCCGAGGAGCATCATGGTGCGGGTCATTTCGGATCGGAACATTTTCAGGACGTGCGCCACGCCGGCTTCGCCGGCTGCGGCCAGTCCGTAAAGGTAGGGGCGCCCAATGGAGCAGGCATCCGCGCCCAGCGCCAGTGCTTTGACCACGTCGGAACCGCGGCGGATGCCGCCGTCGACGATGATTTCCAACTGGCCGGCGGCCCTGTCCACAATGTCCGGCAGGACATCCAAGGGAGCGGCCATGTGGTCCAGTTGCCGTCCGCCATGGTTGCTGACCTGGATGGCGTCGATGCCCAGCGCAACGGCCAGCGCGACGTCGTTCGGGTTGACGACGCCCTTGAGGATGATCGGTCCGTTCCAGCGCGCCCGCAGATCCTGGATGTCATCCCAATCCGTGGGCTCATAGGACCCGGCCAGCAGCGTGCGCCACATGTCCGGGGAACTGGCCAGCGGGCCTTCCGGAACCTCGGCATCCAGGTTGGGGAAAGCAATGGCGTCGTTGGCCAGGAACCCCAAGGCCCAGGCGGGGTGCAGCATGCCCTCCACCACCGTCTTGGGCTTGATGGACGGGGGTGCGGTGAACCCGTTGCGGTAGTCGCGCTCGCGGTGGCCGATGGCCCGGCAATCAACGTTGACCAGCAGTGCTTCGTAGCCGGCGTTGGACACCCGGTCCAGGACGGCTTGCAGCAGGCCCTTGTCCGGGGTGGGTTCCAGGTTGAACCACCGGCGGAGTCCCGGCGCGGCAGCGCTGACATCTTCCATGGTAGTGGTGCTGAGGTGGGCCAGTCCGTAGGGAATTCCCTCAGCGAGCGCTGCCCGGGCCACGGCGGACTCTCCCTCCGGATGGAACAGCCGGGTACCGCCTGTGGGCGAGAGGGTCACCGGCATGGAAGCCGGGCCGCCCAGGAGGGTTGAACTGAGGTCGAAGTTCTCCAGCGATCCCCACTTGGGGAGGAAGGACCAGTCTTCGAACGACGACTGGTTGCGGCGGAGTGAGACCTCGTCCTCGCCTCCACCTTCGATGTACTCGAAGATGCTCTTGGGCAGGCGCCTGGCTGCCAGCTTGCGCATGTCTTCCACGCTGTAGCACTTCCGGGACAGCCGTTCCGCGACGGATCGGGCTGGTCCCTGCACCGAGGCGAGCGCCTTGATGTCCTTGAGTTTCATGGGGTTGGTCCTCTGCGTTACTGCTGGGTTACCCGCCCAGCTCCTTTCCCAATAGTGACGCAGATCTCTCCCGTGCTATATGTGAATTCCTCCACAAGATGCATATTGGCCTTGTGATAACGTCCAGCTATGGACGTAGCCCAGCAGCCAGGGATCCAGCAATCAGCCGTGCGGTTGTCCGACTGCATCCAGTTGATGCAAGCGGACCTGGTGCACGCCAACCCCACGCCGGAGAACCTGGGACACCCTGTCTCGGACGTGTTGATGTACGATCCCCTGGACCACTGGTCCAGCGTGGATGACCGCATCATCCTGGCCGTCGGATGCACCTACGGCTCACCGGATTTTGATCAACTCCTCCACAGGGCAGCAAACAGCAACGCCGCCGCGGTGATCGTGAAAGCGCATGGCGCCAAGATGGAGCAGCTGCGTTCGGCAGCGGTGGGATACAGCTTGTCCGTGCTGGTGGCGCCGGACGACGCCGACTGGACACGGCTGGTGGCACTGGCCAGGGCCTCAGTCATGGGCGCAGCGGCCGACTCGGTGGCCGGGGTCCGCTTGGGAGACCTTTACGCTTTCGCCAACGCCGCGGCCTCCATCACCAACGGCGCCGCGAGTATCGTGGATCCGCTGGGACGGATTCTTGGTTATTCCACCTTGCCCGGCCAGCCCATCGATGAGCTCCGGCGCATCACCACGCTCACCCTGGAGGAAACCACGCCGCCGGCTTTCGACCAGGATTTCAAGATCGTCTACGCCGCCCCGGGAGCGGTGCTGGTGCCAGCGCCCGACGACGGCATGGCCCGCCTTGCGTTGGCCGTCCGGGCCGGGGGTGAGCTGCTCGGTTCCATCTGGATCATCGATCCCGGCGAGGAAAACCGGGCTGCGGCACTGAATGCACTGGACCGGATGGCACCGTTGGCCGGTTTGCACATGCTGCATGCCCGCTCTGCCTCGGACTTCGGGGAGCGTCGCAATGCGGACCTCATCCGGACGCTGATGGACGACACCCCGCATGCATCGTTCGCTGCCGCCCAACTGGGGCTGGACACCGCCAACGGCTTGGCCGTGGCCGCTTTCTCGATCGTCCGCCCGGAGACCGGAAGCCTGGAATCAGTGCGGGACATCCATCGGCTGCTGCACTTGGTGACCACGGTCTGCAACGTGCAGTTCGGCACCGGCCACAGCGCATTGCTCGGCTCAGTGGTCTACGCGCTCCTGCCCTGCAAGGGGACCTCGCCGCGGGCCTTGCATGGGCGGATCATCCAGGAAATTGAGGCGTATTCACACACCATCAGCTCGTTCCCGGTCATCGCCACCGTGGGGGGCATTGCCGAAGGCATTGAGGGCCTTCCCCGATCCCGGTCCGAGGCCGTCCAGACGCTGAACCACCTGCTGAACCTGCAGGTGCGCGCCGGAAAGACAGCCGGCACCGGAAAGACACCGGGAGTCGCCCTCTATGAGGACTTCCAGATTCCGTTGAACCTGCTGAAGATCGGGGCATTCATTGAGGAGAACGGACTGGGTGGCACGGACGAAATCGCCAGAATCCAGGCCCGGGACGCCGAGCAGCAAACGGATTATCTGGACACCCTCCGCGCCTATCTTGCGAGCAACGGAAATATTTCGGCCATGGCCGCCCAGCTCCATGTCCACAACAACACGGTCCGCTACCGCGTGACCCGCCTGGCCGAGGACTTCAACCTGGACCTGGCGGATCCGCAGAAACGGCTGTGGTTGTGGCTGCGCCTGACCACCATGGACCTTGCCTCCACGTAACTCCCGGCTCCAGTAGCCCAGCGCAGCCTGGAGGCTACCGGATGATCGGAAGTCCCGCCGTCGGGAAGACGCTGGGGAAGATCGACGGCGGTGGCACCGGTACCGCTTCGAGCGGAACCAGGACGGTATCCGCACCGACCGTGACCACCTGCTCCCGCACGTTCACGTGGAACGGTTCGTCGCTGTAGTCCGGCCCGGGGATGAGTGTGAGCTCGATGGAACCCTGCGCCAGGTCCACGGCCAGCAGGCGTCCCTGGACCTTGAGGCGGAAGGACAGGCCTTCCCACTTCACAGGCAGGCGTGGATCGAAGCGCAGCACCTCACCTTGGTCCCGCATGCCGGCGAAACCACAGACCAAGGAGCTCCAGATCCCCCCGGTGGAGGCAATGTGGACGCCGTCGATCGTGTTGCCGTGCGAGTTGTCGAGGTCGATGAACAGCGCCTCGGTGAAGTGCTGGAGCGCGACGTCGCCGTACCCCACCTCGGCGGCCATGATGCCCTGCACGCAGGCGGACAAGGTGGAATCACCTGTGGTGATGGGATCGTAGAAGTCGAAGGCGCGCTGCTTCTCCTCGGCCGAGAAGTCCTGCCATTGAAGGAACATTGCCAGCACGGTATCGGCCTGTTTGAGGACCTGGTGCCGGTAGATCACCAACGGGTGGAAGTTCAGCAGCAGCGGGTACTTGGACTTGGGCGTGTTCCAGTCCCACGGCTCCAGGGTCATGAAGTCGTTGTCCTGGCTGTGGAGCTGCAGGTGCGGATCGTACGGAAGGAACATCCGCTCGGCTGCCTGACGCCACACCAAACGCTCGGTGCCAGCAATGCCTTCGTGCTCCAACGCCGCGGCTGCACGAAGGTTAAAGCGCGCCATGACGTTGGTGTACAGGTTGTCATTGACCACGGCAGTGTACTCATCCGGGCCGGTGACACCGTGGATGTGGAACATGCCGTCCTTGCCGAAGAAGCCCAGCGAAGCCCACATGCGTGCTGTCTCGATCAGCAGGTCGGCACCCAATTCCGCGCGGAAGGTGGGATCTGCGCTGGCCCATTCGTACCGGTTGGCGGCGAACGCGATGGCCGCGGCGATGTGGAACTGGGCCGTACCGGCGGCGTAGTAGGCGCTGGCCTCAAGCCCGTTGATGGTCCGCCATGGGAACAGTGCACCGTCCACGCTGAGCTCCTTGGCGCGCACCCGCGCGTCGGGCAGCATGGCGTGCCGCGATTCCAGGACCTTCCGGGCACCGCAAGGATTGGTGTACGTCAGGTACGGCAGGAGGTAGATTTCCTGGTCCCAGAAGTAGTGGCCCTCGTAGCCGGAACCACTCACCCCCTTCGCGGGGATTCCGGCAACACCGGCACGCGCAGTGGCCTGGGCCAGCTGGAACAGTCCCCACCGGACCGCCTGCTGCATCTCCGGCTGGCCACCGATCAAGATGTCGGCCGTGGTCCAGTATTCGTCGTAGTGCGCTTTGCTCTGGGCCAGGATGTCGGCGAACGGCACCAGCTTCGCTTCGGCTTCCGCTGCCAAGCTTTCGCCGCGGTCTTCGGCGTCCGTGGAGCCTGCCACCAGGTAACTGACCGTTTTTTCCAAACGGAACGTGTCGCCGTCGTGGATTGCCAGAACGTAGCGGACGGATGAGTCGTCCTCGCCCACCACCGTCTCGAATGGCTGGCCTTCCGCGGAGATCCAGTGATCCACGGCCATGGCCACGCGCTGACGCGATTCGGCCGTCTCCCATGCAAGGCGCAGGGAGCCGTCAGCACCCTGCAGGTGCAACGGCAGCAGGACACGGCCGGCGTGCCGGCCCGAACGGCGTGGATCGTGGGCCGACTGGTCCTCCACAGGCTGGTCCTGACGGTTCACGACGCCGGAAGTGATGTCCGCGGACACGTCCCGGTCAGCTGTCAGCGACAGTTCCAGGCCAAGGCATCCGCGCGAATCGAACCCCACCGCCCGGCGCTCCACCGTGGTAACGGTCGCACCCGAACGGCAGGCCCACGTGATGCTCTCTTCATAGACGCCGGTGGAAAAGTCCACGCTGCGGCTGTAGTCAGTCACCGTGGACTCAGCCAGGCTCAGCGCCTCGCCATCGATCGACACCGTGAAGTTGTTGGCATCCGGGACATACACAATCCGTTGACCGGTCCTGGCAAAACCGTAAGCATTCTCTGCGTGCTTGATGTCCCAGATCTCGTGGAAACCGTTGATGAACGTGCCGGGAAGTTCGCCGTCGCCCGCTGTTGAGTGCGAGCCGCGGATACCAAGGTGGCCGTTGCCAAGTGCGAACAGCGTTTCCAGCGTTCCCTCGTCACCGGGGACGTGGATATTCTCCACGAGCTTCCAGGGCTCACAGGGGAAGCGCAGCCGATCGGAGCTGATGAGTGCCATGGGCGGTTGAAATCCTTCGAAAAAGTAGGGTCAGAGAAGATCGTTGAGGTCGTCCACCACCAACGTGGCACCGGCGTCGAGCAGGGTTTGGCGGCCCGCCCCGCGGTCCACGCCGATCACGGCGTAAAAGTCGGCACCTGCGCCGGCCTGCACCCCGGACACCGCATCCTCCACCACGATGCATTCCTCCACAGGCACGCCCAGAAGGCCTGCGCCATAAACATAGGTGGCAGGGTCAGGCTTGCCGGGAAGCCCGACGGCGGCGGCCACCTGGCCGTCCACCACCACCTCGAAGTGGTGGTCCAGGCCGGCGGCCTTCAGGACGGCAGGCGCGTTGCGTGAGGAGGACACGACAGCCACCTTGAGACCCAGTTCAACCGCGGCATTGATGAATTTGACCGAACCTTCAAACGGCTCAACACCGCGGGAGTTCACGATCTCGTTGAAGATGGCATTCTTGCGGTTGCCCAGGCCCTGCACGGTGACGTTGTCCGGGTGGTCGTGGACCGGGCCTTCGGGCAACGTGATGCCGCGGGATGCCAGGAAATCCCGGACGCCATCGAAGCGCGGCTTGCCGTCAATGTGGTCGAAGTAATCGCTCTCCTGATAGCCCTGCGGGTGTCCCGTTTGGGCCAGGTAACCGTCGAACAGTTCCTGCCACGCCTGCTCGTGCACCACGGCAGTAGGCGTCAGCACGCCGTCGAGGTCGAACAACAGCGCCGAAGCGCCCGTCCAGGCATTACGAAGATCAGTCATGTGCAGTATTCCGTTCAGCGCTTGCGGCGCGTGGTTTTGCGTTCGATGAGCTTGGTATCGAGCAGGTGGTTGGAGGGGTTTTCACCAGAGGCAAACGCCGCCGTGGGCCTCGCGCCGCGGGCGATGAGGTCCGTCATTGCCCGCTCAGTCACAACGGGGGGTCATTGCTCAAGAGAACGGCCAAGTTTCCATACCCAGCCCCAGCAGGTGTTGGGGTGCCTGCCAGGCTGCGTGTTCATCATCGATACCTATATTGTCCCACGGAAGCCTCCTGGGCGAACAACCAGGCTGTGGCTGTCGGGGCCCTGCCATGCACCACGGCCTCAACCCTTTCCATGCTCGCCTGACGCCTTCACGTGAGACCCGCGTCGGGTCATCAGCCAAAAGTGTAAGCGCTTACAATTTTGTCATTCAATAGAGTGCACTCGAATGCGGAATTGTGACGTGAATCGCACCACGAGATTGATTCCGGCGGCCGGATGCCTTCTAATCCGGGCTCCACCCCATAGCCCTAACCCAGCACGTAGAACTTCAAGAAGGCGCTGACGTCCACCAGTTCAGGCGGCTCGATCCTGTGGCCCATGCCCGGATAGGTCCGTGCCGTCAGTGCCACGTTGGCTTCCAGCCACTCGGCAGTGTGGGCAATCGCGTCCTCATTGATCACGGGATCGGCCTTGTCCCGGCCCCAGAAGAACGGCGGCGGGGTATCGAAGGACTCGCTCAGGGCAAGGAGGTCGTTGTCCAGCACAAAACCGGACAGGCCCACCGTGGCCTTGAAGGCGTGGGGCCGCAAGCGCAGGAGCGTGCTGGCCATGGCCATGCCCTGCGAATACCCCAGCAAGCTGACGCTGCTGTGGTTGTCCTTGACGGAGTTGATCCAGTTGAACACCGAGTTGGTGGACGCTATGACGTCAGCAAAGTCGTTGGTCAGGAAGTAGTCCAGCAGGAACCAGCCGTAATGATCGCCGATCACCTTGGGACCGCGAAGCGCAGCGCACGTGAACTCACCGGGGAGATGCGGAAAGAGTTCCACCATGCGCTGTTCGCTGGTTCCATACCCGTGCATCATCACCAGCAACGGAGTGCCCTCGCGCTGGTTTTCGGGCTTTGACCACACCACTGAATCCATGGGCATGAGCCTAGTAGACTGGCGCCATGACTCCGCAGGAACTGGCCAACCTGGCCCATCTGCGGCGCGCCCGCGACTTCATTGACCGCGAGTATGCGCGTCCGTTGGACGTCCCCACCATGGCCGCCGGCGCCCTCATGTCCCCCGCGCATTTCTCCCGCCAGTTCAAGGCCGCCTACGGAGAATCGCCCTACAACTACCTCATGACCCGGCGGATCGAGCGGGCCATGGCCCTGCTCCGGGCGGGGACCAGCGTCACGGACGCCTGCATGGAAGTGGGCTGTACGTCGCTGGGATCCTTCAGCACGCGTTTCACGGAAATCGTAGGCATCAACCCCAGCGAATACCGCTCCCGCGAACACCACGCCGTCAAGGCCATGCCCAACTGCATCGCGAAACAACACACGCGCCCCGAAAGAACCAGCAAAGGCAGGACTCCCGATCCTGAAACACTGAGCAGGATTGAAGAAGCGCCCACGTCACAGCTGCAATAGCGTGTGGTTCATGAACATTTCATTGAAGTACGCACATGTCACTGTCAACGATGTGGATGAGTCGCTCGCCTTCTACCGCGACGCCCTGGGTTTCGAGGTCCGGAACGACGTCGGCTCCGACGGCCAGCGTTGGGTCACCATCGGCAGCGATGCCCAGCCGGATCTTGAACTGGTCCTTTCCCCGCCGCATGCCGGCCGCTCCCAGGCCGACGGCGACGCCATCCAGGAACTGCTGACCAAGGGCGTCATGCCCATGCTGGTGTTCACCACGGATGATCTGGACGGCACGTTCGAGAAACTCCGTGCGTCCGGAGCCGAGGTACTCCAGGAACCGATCGACCAACCATGGGGTCCGCGCGACTGCGCCTTCCGCGATCCTTCCGGCAACATGATCCGCATCAACCAGGGCTGATCAATCAGGGGTGGTGGCGGCTTCCCGGCTGCCGGCGGCTTTCCAGCTCGGTTACCGCAGACCCAGCGGGCCGGCTGTCACCGACTCAGCAGTCCGGCGTCGGACCTTTCGCCATCCTGATGCGTCGACGCGATGGCGGCGGACACGACGTCGGACAGCCGGCGCCGCTGGCTGTACGCCTGGCGTTGCAGCCGCTCGCCGGTGCCCCGGCGGAGGATGTTGGCCACGCCTGCCCGTGCGAGCGCGAGGTCGCCGGCCCTTGTTAAGGCCACACGAACGTGCCGGAGCAGGGCGCCCGCTACGTCCGCGGCGGGATAGGGCCGCTGCTCGAGCGGGTGCAGCAACTGCTGGTTGATGCCAAAGCGGCTGGCCTTCCAGTTCGCCATGCGGATGACCGGCGTCAATGTGCTTGACGCCGGTTTTCCCTGACGCCACTCAGCCGCCGAAGTCTCCACCAGGGCACGGGCAATGACGGCAATGGTGAGGGCGTCTTCGGCGTACAGGCAGACGTCGGCGATCCGCAGTTCAACGGTGGGGTGCCCCCTGGAGAGGCGGGCATCGAAGTAGATCATGCCCTCATCCAATGGAACGCCCGTCCCCAACAGCTCGGAGAGGATCGCCTGGTAGCCTTCCGCTGAACCGAAAACGTCCATGGGGCCGGCCGTGGGCCACCTGTTCCAGATCTGCGTGCGGTAGCTGGCAAAGCCGGTGTCGGCTCCCATCCAGAAAGGAGAGTTGGCGCTCAAGGCCAGGAGGACGGGCAGCCAGTGCCGCATCCGGTCAAGGACGGCAACCCCTTCTTCCGGTGATTCGATGGACACGTGGACGTGGAAGCCGCAGGTGAGCTGCTCACGCGAAATCAAGCCAAATTCCGTCCCCATCGCCGTGTACCGCTGGTTGCCCAGCGTGGGTGTGGCATGGAAGACCGGCGGGGTGGCCAACGCCGCAACGCGCGCGCCCACGGCCCGCGCGGCCTTGTCAGACAACTCCCGCCCGGCACGGATCTCGGCCCTGAGTTCGGCCGCAGTCCGGCAAGGACGCGAGTTGACCTCCACCTGCTCCTGTTTGAACTCCGACTTCAACGTCGCGCTCCCGGCGCCGGCCTTATCAGTGCCGGCCTCCCCGCGGGTTGTTTCTCCGGTTCCTTCTCCGTAGAGGGGAGCCGCCACGTCCAGGATCTCTGCGGCCAACGCCAAAGGCGTGCCGTCCGCGGGATCCGCGATCAACAGTTCCTCTTCAACACCAAACGTGCGCATAGCCACCCTCCCGCTGTTGGTTGTTCAGAGACGGCGGTCATCCAACGTGGCGTGGAACCTCCATTTGGAAACCGCAACGGCAATGCAGCACCTGCGTCTGCAAGTAGACCTCCAGGAGGCTGGGGCTGTCCGGATCATCCGTGGTCCGGGGCGCCTCAATCACCCGCTCGGTGGGACGTCCCAAGGTCATGGGATCGCCGCAATGGGTGCAGCTGAACCAGAGTCCCGCTGCGGAAGTGGAGAGAAACTCGCGTTGGATCTCAGGCACCAAGGCCTCCAGCCGGACAGCGTGGGCGTAGAACGTATCGCACTCGCTGCAGGTGTAGCTGACTTCTACTACCTCGGACTGATTCGGTTGGGCTTCAACCACGGTTTCAACAAAAATGTACGAATCAGTGCCGCACACTGTGCACCAGGGCCGCGCTCCGGTCTCACCGGTTGCGGGATCCGTCCCTCTGGCAGGCTTCGGGACGGGCAGGGATCCAAGCGTCATTGCCATTCTCCTTTACTTCTCCAAGGAGCCCGCATGCGTGCACGGAGAGCCGGCCGAAGGCGGCCACGGCTAAGAGTGCAGTTCTTGGACCATCCGTGATGGCACCAGGTGACATGAGGTTCCAAGGGCTGTCTGCTTAACCCACCTAAAATGTAGTTCACCAGTGGTGCGCGTCACAAGTCACGGCCTCGCGGCCGGGAGTCCGCCTGTCTGGCTCAGGGCTCGAAATGGGCAACAGGAGCCTGATTGGCCACACCCTTGACCAGTGACTCTGCAACCTCCCGCAGCTTCTGGTTCCGGGTGCTGGAGGCCTTCTTCAGAATCTGGAACGCCTCTTCCTGGGTGCAGCGATTCTGCCCCATGATGATTCCGCTGGCAAGGTCAATGACGGTCCGGGATTGCATGGCGTCCTGGAGATCGTCAGCGTGCTGCTGCTTCACTCCGATGCGCACGGCCAACCGCAGCGAGCGTTCGGCCTGGCTGGCGTACAGCTCGCAGTTTCGGATGGTGGCTTCGTCGTAGACGCCGGCATGGGGGGCGAAGAAGTTCAGCGCAGCAGTAGCTCCTTCGTCCAACTCCAGAGGGACGCAGAGGGCTGAAAGATGGCCTCGCGCGGCGATGACGGCGCAGTACTCCGACCACCGCGCTTCGGTGGAGGTGTCCGGAACGTGCACGGTGGCACGGCTTCGCATCGCTTCCAGGCACGGCCCATCACCGTATGCCTGCTGAATTTCGTCGATCAACCTGGCTTCGGGGGTGCTCCCGGCCACCGTTGCCGTACGTCGTCGCCGGCTCAGGGTGATGCCGCAGTGCACAGGCATGCCAACGGCCTGGGACACAGCCGCTGCCGAAAAGACCGCTAGTTCTCCCAGGAATCCGCCCACGTCCTCGCTGTCGATGACAAGGTCTTGAAGACGGTCAGGTACCGAATCGTCGTCAGGCGCTGAGGCGGCATCAGGCAGCACCAAGTCAACGTTCATTTCGCTCATGCCTTAGTTTACGATCGTCCGGGCCGGGCTTGTCACCCCGTCAGGAATGGTTGCAGAATCCTTGCATCTACGGTGCAGCTATGTGCACAATCTAGCTACAGTCCCCGCGAGAGGACCAGGCTTTCCCAGCTCATGCAGACGGGCGTCCCGCATTTTTCCATGCAGAGGTGCAGACCATGCCGGCCCAGCCAGCGTCCAGAATCCCGGACGAAGCCCATCAACCGCCTGACGAGCCCCTTTGGTGCAAGCGCTGCAATACAGACAAGCACCTTCTGGTGAACTCCATCCAGTCGCACTATCCGCCCGCGCCCAACATGGTTGAAGTCGCCTACGAGTGCCACGCCTGCAGGTACGCCTATCAACAAGTTGCGTCTGTCCAGAGGGTTGCGCTGGTACTGAACCGTCCAGGTGTCTCCCAGGGCGTGCTGCAGTTCGGCGGCCAGTATCTGCATTGCGGCGAGCCCATGAAGACCAAGAGCTGCGAGCTTCGCCGGATCCAAGCCCCCTTGGTCTTGAGGCCCGGCGGCCAGTTGAGGATGTACGAGGTCCTCATCAACACACGCATCCTCGGATGCCACTGCGGCTTCCGCATGGAGATCCCGGAATGAGGATCAGCGGCCGCAACACCAGTTCTGGAGCTACCGGGAGGGAAAGCATGCACACAGAATCACAGAGGAAAGAACCATCGACAGCCGGCCCGCAACTCAGGCCTGCCGGCAGGCGGAAGCTTCCAGACCCGCCGGATCCAGATAATTTGCCCATCGACTACCGGAGCTCCGGATGGGACACCACCTGGTATCCCTCGTCCGTCCCGGAAAGCCTCAGACCGCACCATTCGTCGCGTCAAAGGAGTTCCTGACCATGAGTGAATTCCCACCGGACCCTTCACATCCGGACCCCACCCGCGATCCCAGCCCGGACCCAACCCGCGAACCCGGCCCTACACCCGAGCCTGTTCCCTTGCCGGAGCCGGGACCGCCGCCGGTTCCTGACCCCACGCCGGGGCCCACCGTGCCTTCCCCGCCCGGGCACGGGGAACCGCCCGCTCCCCTGACGTAGGGGAACCGGACACACCTCGCCGCCGGGCACGTTACTCCCGGTCACTTCCAGAGACCGGATCCTGGCAGGATCCCCCAGTCAGGATCCGCACGAGGGCATGTCGCGCTACAGGGAGCGCGGCATGCCCTTTGGCATGTCCAGTAACGGCGATCCCCAAGATCTTTGTTTATGTTGATTTCTCTTGACTTACCAACATAAACAAAGATAGAGTCAAGCAATTCCACATCGTTGTGACAGCAGTCACGGAAGTGGCCGTCCTGAAGACCTGGCTTGACCGCAATGGAGGGTAAGTGTTCGCCGAAGAACGCCAGCAACTGATCTCCGCACTCGTCGCAGAGCGCGGACGGGTGAGCGTCACAGACCTTGCCGACCGTTTCAGCATCACCACTGAGACAATCCGTCGCGACCTCGCGGCCCTCGAAGTCTCCGGAAACCTCCGCCGCGTCCATGGCGGTGCAGTACCTTCCGACCGCCTGAGCACCCGCGAGGAAAGCATCCTTGAGCGGGCGGTACAGCGCCAGGTGGAGAAACTCCGCATCGCCAACGCAGCCCTCGGGCTGATCCCGGAGCTCACAACGGGCAGCATCCTGCTGGACGCAGGTTCCACCACGGAAACCCTGGCAGACCTGCTGGCCCAGCGGACACCCGCGGCCAACGGAAACGATGAACTCGTGGTGATTACCCACGCCATTCCCATCGCAGGCAAACTTTCCTCCACGCCGGGCATAGCACTGCAAATCCTTGGCGGCCGGGTCCGCGGACTGACGCAAGCCGCCGTCGGGCAGTCCACGGTGGAAGCCGCTTACAAACTTCGCCCGGACATCGCTTTTGTGGGTGCCAACGGTATCCATGCAACCTTCGGCCTCAGCACCCCCGATCCTGAGGAAGCGGCGGTAAAAGCCGCTTTCGTCACCTCTGCCCGCCGCGTAGTGGCCCTGGCCGACTCTTCCAAGCTGGACTCCGAAACGCTGGTCCAGTTCGCCACTTTGAAGGATGTTGACACCTTGATTACAGACAGCCAACCGTCCGCAGAACTCGCCGCGGCCTTGGCCGACGCCGGCGTAGACGTGGTGATCGCATGATCGTCACCTTGACTGCCAACCCCAGCCTGGACCGCACGGTGGAACTCCCCGGCGCCCTGGCCCGCGGCGAGGTGCAGCGCGCCGTGGCCGTCCATCAGGAATCGGGCGGAAAGGGCGTCAACGTTTCACGGGCGCTCGTGGCCTCCGGCCTCGACACCGTGGCAGTCCTTCCGGGCGCGGATTCGGATCCGGTCCTTTCCGGACTGCACGACGGCGGTGTGCCGTTCGCGGCGCTGCCCATCGGCCAGGCGCTGCGCAGCAATGTCACTCTCACCGAACCGGACGGCGTCACCACCAAGATCAACGAACCCGGCCCGGAGCTGAGCGAGGAACAGCAGGAAGCCCTGATCGGGCTGCTGCTGGAACGCTCCCGTGGCGCGAGCTGGGTGGTCCTCGCAGGTTCGCTCCCACCAGGAGTTCCCGCGGATTTCTACGCCACCATCGCCCGCCGGCTCCGGTTGACCCCGGATGGAACGGCCTCCCCAAGCATCGCCATTGACTCCTCCGGGGCGCCGCTTGCGGCGTCTTTGGTGGGCGATGCCTCCGGGAAGCCGGACCTCCTGAAGCCGAACGCGGAAGAGCTCGCAGAGCTTGCCGCGGCCGCCGGTTTCACCAGCGTCTCCACCGCTGACGAACTGGAAGCAGACCCGGCCAAAGCCGCTGAAGCTGCAGCCGCCGTCGTCGCCAGCGGTGTAGGCGCCGTTCTCGCAACACTCGGGTCCAAAGGAGCAATCCTGGTGACGGCGGACGGAGCGTGGCTGGCCACGCATCCGCCCATCAAAGCCGTCAGCACGGTAGGCGCCGGGGACTCTGCGCTGGCCGGCTACTTGCTGGCTGCAACCCAAGGCGGCTCCGCGCAGGACTGCCTTCGTCAAGCCGTGGCACATGGTGCCGCTGCTGCCTCCCTGCCGGGCTCCACTGTCCCGGCAGTCCACCAGACAACCCCCAATGCCGTAACCATCACGGCCCTCCAGAAGGACTCACAGTGACCCAGCTGATCACAACCCAATTGGTCACCCTCGACCAAAACCTGGGCGACTCCCCTGCCGACGTCATCCGCGTCCTGGCCGGCAAAGTTGCCGCCACCGGCCGTGCTTCCGAGGTTGAAGGGCTCTTTACCGACGCCTTCGCCCGCGAGCAGAAGACCGCAACCGGCGTCCCCGGCGGCATCGCCATCCCGCACTGCCGCTCTGCTGCGGTCCAGGAGCCTGCCTTGGCCATGGCCCGGCTGTCCCACAAGGTGGACTTCGGCGCCAAGGACGGCCCGGCAGACCTGATCTTCTTCATCGCAGCCCCGGATGGCGCGGACCAGGAACACCTGAAGCTGCTGTCCAAGCTGGCCCGGTCCCTCATTAAAAAGGACTTCACGGCAGCACTGCGTGCGGCTGCCACCGAGCAGGACATCGTGGACCTCGTGGACGGCGCCTTGGCGGACAAGCCTGCAGCTGCGCCCGCCGAGGCTGCACCCGCTGCTGCCACTTCGGGCGCTGTTGCTGCCGGCACGACGGCGGCTGCCGCACCCAAGCGCATTGTGGCCGTGACCGCTTGCCCCACAGGCATTGCACACACGTACATGGCTGCTGACTCGCTGGTTGCCGCGGCCAAGGAGATGGGCGTTGACCTGCAGGTGGAGACCCAGGGTTCCTCAGGCGCCAAGCCGCTGGACCCTGCTGTGATTGCAGCAGCCGACGCGGTGATCTTCGCCGTCGACGTTGATGTTCGCGGCAAGGAGCGCTTCGCCGGCAAGCCGGTCATCAACGCTCCCGTCAAGCGTGGCATCGACGAACCCACCAAGATGGTCCAGGAAGCACTTGCAGCTGCTGAGGACCCCCGCGCACGCCGCGTTCCCCATGCCGGCGCCGAAGAGCAGGCTGAGCGTGCCGAGGAGGAGAAGGGTGAACACATTGGCCAGAAGCTGAAGCGTGCGCTCCTCACCGGCGTCAGCTACATGATTCCGTTCGTTGCCGGCGGTGGTCTGCTGATCGCGCTGGGCTTCCTGCTGGGCGGCTACGACATCACCGAAGTAGCGGACAAGGTGGTGCTGGAGAACAACTTCGGCAACCTGCCTGAAGGTGGCCTTGCCATCTACCTCGGTGCGGTCCTGTTCAAGATCGGTGCCCTGTCCATGAGCTTCCTGGTCCCGGCACTGGCTGGATACATCGCCTACGCCATCGCCGACCGGCCCGGTATCGCCCCCGGCTTCGTCGCCGGTGCCGTATCAGGCTTTATGGGTGCAGGGTTCCTCGGCGGTATCGTCGGCGGCCTCCTGGCCGGCTACGTCGCGCATCTGATCGGAACCTGGCAGGTACCCCGCTGGCTCCGTGGCTTGATGCCCGTGGTCATCATCCCGCTGCTGGCCTCCATCGTTGCGTCCGGCTTGATGTTCCTGGTCCTCGGCGGTCCCATTGCCGGCCTTACGGTAGCTCTCAACAACTGGCTCACCGGCATGAGTGGCGCATCGGCTGTAGTTCTCGGCATCATCCTTGGCCTCATGATGTGCTTCGACCTCGGCGGTCCGGTCAACAAGGTTGCCTACGCCTTCGCAGTTGCCGGCCTGAGCGCGGGCAGCGCAGACAACCAGGCTCCGTGGCTGATCATGGGCACAGTGATGGCAGCCGGCATGGTTCCGCCGCTGGCCATGGCCCTTGCCACGGTCCTGAACAAGAAACTCTTCACCCTCAACGAGCGTGAAAACGGTAAGGCGGCCTGGCTGCTGGGTGCATCCTTCATCTCCGAAGGCGCCATTCCCTTCGCTGCAGCAGACCCCCTGCGCGTCATTCCCGCCAGCATGGTGGGCGGCGCCCTGACCGGTGCACTCTGCATGGCCACGGGAGTAACTTCCCAGGCTCCCCACGGCGGTTTCTTCGTCTTCTTCGCCATTGGCAACCTGCCGATGTTCATCATCGCCATCGTGGCTGGAATGGTGGTCAGCGCGCTGGCCGTCATCGCCCTCAAGCGCTTTGCCGTCAAAAAGCCGGTGGAAGCGGAAGCCGCGCCGGCAACCGCCAGCGTCTAAACCCCCAGCGGTCTAGACTTCCCACAACGCCACCTCCCACAACCGCCACCCTTCACAAAAGGAGCACCAATGCCAGAACGTACAGCCACCATCGCAAGCCGCGTCGGCCTCCACGCCCGCCCTGCAGCCATCTTTGCCGAGGCAGCAGGGGACCTGGACCTCGATGTCACCATCGCACGCCAGGGCGAACCCGCCGATGACGCCATGGACGCCGCCAGCATCTTGTCCCTGATGAGCCTGGGCGCCTCCCACGGTGACGTGGTGGTGCTGCGCGCCGAAGGTGAAGGTGCCGACGCCGCCCTGGACAGCCTGGTGAAGATCCTGGAAACGGACCACGACGCCGAGTAGGGACACTCAACCCTCAGCGCTGCTGAAAGAGCCTGGCGACTCCCGGATTCGGATGTCGCCAGGCTCTTTTTGTGGCTGTCGGCGTCTCCGGTGTCACCGTCAAGCGAGGCAGCGACAACGGGTTATGGACCGGCGAGCTCGTCGAGATGGCGAGCAAGCATGCCGGGCATCTGGCTCGACTCCGGCAGCTCCCCACTCCACAACCCATGCATCGCGATTCCGTCAAGAAGTGCACGTAGCCGCTGGGCTTCATACTCTGGATCGCGCTCCGCGTGGAACTGACCCGTTTCAGCCAGGATTTGCACAGCTGCGCGGCATGCGCGCTCTACTGCGTCGCTTAGCCTGGTCGCAGCAGGACGAAGCTCACTGTCGGTAAGGGACAGAACGCCGAGTTGGACTTGTGCCACCAGTTCCAAGCGCCGCTCTTTGTCGAGAGGGAGCAACTGCAGCAACAACGCATCAACCAGGGCGCGGCCGGTCAGCTCAAGCGCGGAGACCCTGGCGGTGACCCGGTCCTCAATGAGTTGCAGGCAGTACTCCCTGAGGGCATGCTGCGTGGCAAAGGCCCGCCGCAACGAAGCGGCGGCGATGCCCGCTTCCGCTGCGACCCCACGCACGGACAGACCCTGGAGCCCATCACGTTCAAGGACACGTAACGAAGCCTCCGCAATCGCTGCGGTGCGTGCCTCTGCGTCGATTCTCCGGGGCATGGCGTTTCACCGCGAAGAAGAAGCAGCTGGCACGGTTCGGGCGGCCTTCTTCGGCCAGATCGTGTAACTCACTGCCCAAAGGAAGTCGATGGCGAAGATGATTCCCAGGATGCGAAAGAATCCCGAGAGCGCTGAGGTTCGTTCCGCGTCATTGACAAGAAGAATGATCGCTCCCAGGGTCGCAGCGGCGATGACTACCGCCAACGCAGTGAGGATGACATCCCGCCAGCATTTGGCCGTGTAGCGGGTTCCTGTGAGCCGTTCCGGCGCAGGGCCGCCGGAGAACCGGTGCTGGAAGTGCGCATCGGCCCACGCCACCATGCGTTTGCCGTACGCGATGGAGACGCCAATGTAGATCGCCGCCAGTCCGTGCTGCCATGAGGCTGTTCCCCCGCCCAGCAGATCGACTGCGACCAGGGTCAGCAGTACAGCATCGATCACCGGAGCAAGGATCAGGAGAGCTTTACCGAGGCGGGGTTTCCGCAGCAGATACCGCGCTGCGAGCCCGGCGATGATCGCCACCCAGAACGCAACTTCGCACACCACGATCGCGATCAGGATCATTTACCGCTCCTCAACGTTTTTCCATCCGAGCTTTATTAGTACGAGTGTACTCATAAAATTGACTCGAGGGGTCGACGTCAGGCCATGGCGATCGCCCTGGTTACATCCTCGGCGTTTCGCCATTCAGGGAGGCCGCGATCGATGCTTCCGTGGGCTTCACATCCTTCAGTCCTCCGGAGAGGTAAGCCTCAATGATGCGGGGGTCAACATAGGAGGATCGGGCCACGGACGGGGTGTTGCCCAGGAGTTCCGAGGCCTCCTTGATGGCCCTCACAATCGCTTGCCGGGGAGTTCCCTGGTAACCGGATTTGATCAGGCAAAGAGCCGCAGCCGCAGTACCTTTCCAGGTCCGGAAATCCTTGGAGGTGTAAGCCTCCCCTGAGATACCCCGGAGATACTCATTGATCATGGACGCGTCCACGGAGACCCACGTTCCCTCCGAGAGGTAAGCCAGCAGGCGTTCCTTGCCAGGGCGCTCGGCCAGCGGTTCCAAAAAGGCGGCCAGGGCGGGGTCGCGGATGGACTTGTCCCACAGTTGTCCGCTTTTGCCCGGGAACTTCAGGAAGACATCATGCCCTTCCACCCGGGCATGACGGCATCGAAGCGTGGTGAGCCCATAGGAGCCGTTTTGCTTCATGTAGACCTCGGAGCCAACCCGAAGGGCGCCGAGGTCCATGAGTCGTACGGCCGCGGCGAGGGTCTGTTGCCGCGGATCTTCGGTGTTCTGCAGGTGGACGGTGACGTTGCGCCGGATCGCCGGCAGGACCAGCCCCAGTTTGGCGGCCCGAATGAACTTCTCGGTGTCCTTCCGCTCCCGCCACGTGGGGTGGTAAATGTACTGGCTGCGCCCTGCATCATCGACGCCCGTGGCAAGGATGTGCCCATTCTCGAAAGGACTGATCCACACATCGGTCCATGCAGGCGGGATCGCCAGCGCATTGATGCGCTGGCGATCCTCTTTGCTGACCAGGCTCCCGTCGGGGTGCCGGTAGCTGAACCCTTTTCCTACCTTACGGCGGACGATGCCGGGCTTGGACAGGTCAGTGCGCTTAAGCCTTGGCACGGTTCTTCCGCCCTCTTCGTGATCAGCCCGGCCCGGTGAGTTCTAGGCCTCGTCCGGATCCGTCACGGCAGCGCCGGCATTCATGATTTCCGCATTGATCATCCACACCAGCTGCTCAAGGCGGGAGATGAATGCGTGCAGCAGGTCCGCCGTCGTGGGATCTTCCTCATCCACTTCGTCATGGACATCGCGCATTGTCTGGACAGCACGCTCCACGCGGTCGGTGACCAGCTTGACCGCATTCTTGGTGTTGACCAGGCCGGCCGGGAACTCCTCCAGGCGCGTGCCCTTGGCGATGGTCGCGCTGCGGCCATCGGGCAGGGCGTGGAGGGCCCTCATGCGTTCGGCGGTGTCGTCAGCGAATTCGCGCGTGGCCACTACCAGCTCGTCCAGCTGGAGGTGAAGGTCGCGGAAGTTCGGCCCCACAATGTTCCAGTGCGCCTGCTTGCCTTGAAGCTGAAGCTCAATAAGGTCTGTCAGGACGATCTGAAGGTTGTCTGCAAGCTGCTGTGACGCTTTCATGTGTTCCTCTCATAGACGTTCATGTGAGCCTAAAACGTGCCGCAAAGTTTCTGCGGCAACTGCCCAATCATCAGGTGACGACTTCAATAAGCCTTTCATAAGGAAGCTTAGTAGTACAATGGGAACTGTTAGTGTTCACGACTGGCGAACCACTCCGGAGGACCGCCGGCAGGCAATAACGGTAAAGGCACTTTGAGGCGGCGGAACGCCTCGAGGTACCGGCATAACTCAATCGAAGTAATCGGAATGCATAGCCGGGAACCGGCGACATTAGTCAAAGATTCCCCCAGAAAGGAATGTGCTGACCATGAATACACTTCTGATCATTGCTGGTGTAGTAGCAATTGTTCTTCTCTTGGTAGGCGGCTTCACCGAAGCACTGAGCTGGCTGCTGTGGGTAGGCGTCATCCTCCTCGTCGTCGCAGCCATTGGCTGGCTGCTGAGCTTTATGTCGGGTCGCAGGGGACACACGGTATAGACCTGGACAGGGTGGAGCGCCGGGGCACTGCCTCCGGCGTTCCTGCTCTCCACAACCCCGCCCTGGACTACTCTCGGCCCGGGCCATCTCCGGTGGCAGCGGGCGGCGGGGCCGCATCAGGGTCCTTTGGCGTCGGGAACTCGTCGTCGGGAGCTTCAGGCACCCCCTGAGCAGGCCGTTCCGGGGTCTCGCGTTCATCTCCCTGACCAGGCATTTCCTGTTCGGGGGTAGGCGTTCCGTAACCCCCGGGTTCGTTGTCCGGGTCTACCCGGTGATCGTCCTGGCTCATTTTTCCTCCTTGAAAATCCGATGAGGCCCCGATAGCGAGATCGAGGAATGCTGACAGTTCCGACCGTAGTCCGGTGCTTGGTCGGCGTCCACAGAAACCACCACGGAGGTGCATAGATGGTTGAGCCGGAGCCGGCTCCCAGGATTGGCAGGAACGAGTCCACCGAGGAACGGATGGACCGCAACTGGATGGAATTGATCCAGGAGTTACGGGTTCTCCAAACAGGGGTACAAATCCTTGGCGGTTTCCTGCTCACGCTCCCCTTTCAGGAACGATTCGAACTCCTGGACGACTGGCAGCGGAGTCTCTACCTGTTCAACGTGATGGTGGCAGCACTGACCACCGTCCTCATCGTGCTCCCCGTCAGTGTTCACCGCCGGTTGTTCCGAAGGGGCCTCAAGGCCACCTTGGTCTCCAGCGCCGACGTTGTGACCAAGTGGGCGCTGGCCGGCGTGGCCTTGTTGATTGTTGGCTCCGCCACTCTGGTCTTTGACTTCACCGCCGGACGGACCGCCGGGTTTGTCGCAGGGGGATTCATCATTCTGGTACTGCTGCTCCTGGTGGTGGGAACGCCGCTCTGGCTGCACCGCCGGGCCGTCCGAAACGGCAGCGGCAACAACGGGACTGCAAAGGAAGAGTGAGTGGGATGCTGCGACCCGCCAAGCACAACCAGGGTTCCGGCAAGGACACCAAGCCCCCACGTCACTGGGTCACGGACCACGGCTTGCTGCTGGTCAATGCAGGCCTGTTCGTCGTCTTCCTCGGAGGAATGATCCTCTCAGGAGCAGCCAATCACAGCGAGGAACAGCAAGCACACGGTGGGCCGGCAACCGGAATTTCGGATTTTCTGACGTCAGGCAGCTTCTGGGAAGCGATCTTTGAGAACTGGGAGTCGGAGTTCCTCCAGATGGCCATGTACGTGGTCCTGACGGTTTTCCTGTTCCAGCGTGGCTCCTCGGAATCCAAACCCGTGGATAAGGACGCACCCCAGGACGAAGATCCCCGCGATGCCAAAATGTCCGCCAAGACCCCGTGGCCGGTGAGACGCGGCGGCTGGGTTCTGAAGGTTTACGAGCACTCGTTGTCTGGCTTGCTGGGCCTGCTTTTCCTGCTCTCCTTCACCCTGCATGCCGTAGGTGGTGCGGCCGCTTACAACGACGAACAGCTCAGCCATGGCCTTCCGGAGATCTCCACTTGGGAGTACATCGGTTCCAGCCAGTTCTGGTTTGAGTCCTTCCAGAACTGGCAAAGCGAGTTCCTGGCCGTGGCGGTTTTGGTGGGCGCTTCTGTGTACCTTCGCGAAAGGGGTTCGCCGGAATCAAAGCCCGTGGCAGAGCCGCACTACGAGACTGGCACCTAGCCGATGAGGAGAAAGGAACCAACCATGCCGGGAAAGACGAATTCCAGCGATTGAAAGCCCGCACCAAGGAACGTGGCGCGGGCTATTCGGACAGGAAGAAATCCGAGCTTATTTCCATGCTGCGGAATCACTAAAGGCAAGAGAAAGCAGATAACGACGCCGGTTCAGGCCTTTTTCTTGGCCCGCGCCTTTGGCTTGCCGGCAGTTTTGCCGGCGGCAGCGCCGGCGTCGTCCGCTTTCTCCTTGCCGCGTTTCTTGTCCAGGCTGCGCTTAAGCGCTTCCATGAGGTCGATGACGTCGCCGCCTTCGCCTTCGCCCTCAACAACGCCGAACGTGGCCTCAGTGTCCAGGGCCTCGCCCTTATCCAGCTTGGCCTCGATCAACGTCTTCAACTGGACCTGGTAGTCATCGGTGTACTCATCGGGATCAAAGTCATGAGCCATGGATTCCACCAGGGCGGAGGACATCTCCAGCTCCTTGTCCGAAATCTTGATGTCACTCTCAAGGGAGGGGAATTTGGCTTCACGGACTTCATCGCCCCACAGCAAAGCCTGCAGCAGCAGTACATCACCACGCACCCGCAGCGCACCCAAACGGGTCTTCTGCCGCAGCGCGTACTGGACAATGGCGATCCTGTCGGTGTCCTCCAACGTCTGCCTCAGCAACATGTAAGCCTTGGGCGATTTGGAATCCGGCTCCAGGAAATAGCTGCGTTCATACATGATGGGGTCCAGCTGCTCGGCGGGGATGAACTCCACCACCTCGATTTCGCGACTGTTTTCCTCCGGCAACGACTTCAATTCCGCGGACGTCAGGACAACGGTTCGGCCTTCTTCTTCGTAGGCCTTGTCGATATCCTCATACGCCACCACTTCGCTGCAAATTTCGCATTTCCGCTGGTACCGGATACGCCCGCCGTCCTTGTTGTGGACTTGGTGCAGGCTAATATCGTGATCCTCCGTGGCACTGTAGAGCTTCACTGGTACGTTGACCAGACCGAACGCGATGGATCCCTTCCATATGGCCCTCATGCACCCAGTCAACAGCACAACACAGCAGAGGAGAAGAGGTGGCAGGCAAGCAACAGGAGCGCGTGAACGTGGAAGGCCACGAGCTCACCCTCACCAACCTGGGGAAAATCATCTACCCGGAGACCGGCACCACCAAGGCCGAAGTGCTGGAGTACTACGCCGCCGTCGCTCCTTTCCTCATTCCCGCGGCGGCCAACAGGCCGGTGACGCGCAAGCGGTGGGTCAACGGAGTGGGCACAGCTGAGAATCCCGGGGAGGTGTTCTTCCAGAAGAACCTTGAGGACTCCGCCCCCCGGTGGATACCCCGGGCCGCCATTCAGCATTCGGACCACGCCAACGTTTACCCCATGGTCAACAACCTGGCCACGTTGACGTGGATGGCCCAGATCGCCTCGTTGGAAATCCACGTTCCGCAGTGGCAAGTGGATCCTTCAGGGAAGCCGCTCCGCCCCGACCGCTTTGTTTTGGACCTGGACCCCGGGCCCGGAGCGGGACTGCCCGAGTGCGTTGAGGTGGCCAAGCTGGCCCGCTCCATCCTGCAGGACATGGGCATGGACCCTGTCCCCGTCACCAGCGGCAGCAAGGGCATCCACCTCTACACGGGCCTGGATGGGACCCTTAAGTCCGAGCAAGTGTCCGCCTTCGCCAAAGAGCTTGCCCGCGCCCTGGAGTCCGACCACCCCGAGCTGGTGGTCAGCGACATGAAAAAGTCCCTCCGCCACGGCAAGGTGCTGGTGGACTGGAGCCAGAACAGTGGGAACAAAACCACCATCGTCCCCTACTCACTCCGCGGCAAGGCGCGCCCCACCGTGGCGGCGCCGCGCACGTGGCGTGAGCTGACCTCCGCCTCCTTGGAGCACTTGGATTTCCTGGCCGTGATGAAGCGTGTCAAGACGGGCAAGGACCACTTCGCACCGATTTCCGAGCGGCACCTTCCGCCCCACGGTGAGGATGAGAAGGACGACGACGGTGCTCCCGCAGGCAGTTCGGGCACGGGCAGCAGCCCGGGTACCTCCCGCGAGCGGGTGGTGACGGTGGAGAACCGTCTCGCCAAGTATGTCGGGATGCGCGATCCGGGCAAGACCCCGGAGCCGTTTCCGTCGTCGTCGGCCGTTTCTGCCTTCCCGCTGACCGGGGGCTCGTCCTCGGATCAACCGGAACCGGGCGACCCGCCGCCGCCGGGCGGCATCTTTGTCATCCAGGAGCACCATGCCCGCCGCTACCATCTGGATTTCCGGTTGGAACGCGACGGCGTCCTGGTGTCGTGGGCACTCCCCCGTGGCGTTCCTGAAACTCCAAACCGCAACAACCTGGCCGTGCACACCGAGGACCATCCCATGGACTATGCCAACTTCGCGGGCGTCATCCCCAAGGGCGAGTACGGCGCGGGGACCGTCAGCATCTGGGACCGCGGCGATTACACGTGCGAGAAATGGCGCGACGGCAAGGAAGTCATTGCGACCCTCACAGGCGAGCCGGGCGGCGGACTTGGTGGGACCAAACGGTTCGCGCTGATCAATACGGGTCAGAACTGGCTGATCCACCTGATGAAGGAGCAACCTGGAAGGCGGCGGGGTGGAGCATCCACAGCCAAAGCCGTGACACCCCAGTCCCAGCCGACGGCTCCGCAGCCCCCGCCGAATTACACCCCCATGCTCGCAACCTCAGGCACCACCGCTGACCTCCACGGCGACGATTGGCTGTATGAATTGAAGTGGGACGGAATCCGGGCGATCATCACGGGAACCGAGGGCAGGATCCGCCTCATGAGCCGCAACGGAAATGACCTCACGGCCACATACCCAGAACTGACGGACCGCGCATGCTGGCCCGACGGCGACTTCGTTGCTGATGGCGAGATCGTGGCGCTCGGCAAAGGATCACGGCCTGATTTCGGCCGGCTGCAACTCCGGATGAACCTGGTCAAAGCTGCGGACATCCAGCGGGCACGGGCAGCGGTCCCGGTGCAGCTCATGCTGTTCGACCTTCTGTACGACGACGGCACGGACCTGAGCGGCCTGTCTTTCCGAGAGCGTCGCGAAAAACTCTCGGGGTTTGCGGAGCGCTTGCCCCAAGGCTGCCCGCTGCATCTTTCGGCGGTTCTGGACCATGACGTAGAGGATCTCATGGCCAGCGCCGCCGAGCTGGGCTTGGAGGGCGTGATGGCGAAGAAAGCCGACGGCCGTTATGTGATCGGCCGCCGCAGCAGGTCCTGGCTCAAGCTCAAGCTGGAGCAAAGCCAGGAAGTGGTGGTGGGTGGCTGGCGTCCCGGTGCCGGGGCTCGAAGCGGGACGTTCGGTTCCCTCTTGTTGGGCATCCCGGACGGCGACAAGCTGCACTATGTGGGCAGGGTTGGCAGCGGATTCAAGGACTGGCAACTGCGGGACATCATGGAGGTTCTGGAGCCCCGCGCGGTGACCGAATCCCCCTTCGCGGACATCCCCCGTGAGGACGCGGCAGGTGCCACGTGGGTCAGCCCTGAGCTTGTGGCGGAGGTGACCTTCGGGGAATGGACGGGGCCCGGCCGGCTGCGGCATCCCGTGTGGCGTGGCTGGCGCCCCGACAAGTCCCCTGAGGACGTAAGCCAGCCCAACTGAGTCGCAGATAACGCTCTATTGAAGGTTCAGTAGGACGTGTGCTGTTACTCAGTTGGGCTGGCTACGCAGGGGTGGTGCGGTTCGGGTAACGCTAGGAGGAGTGCGGCATCTGCGGGCGGCTGGTCCTGTGGATCGCCGTCACAGCTGCCCCCTGGCCCATGCGGCCGTGGGCTTGATCTCGCTCCTTCGGGTGGCGGCGTTTACCGTTACCGTCAGGCCACTGCTTGCTCTGGTCAGCGCCCAATGCAACGGCGATGGTGGTCGGCTCGGGCATCGGGGCCATGTCCATGGACTCCACCAAGTGGCTCGCAACCTCAGGATTGATGCGTTCGGAATCGTGATTCGCAGTCATGGTTCTTCCTTTCCAGTGTGCCTGTCCGCAGGTTTTACCAGCGGACCTTCTTCTCGGTCTTAGCCTGCTTGCCGCTGGCGGAGGTGGGCTTGTGCCCCTTGCCGGTGCTCTGCCAGCCGGCCGGTGCACCGCCCCCGGATTTGCTGGCCAGCATGGCTTTCTGGGCGTCGGTCAGCTTGGACTTGATGCCGCCGGACGCTGGAGTTTTGGCTGAGCTCTCCGCTGTCGGGGTCTCGGGGGTGTTGTTTTCGGAAGGGTTGGCAGTCATTCGTGGACTCCTTAGGTCTGAGTCCTGAAGAGACACGTATCCCATGTCGTTGCGGTTCGGGAAAAGGCGTCGAGAACGGGAACGGCATGGAGGCAGGGCCTCAACAGGCGTGGATTTTTGTCAGGTGAAACCCGGCTGTGCCGTTACGGGCAGAGGCCGGTCTACTCAAAAATCAGTGTTCCCATGCTTCATACCCTAACCAAGTCGCGGCAGATTTGTGAACCCCTCACCTGCAGCTACTTCCTATCCGACGTGCAATTCACCTTCCGACCCACCAGTCTTCCTCGGCTAGCATGGCAAACGTGACCCGGAGAGCATCCATCGCCACCACACTTCGTGCAGCGGGCTGCGTTTTCGCCGATGACGAGGCCCGCCTCCTCCTGAACGCCGCCAACCACCCGGACGAGCTCAACCGCATGGTGGAACAGAGGGTCAGTGGACAGCCTCTTGAACACATTGTGGGCTGGACAGAGTTTTGCGGGACGCGCATGTCTGTGCGACCCGGCGTGTTCGTTCCGCGGCGCCGAACTGAGTTCCTGGTGCGCCAGGCGACCCTGATCGCCAAGCCAGGTGCCGTCGTCGTCGACCTCTGCTGTGGTTCCGGGGCGATAGGTGCGGCGGTGAGCGACCTTCTGGGGAGCTGCGAACTGCATGCGGCGGACATAGACCCCCTTGCGGTCCGCTGTGCACGCCGCAACGTTGGGCCCCGTGGCGGAATGGTCCACCACGGCGATCTCTACGCCGCACTCCCCCGTGAACTCCTGGGGCGCGTTGACGTACTGCTCGCGAACGCGCCGTATGTTCCCACTGACTCCATCGGCATGATGCCGCCGGAGGCGCGTCTCCACGAGCCGAGAGCAGCGCTCGACGGCGGCGCGGACGGTTTGGCGGTTCAGCGCCGGGTAGCGCTGGGCGCGGCTCAGTGGCTGGCGCCGGGTGGGTTCCTGGTCATCGAAACATCGGGGCAGCAGGCGCTGGCGACGGCAGGGATTCTAGGCGAGGCGGGGTTCATCGCGGAGGTGGCCTCGGACGAGGAATTGGACGCAACGGTGGTAGCCGGATCACGAATCAGGGAGTGAGTACCGAAGGAGAAAGCGAAGGCCGGCACCTTTTCAGGTGCCGGCCTTCACTGTTTCAGTTGACGTCCCACCCGGCCGTCTTCGCTGCCTCCAACTCGGCAAATTTGGTGGTCATTGTCGAGTTGCCTCGCGTGAGCTTCCTAATGGTGAGATCGTCGGCTTTGGCGTTCGCACGCCTCAGGTTGTCGGCAGACTTCTGCAGCGCCACTTTCGTCTTTTCCAGGTCCTTGATCGCTTCGTCGATGCGCTTGATCGCCTCCACGAAACCGTCGGAGGCGAGCCTCCAGTTCCGACCGAACGCGTCCTTGAAATCGCTGATCTGCTGTTCGAAATTTGTGATGTCCAAGTTCTGCGCCTTGACCATCGCAAGTTCGGTCTTGTATTCGAGCGAATTCATCGCGGCATTCCGCAGCAGCGCGATGAGCTGGATGAAGAACTGCGGGCGGATGACATACATTTTCGGATAGCGGTGAGAAACGTCGACGATCCCGGTGTTGTAGAGCTCGCTATCAGGCTCGAGCAGAGAGACCAGCACTGCGTACTCGCACCCCTTCTCCGTGCGATCCTTATCCAGCTCTTTCAGGAAGTCTTCGTTCTTATGCTTGGTCGCGGTTCCGTCGTTCTCGTTCTTCATCTCAAACATGATTGACACAATCTCAGTACCGGCACTATCGGAGTCGCGGAAGATGTAATCACCCTTGCTCCCGGCCCGCGCATCGTTGTCCTTCTCGAAATAGGCAAGGGGGAAAGCTGTGGCACGGATGCGGTTGAACTCGGTCTCACAGTGCTGTTCAAGAGTTTCTCCGACCATCTTGGTCGACAGCTTGGCTTTCAGGTCCCGCAGCCGCTCGATCTGTTCTTCACGGTCCTTGATCTGGGTTTCGTACTTGTCTTTCAGAGCCTTCTCACCGAGCTGCTTCTCGAGATCGGCCCGTTCAAGGCTGCTCTTGAGTTTGTCTCGCTCCTTTTCGATTGTGTTGACTGCTTCGGAGATCTCAAGCTTCTGCGCGGTTTCGATGGCTTCGAGCTTCGCCCTGAGGTCCTGGATCGCGGAGTCTTTCTCCGATGCAGTCTTCTGAAGTTCGCTAGCGAGCTTCGCCTCGGCCAGTTCAGCTGATGCCTGTTTCTCCTGCTTCGCGTGTTCGAGCTCCTTCATCAGCCCATCGCGCTCCTTTTCGACGGCACCAAGTGCCTCGGATACGGCGAGCTTCTGTGCAACCTCACCGGCATCGAGCTTTGACTTCAGCTCCTGGATCTCAGCATCCTTGGCCGCCGCGATCTTCTGGCGTTCGCTGGCGGACTTCGCCTCCGCGAGCTCGAGAGCAGTGGCCTTGTCTTGCCCTGCCAGTTCAAGCCGTTCGTTGAGCTGCTGTTCGAACTCAGCATCGCGAACCTGCTTGGCGATGTCGGCGTAGCCGGCTTCGTCGATAGTAAATGTCTGTCCGCAGTGCGGGCACTTGATGTCATGCATGTCTGGAACCTCTATCAGCTATGTCGGCCTCGTACGGCCGCACTGGTGGACCCTCCGATCTTTCGGAAGGAGAGGGATTGTCGAAATACGCGGAAACCGGTCCCCCAATGCATGGCTCCCGCAGCAATCGCAACTCCGGAGACCTTCCCTCGTTGCTTGAGAACGAAGCTACGGCAAGGACTTATATGAAAAAGCAAATATACTGATAACCCCCCTTATCGAGGTTGCCGTTTTTTAGGGTGCTCCACGGCGATAAGGTGAGGTCAATGACGAAAGGAGGCGGACATGAACCAAACAGAAGCAATGCTCATGACCCTCTCGGACGTTGCCGCCCTCGCGCAGGTCCAGCGCCCCGTTGTGTCCATGTGGCGAAAACGCAGTGCCGGATCCGCCCACCCATTTCCGAAGCCTGTAGCGCTCAACGGCAGGTTGGAACTCTTCGACTCCGGCCACATCGCTGCTTGGCTGGCGGATACTGGACGGGGCAACAACCGAGAGGCAGCCAACGACGTCGCTGCCTTCACCCGCATGCCCGACACGACTGCCGATGGAACCCGCGGAAACACCTTCGAAACTCTCACGGCACTGCTGACGCTCAAGGCAATTACTGGTAACTCGTTGACACAGCTGAGTAGGGAAGAATTGCTGGACGCTGCAGACGAGTGCGATCCAGATGACACATTCCTGTACTCCGAAATGGAAGCCGCGGGAACGTCGCTTGTCTCCTACGCGGCGTTCACCGACCGACTGGTGGACAGTGCCTACAACGTGGCAGGGGCCTTCGAGCATTTGCTTGCCGCGAGGTTCCGCGATGGGCTGAAGGAGTACTCCGCCACAGCCCTCACCGAGTCTGCCGTGGGGTTGGTGGCAGCTGCCGTCGTTGAACTGGCCGCGACTCTTGGCGGAAACTCCGTCTTTGCTGATTCCACGCGAGGCGGTAGCGATCTCCTGCTGGGCGTCGCCCATGCCGCCGGGGAAGCAGCGCCGGTCACGTTCATGACAGCGGACGACGACGGCGGTTCAGGTCGCCTAGTGCGTCGCCGACTGCGGGTGCACGGCGTGGACCGCGGGCAGATCCATCTCGATCCGAGCGGGGAGTTCGCCGTCCGAGGACCTGTAGTTCACGTGGCTCAGTACCCGTCCCCAGGCGAATCCGGCATGGACGGAGCGCAGATCCTTGCGGCAGTGGAACAGCTTCTCTTACAGATGGATGACCAACAGAGGGCTGTCATCATCGGCCCGGCTCGGGTTCTCTGCGATCCGCTGACGGACGGCAGCTCCAGAGGGCTCCGTGCGGAGTTGCTCCGAATCGGCCGGGTCCGCGCCATCGTGCGGCTACCCCAAGGCCTGCTGCGCGCCAAACCCCGCGAAGCTCAGGCGCTTTGGGTGCTTGGACCGTCGTTCCCGGAGGTTCCTATTGCCGAACGCTGGACCATGGTGGCGGACCTCAGTACCCAAGACCTCACAGAAGACGTGAAGCAGGACCTGATCAGTGACATCGTTGCCTCCATGGGAAACGGCGCAACGGTGCGCGCCCATTCCTTCCGGTTCGCCCGGCTGGTGCAGACCCGGCACCTGCTGGTCAGCAGGAAGTCCTTGGTGCCAGCGCCGCCCCATCGTTCGGCTGGCAAGCCGAATGGTGCCGAGGCAGCACTCCGGGTGGAGGAACTGGCGCGTCTGCTGCAGTCCAGCGACTCGCCTGCCTTACACATCTTGCCCACCGGTACGAACGTGAACTCCCAGGCAGCTACAGTCCAAGAACTCATCTCCTCCGGCGCCCTCAAGCACATCAAGGGAAATCGGGTGGCGGAGGCGGACCTGAACCAGCAGAAGGGAACCCGAGCCTTGGGCCCGGCGGAGCTGCTTGACCCTCACAACGCGCCGCACCGGCACATCGCCCTACTGGACCTGGCAGCCAAATATCCTGCGAGCCTGCTCACGCAGCCGGGCGACGTCGTCTTCTGCACTAGCCCCCGGCCCGCTGCCACGGTGGACACTCACGGTGGTTCCGTTGTCATATTCCCGGCGAAGGTACTACGCGTCGACGCCGCTGACCCGGGCGGGCTGTCGCCGTTCGTCGTTGCCTCTGACATCAACAGCATTTCCCCAACGGACAAGGCTTGGCGCCGGTGGCGCCTGCGTCGCGTACCCGAGGCCCAGCGGATGAAACTGGGCGATACTCTTGCCCGGCTGCAGCACGAGCAGCAACAAGCCCGAGAACGGCTCGGGCAACTCCACGAAGTCGCTACGCTGATAACGGACGGCGTGGCGAGCGGAAGCCTCACCCTGATAGACCACCTCAGCAATAATCTCGCCGAACCCCAGACAAAAGGAACCCAGTAATGCCCCCGAAATTGAAGGTGGACCTCGCCCCGTCCACCATGAAGGAACTCAAGGACACCCTCTGGAAAGCCGCGGACAAGCTGCGCGGCTCCATGGATGCCTCACAGTACAAGGACGTGATCCTGGGCCTGGTGTTCCTGAAGTACGTCTCCGACGCTTTCGACGAACGTCGTGAGCAGATCCAAGCCGAACTGGAGGCGGACGGTCTCAACGAGGACCAGATCGCTCAGCTGATCGACGACGTCGACGAGTACACGGGCCGCGGCGTCTTCTGGGTGGCACCTCGGGCGCGGTGGACCTATTTGGCAGAGAACGCCAAGGGCCTGCCTGCAGCCATGGGCGAGCACCCGAAGTTGGTGGGGCAGCTCATCGACGAGGCCATGGACATGATCATGATGGACAACAAGTCCCTGGCTGCCACGCTCCCCCGCATCTACAACAGGGACAACGTGGACCAGCGCCGTCTTGGCGAGCTGCTGGATCTTTTCAATTCGGCGCGCTTCACCGGTCAGGGGGCCAGCAAGGCCCGAGACCTGCTGGGCGAGGTCTACGAATACTTCCTCGAAAAGTTCGCCAAGGCCGAGGGCAAACGAGGCGGTGAGTTCTACACCCCCGCCGGCGTGGTCCGAGTCCTGGTCGAGGTCCTCGAACCACACCGCGGCCGCGTGTACGACCCCTGCTGCGGATCCGGCGGCATGTTCGTGCAAGCCGAAAAGTTCCTCGAGGCCCACAACATGGAAGGCTCCGACATCTCCGTCTACGGCCAGGAGCTCAACGAGCGCACCTGGCGAATGGCGAAGATGAACCTCGCCATCCACGGCCTTAACGCCAACCTCGCCTCTCGCTGGGGCGATACGTTCGCCCGCGACCAGCACCCCGAGCTGACCGGCAACAATGGCGCCGACTTCATCATGGCCAACCCGCCCTTCAACATCAAGGACTGGTCCCGCTCCGAGTCGGACCCACGCTGGAAGTACGGCGTCCCCCCGGCTGGCAATGCCAACTACGCTTGGATTCAGCACATCATCTCGAAGCTCGCCCCAGGCGGCAGCGCTGGCGTGGTCATGGCCAACGGCTCCATGTCCTCCAACTCCGGGGGTGAGGGCGAGATCCGCGCCCAGCTGGTGGAAGCCGACCTCGTCTCCTGCATGGTGGCGCTGCCCACCCAGCTCTTCCGCAGCACCGGCATCCCGGTCTGCACGTGGTTCTTCGCGAAGGACAAGACCGCCGGCCCGCGCGGCTCCGTCGACCGGACCGGGCAAGTGCTGTTCATCGATGCACGGAACCTCGGCTACATGGTGGACCGCGCCGAGCGTGCGCTTTCCGATGAGGACATCGCGAAGATCGCCAACACTTACCACGCGTGGCGAGGCACAGATTCGGCGGTTGAGACCGGACTGACGTACGACGACGAGGCGGGCTTCTGCTACTCGGCCAGCCTCGCGGAGGTCAAGGCAGCGGACTACGCCCTGACCCCCGGGCGGTACGTAGGGGCTGCGGACGTCGAGGACGACGGCGAGCCGATCGAGGAGAAGATCGCACGGCTTTCAAAGGAGCTGTTTGAACAGTTCGAAGAGTCCGAGCGGCTGACCGCTGTGGTGCGCGAGCAGTTGGGGCGAGTGCTTTGAGCGAGTGGCGAGAAATAACGTTAGGTGCACTCTGCGCCGAAGGAGGGGGAGGGATCCAAACAGGTCCCTTCGGGAGCCAACTTCACGCGTCGGACTACGTCTTGGACGGGATACCGAGCGTTATGCCGCAGAACATTGGTGACAACGTTATTCATGCGGAGGGCATCGCCCGAATTCAAGAATCAGATGCTTTGCGACTCGCCAAGTATCGAATGCGAAATGGCGACATTGTCTATTCCCGACGTGGGGACGTCGAAAAGCGCGCTCTTGTTCGAGAAAACAATGAAGGATGGCTCTGCGGCACTGGATGCCTTCGGGTGAGGCTGGGAGAACAGTCTGAACATAGTCCTGCATTTGTGTCGTATCTTCTTGGCACTGAGGAAGCTCGCGCATGGATTGTTCGCCATGCCGTAGGTGCAACCATGCCCAACCTCAACACGTCGATTCTTGCGGCAGTGCCGTTGCAAGTGCCTGAACCTGCAGAACAGCGGGCCATTGCTGAGGTTCTGGGCGTCCTCGACGACAAGATCGCCGCCAACACCAAACTGTCTGTCACCGCCTCGCAACTGATGGTATCTCTGCTAACGCCCTACCCCGTACGTCTCCCGCTCTCTGAGATAGCCGTGCATCGACGAAGATCTGCCAATCCTGAGAGTATATCTGTCGAAAATGTTGCCCACTTCAGCTTGCCAGCATTCGATACCGACCGGTGCCCGGAAGTGTCTAAGCCCGCGAACATCAAGAGCAACAAGTTCGTCATCGCGGAGCCTTCCGTACTCATATCCAAGTTGAACCCGCGTTTCCCTAGAATCTGGGACGTGGCCACCTTGCCAAGTATTCCTGCACTCGCCTCCACTGAGTTCTTGGTCCTGGAACCGAAGGAAGAATCCACGGCAGTTATCTGGGCCATGCTTTCGCAGCCCTTATTCAGCGCTTCGCTAGAATCACGAGTTTCCGGTACATCCAGCAGCCATCAACGAGTCAAGCCAGGTGATGTATTGGCAACGCCCGTTACCGACCTCAGTTCGGTCCCCACAGCAGTCAAGCGCCAGATCTCATTGCTCGGATCCAGAGTTGCAGCCACCCGTGTTGAGAACGCCACCATAGCTGCCACCCGCGACGCTCTTCTCCCCCAACTCATGTCCGGCAAGTTGCGGGTCAAGGACGCGGAGAAGGTGCTGGAGGACGCGGGAGTGTGAGGTCGGACGAGCCAGCCCGGCCAGCGACTCTGACCTCGATGCAGGATTTGCACAACATTTCAGAATGACCACCGGTCCAACAGGGGGAATCACCGTGAAGGCAGCAACACCGGCAGTAGCTTTTTCCGAAGCCGACTGGGAGGGCATGGCCCTTGAGCTTTTGGCCGAGCCGCTCGGCTGGCAGCCCTTGCCAGGGCAGGCCATTGCGCCCGGATCTGACGAGCGGGAGTCGTGGGATGAACTGCTGATCCGTCCCCGGCTGCTTGGCGCGCTTCAGAAGTTCAACCCGAAGGTGCCTGCCGAGTATCTGCAACAGGCTTTGGCCGAGATTGCCGCTCCCACATCGAACGACGCCATTGCCGAAAACCACCGTATCCACAACTACCTCGTGAACGGCTATCGGCTCAGCTACATCGACTCGGACGGTAACGAAGCCAACCCAACCATCCACCTGCTGAGCCAGGACCCCGATCAGAACGACTGGCTCGCCGTCAACCAAGTCACGCTGGTGCAAGGGGACTACAGGCGCCGCTTCGACGTCGTGCTCTACTGCAACGGTATGCCGGTAAGTATTATTGAACTGAAGAAGGCAGGCAGCGCCACGGCTGACGTCGCCGCGGCGCATGCGCAGCTACAGACGTATCTTCGGGAGTTTCCCATGGCGTTTCGCTTCTGCGTGTTCACGCTCGCATCAGACGGAATCCAAGCAAAGTATGGCACGCCGTTCACTCCCCTCAACCACTTCTCGCCATGGAATGTGGACGATGATGGTCGGCCGGTCGCACCGGGCTACATGGAGTCCGGCGTCGCTGTCACGGCGCTGGAGACTGCCCTGTATGGCCTCTACAACCAGGAACGTTTTCTGCAGTTAGTCCGCAATTTCACTGCCTTCGACGGCGGCCCGGAAGTGCTATTGAAGCGCATCGCGAAGCCGCACCAGTACTTCGCGGTCACCAAGGCCGTCGGCAGCACCGTTCAAGCGGTGGAAAGCAACGGCAAAGCAGGCGTCGTCTGGCACACACAGGGCTCTGGCAAGTCAATGGAGATGGAGCTCTACGCCAACCTAGTGGCACGGCATCCGAAGCTGAAAAACCCGACGGTCGTGGTGATCACGGACCGGAACGAGCTCGATGGCCAGTTGTACGAGGGCTTTGATAGGAGCCTGCTGCTGGCCGAGTCGCCACAGCAGATCCGGAAGCGCTCCGAACTGCGGGAGGAACTGAGTAACCGTTCGACCGGTGGTATCTACTTCACTACCCTGCAAAAGTTCGGGCGCAGCAAAGCCGAAAAAGACGCCGGCGCCGAGCACCCGCTGCTGTCCAACCGACGCAACATCATTGTGGTGGTTGATGAGGCGCACCGCTCGCACTACGACGACTTGGACGGATACGCTCGGCACCTGCGCGACGCACTCCCCCATGCCACGTTGATCGCCTTTACCGGAACGCCCATCTCCTTTGATGACCGGAACACGCAGGAAGTCTTCGGCGATTACATCGACGTGTACGACCTCACCCGGGCGGTGGAGGACGGCGCCACGGTGCCGGTGTACTTTGAGCCGCGGCTCATCAAGGTGGGACTCGCGTCCGACGTGACAGAAGAAGTCCTTGACCAGGCAGCCGATGAGGCCACCCTGGGCCTGGACGATACTGAACGAGCGCGTCTCGAGGCGAGCGTCGCCGTCGTGAACGCCGTGTACGGTGCGCCGCAGCGTATCGCTGCGTTGGCGGAAGACTTGGTGGCGCATTGGGAGAACCGTCGCGAACGCATGCGCAAGTTCATTGAAGCGCCAGGCAAGGCGATGATCGTGGGCAGCACACGTGAGATTTGCGCGAACCTCTACGCCGCCATCGTGGCGCTGAGGCCTGACTGGCATTCGGATGACCTTGCCAAGGGAAAGATCAAGGTGGTGTACTCCGGTAACGCCACCGATGTTCCCCCGGTGTCCGATCACGTACGCCGCGATTCGGCGAATGCGACGGTAAAAGAGCGGCTTAAGGACATTGACGACGAACTGGAGCTCGTCATCGTCAAGGACATGATGCTCACCGGCTACGACTCACCGCCCCTGCACACGCTGTACCTGGACCGGCCCCTGAAGGGTGCGCTGTTGATGCAGACCCTGGCCCGTGTAAACCGCACCTTCCGCGGCAAACAAGACGGCCTGCTTGTGGCCTACGCTCCGCTGGCTGAGAATCTAACCCAGGCGTTGGGCGAGTACACGAAAGATGATCAGGCGAACAAGCCAGTCGGCAAGAACCTGGATGAAGCGGTTGGGCAGACGGTTCTGCTGGTCGAAGAACTGCGTGGGATGGTCTCCGGATACGACTGGAAATCCGTGTTGAAGAAGGGCGGCCCGCGGGCTTTTGTCAGCGCTGCGACGGGTGCGGCTAACTATCTGCGAAGCCCGGAGACACCGGGTAACAAGCCGGCCGAGGGCGAAGAAACTCTGGCCTCAAAGTACCGTCGGTACTCCGGCCAGTTGTCACGGGCGTGGGCGCTGTGTTCCGGCTCGGATACCTTGGCTGAACTTCGGCCCGAAATCCAGGTCTACGAGGAGACCCGGGTCTACATGGCCAAGTTCGACGCCGCAGACCGACAGGCCAGCGGCGAGCCGGTGCCCGAGGAGATCCATCGACTGCTGGGCAACCTAGTGGCGTCCGCAACCTCTTCCGGCGAGGTACTGGACATCTACGAGGCAGCCGGCATGCCGAAGCCGTCGCTGGGCGACCTGACACCGGAATTCATCGCCAAGACCCAAAATGCCCGCAACCCGCAGCTAGCAATAGAAGCGCTGCGGAAGCTCATTGCTGATGAGTCTGCCGTCGCGACACGAAACAACGTGATTCGCCAGCGAGCTTTTTCCGAACGCATTACTGAGCTGATGCGGAAGTACACCAATCAGCAGCTGACCTCGGCGGAGATCATCGCGGAGTTGGTGGAGCTGGCACGCGAAGTCGCGGCCGAGGGCAACCGAGGCGCTCATTTCACGCCCCCTCTGAACTCGGACGAGCTGGCTTTCTATGACGCTGTGGCCTCCAACGAGTCTGCCGTGGAGATACAGGGCGAAGGCGTGCTCGCCGATATCGCCCGCGAGCTCTTGTCAGTGATGCGCCGGGACGTTCGGACCGACTGGACGGTGCGCGACGACGTCAGGGCCAAACTGCGCTCCTCCATCAAGAGGCTCTTGGTCCGCTTCGGGTACCCGCCGGACAAGCAGCCGGAAGCCATCAAATTGGTAATGGAGCAGATGGAGTCTATGGCGCCCCGATTTGCGGAGGCACGACTCTAACAGGTCGGGCTGTCCGTTTAGGCGCCTTCTGGCCGATACGCTGGGATCATCAGGCAAAAGCCTGCTGTGCCGTTAACGAACAAAGGACCCGAGTGCAATCGGGTCCTTGTTCAGCGCGGTGCGCTCATTGGTGCGGTCGAGAGGGTCATAGCCTCAAATCCGAACACTTTGAGTCTATGGCCCTGCGCACGTAGGGCGCAACGTCGTTGTGCCTACAGACACGTGCAGGCCGTGCCCTGTTCCTCCGGGAGGAGGTGCCGGCATGGAGTCCAAGCGGAAACGTGAAGAACCATGGGGCGCCTGGAACCTGGCGGTCAACATCATCCGACTAGTCGTTGATGTCGTCCGCCTGTTCTGGCACAACATCCCCTAACCGGGAGCGGTGGCCATCGGCGCAATGTCGGTGGCCACCGTCAATGTGCCATCGACTCGCAAATCATCAGTTTCTGACCCCTTTTGGACCCCGTTAAGTGGGCTCAGCTAAACAATTTGGTAACAAGGTGCTCAGGAGGGCAAAAACAGGCCGGGATCCGCATGATTACGGGGCAAGAGCGGGTAATGAGATGGAACACACCTAGGCAAATTGCACCCTCAAACTGCCCAAAAATCCGATCTCAACTCGGGTTTTCCGCCGAAACCCCGTAAAATTGAAGGCCTGCCCAGAGCGGGGCAGCAGAAGTCGCAAGCAAATGACCTCCCTAGGAGAAGCCCAAATGCCCACAGACCAAAGCAACACCGTCTCTCCGGATGGCGCAAGGAACGCCACCGGGAACCAGGTATTGGCAGGCCCAACCCCGGCCGCCACAGATGCAGTAAAGAACGCAACGAAGAAAACGAAGCTTCGCCCGAAGCGCCGGCTCAAAGAGTCCGACGTCAACGTGGTGAACAAGCCGATGCTGCGCAAAGCACTCGGCGGCACGATCGTCGGCAACACCATGGAATGGTACGACGTCGGCGTGTTCGGCTACCTCATCACCACCATGGGCCCTGTCTTCCTGCCGGAAGCAGACAAGTCCGTCCAAACACTCTTCCTTCTGGGCACCTTCGCCGCAACCTTCATCGCACGCCCCCTCGGTGGCGTGGTGTTCGGTTGGCTGGGCGACAAGGTTGGCCGCCAGAAGGTGCTCGCAGCAACACTGATGCTGATGGCGGCAAGTACGTTCGCCGTCGGCCTCCTTCCCGGCTATGCGCAGATCGGCATCTGGGCCGCCGCGTTGCTGGTCATCCTGAAGCTCATCCAGGGCTTCTCCACCGGTGGCGAGTACGCCGGTGCCACCACCTTTGTCAGCGAGTACGCCCCGGACAAGCGCCGCGGCTACTTTGCCAGCTTCCTTGATATGGGCAGCTACATTGGCTTCGCCCTCGGCGCCGCCCTGGTTTCTGTCCTGCAGCTCACGCTGGGACAGGCCGCCATGGAGGAGTGGGGCTGGAGGATTCCGTTCCTGATCGCTGGTCCGCTGGGCCTCATCGCGGTGTACTTCCGTAGCAAGATCGAGGAATCCCCCCAGTTCCAGGCCACCCTGGACGCCCAGGAGGCCTCTGCCAAGGATGCAGCGTCACAGGATGCTGCAGTCGCCAAGGGACCCATCGGAATCGTCAAGGCCTACTGGCGCCAGATCGTGCTGGCCATGATCCTGGCAGCAGCTGCCAACACTGTTGGCTACGCACTGACCTCCTACATGCCCACGTACCTCACGGATTCCAAGGGCTACGACCCCGTCCACGGCACCCTGCTGACCATCCCGGTCCTGGTGATCATGGCTGTTTGTATTCCACTGACCGGTAAGCTCTCTGACCGCATCGGACGCCGTCCGGTGCTGTGGGTAGGCGCAGGCAGCACCATCGTCTTCTCGGTACCTGCGTTCATGCTGATCGGCATTGGCGAGATCTGGTCCACGCTGGCCGGCCTTGCCTTGATCGCTTTCCCTGTGACGTTCTACATCGCCAACCTGGCCTCGGCCCTGCCGGCACTGTTCCCGACGTCCAGCCGCTATGGCGGAATGGGCATCGCGTACAACTTCTCGGTGGCGATCTTCGGCGGAACCACGCCGTTCATCGTCCAGGGCCTGATCGAGGGCACCGGCGATGACATGATGCCGGCGTACTACCTGATGGCCACATCCATCGTGGGTGCCATCGCCATCTACTTCCTCCGTGAATCCGCCCAGCGTCCCCTGCCGGGCTCCATGCCCAGCGTGGACACCCAGGCTGAAGCACGCGAGCTTGTAGCAACCCAGGACACCAACCCGCTCATCAACCTGGACGAGATGCCGTTCGACGGCCGTCCAATCGATGACGCCGTGTTCGGCAAAGGCAACAAGGACCTGACCCCCGCTTAGGAACTCTTTGCCTGCAACTTCTGCGCAGCGATTCAGATAGTTCGCGGCAGCTTGCCGCCCACCGTAGCCACCACCCCCAAGGCGCTCTCCTTGAGGTTGGTGGCTACGGCTGTTAAGAACGCACGACGGCGGCGCCCGCCTCAGGCCTGCAGCAAGCCTTTGACCGCCTCGCCGATGATCCGGGCACCTTCAGGGAAGCCGCCCGGGTTGGGGCCGGCATAGTTGAGCCGGATGTATGGTCCCTCAGGTTCTGCGGGGAACCACTCCGTGCCGGCGGCAATGAGCACCCCGGCTGCCTCACAATCCTTGGTGAGGCGTTCGACGTCGAACCCGTCCGGCATCCGCAGCCACAGATTCAAACCGCCCTTGGGCAGGTGGCTGAGGTGTGCCTGCGGGACGTGCTCGCGGAGGCTGGTGACCAGGAGGTCGCGGCGTGACTGCAGCTGATGGCTGAGTCCGCGAAGGTGCGTTTGCCACCCGGGCTGGGTGACGACGTCGAGCGCTGCCGCCTGAAGCACCCCACTGACGTACATGGATTCCGCGGCCTGCGCGCCCATGATGCGTTCGCGCGCCGGTCCCCGGGCGATGATCGCGGCGACGCGGATGGACGGGGAGACGCTCTTGGTCAGGGACCGGATGTAGACCACGTGGCCGGAATCGTCCTTGGCAGCGAGCGGGACCGACGGTGCGGTGATGCCGAAGTCGTGCGCCCAGTCGTCCTCCACCAGGAACGCTCCGTGCCGCTGGACGATCCGCAGGACTTCCTCGCCCCGTTCCGCCGACCATTGCGCTCCCGTGGGATTCGCGAAGTTGGGCTGCCCGTAGAACAAGCGCGCGCCTGATTCCTCGAACGCCCGGTCCAGTTCTTCCGGATTAGGGCCCTCCGGGCCGCTGGGGACAGGGATGACATTGACGCCCGCCTGGCCGGCAGCCAGCAATGCACCCCAATAGCTGGGCGACTCCACCAGCAGCGGCTGTCCGTGTCCCACCAGTCCGCGGAAAATGGAGCTGAGTCCGCTCTGGCTGCCCGGAAGAATCACGACGTCGCTCGGCTGGGGCGGAGTGACGCCCACCGGGGTTGAGGTACTGAGTTCCTGCGCGAACCAGGTCTGGAGTTCAGGGAAGCCCTGCGCCGGTGGCCGCGACAGGGCAGCGTCTCCCCTGGCGGCCCTTGTCAGTGCAGCTCTCACGAGCCGCTCCGGTAACAGCTCGCGGGAAGGGTAACCGGAGTGGAACGCGATGACGTCATTGGTAGCGCTCCGCATCGCAGCAGAGTTCAGGGGCCGCGCAGCCTGGGCTGACCGCAATGCAGCCGTTTGCCAGCCATAGTCGGAGGGCCGTGCGGTGCGGTAGGCCCGCACGAAGGTTCCGACGCCGGGACGGCTTTCAATCAGCCCTTGCGCCGTGAGTGTCCTCAACGCTTTCTGCACTGTGACCGGGCTGGCTTGGTACTCGGCCACGAGTTGGCGCGTTGATGGCAGCTTGGCCCCCGGGGCTGCGCCTGCGATCCACTCTTTTACTCGCGAGACAATCCGGGAACTGCTATCGTTGTTCATGAGTCCTAATAGTAGCGCTACTACACTTTCGCGGCCAGTGGTATCCACCCGGACCTCGACCGGAATCTGGTGGGGCCTCCTCGGCGTCGTCGCTTTCTCTTTCACCGTTCCGCTCACGCGGGTAGCTGTGGAGGGCATGTCACCCCTGTTCATCGGAGCGGGCCGGGCCGTCGTTGCCGCCCTTCTTGCCGCACTCGCCCTGGCCCTCACCCGCCAACGGTTTCCGCGAGGCACACAGTGGATCCGCCTGGCGGTGGTAGCCGGAGGAATCGTGGCGGGGTTCCCGCTGCTGACCACCTTCGCCCTGACCAGCACCTCCGCGAGCCACGGGGCAATCGTCATCGCGCTGCTGCCCGCGGCCACGGCCACCGTGGCGGTACTGCGCGGGCGGGAGCGTCCACGGCTGCTCTTCTGGATCCTCACGGCCGTGGGCGTCGTTGCTGCCTTGGTGTTTGCCCTGGTTCAATCCGGTGGCTTTGGCTCACTGCATTGGGCAGACCTCCTGCTGCTCGGAGCCGTGGTTGCGGCAGCCATTGGCTATGCGGAAGGCGGGCTGCTGGCCCGGGAACTCGGCTCCTGGCAAACCATCTCGTGGGCCCTGGTGGTAGCTGCTCCCGCCATGATCCTGCTGACCCTCCTTTCCCTGGGCTCCGGCACGCCACAAGCCACACCGCTCCAGTGGTTGTCCTTCGCCTACCTGGGTGTGGTGAGCATGTTCCTCGGCTTCTTCGCCTGGTACCGCGGCCTGGCCATCGGGCCCATGGCGCAGGTCAGCCAGATCCAACTCGTCCAACCCGTGATGACCATCGCGTGGGCCGGCCTTCTCCTGGGCGAACCGCTGACGTGGACCACCGTTGTGGGTGGCCTCGCAGTGATCCTTTGCGCCGGAGCCGCTGTCCGCGTCAGGCTAAGGAAGTAGGAACCCATGTACACGCCAGCACACTTCGCCCCCTCCCCCGACACCGTCGAGTCATTGCTCCAGCACGCCGGAGCGGCCAACCTTGTGACCATGACAGAGGACGGGCTGCTCGCCACCCTTCTGCCGTTCGTCTACGAACCCTCGATCGGTGAGCGCGGCGCCCTGCACGCGCACATGGCCCGCAACAACACCCAGTGGTCTTCGGCTGCTACCGGTGAAGCCCTCATGATCGTGCAAGGCAACGATGCCTATATTTCTCCGTCCTGGTACGCCTCCAAGGCCGAGCACGGACGGGTGGTCCCCACCTGGAACTACTCCACGGCCCACGTCTACGGTAAGCTGGTGATCCACGACGACGCCGACTGGCTGGGCCGCCACGTGCGTCGCCTGTCCAACCAGCACGAGGCCGGCATGCCCCGCCCCTGGGCCGTTGACGAAGCACCCGAACGGTTCATTGCCGGGCAGCTGAAGGCGATTGTCGGCGTCGAACTCGTCATCACCCGGGTGGAGGCGAAGACGAAACTCAGCCAGAACCGTGCTCCGGCCGATGTTGACGGAGTCATTGAGGGACTCCGTGCCCGTGGCGACTCGGCGAGCGCAGCCGATGTGGAACGCGCACGGACCTCGTAGACTCGGCGCATGCGCGAGGTTGCTTCGGATTCCCCAGGACCCATGGGGTCCATCCATCATCTTGAGATCTGGGTGCCATTCCTTGAACGGGCAAGGGAAGAGTGGGGCTGGTTGCTGGGCGAGCTCGGTTACGTGCCCTTCCAGGAGTGGCCCACTGGGTGCAGTTGGAAGCTTGGCGGCACCTACGTGGTGGTGGAGCAGACGGACGCCGCCACCGCTACAACCCACCGCCGCACTGACCCGGGAGTCAATCACGTAGCCTTCCACGCAGGCACTCGCGAAAACGTGGACCGGATCAGGGCGCTCGGCGCCGACGCTGGCTGGTATGAGATGTTCGAGTCGAAGTACCCCCACGCCGGCGGCCCCGACCACTATGCGGCCTACCTGCTCAACACGGACAGCTATGAGGTGGAATTGGTAGCGGGCTAGCTGTGCTTGGGCTACTTGGGAGGGACAGCTGTACGCCACATCGCGACCCGCGGCCAGCGCGTCAGGCCCAGCTCAGCCTCATGCTCCATCAGGCGGGTCAACTGCGGACCCCAGCTGCCGGCGTCGAGCACCTCGAAGCCAAGGCGGCGGTAGTACGGAGCGTTCCACGGCACATCCCGGAAGGTGCTCAGGGTTTGCCGTTGCATTCCATGGCCGCGGGTCCACACGCGAGCGGCATGCAGGAGCTCACGGCCCAGGCCTTGGTGCGCGTAGTCCGGATGGACGCTGACCTGTTCCACATGCCCGGCCTCGTCAACGACATCCGCCAAGAGGTACGCCACCGGGTAGTCGAGTCCGTCGACGGAAACCCAGGCCCGGCCCGCTGCGGCGTAACCCTGCAGCTCATTGGTGGAGAGTGGCTCGTCGTCCGCGACTGAATCCATTCCCAACGCCCGGAACGCCTGGCCCGCGGCACGCTCGATGTCCTGCAGAATCAGGAGATCGTCCGCATGCGCGAGCCTGATCATTGCCGGGAGCCCGGGGCGTCCGTGGCGTCCGGGGCTGGTGGAGTTGCGGCTGGACGGGTTTGGTCCACCAGGAACTCGTTGCGCTTCTCAATCAGGTCCTGCAGGTAGCGGGCCAGGACCAGCTTCTCCATCAAACGCCCCAACGGGCCGAACGGTGCGGCGAAGTCCACAGTGTCCACCATGAGCGTCCCGCTGCCGTCCGGCCGGAACTCGTGTGTGTGGCGGAGGTACTTGAACGGGCCCTTCACCTGTTCATCGGAGAACGACGCCGGTGCCTCCATGTGCGTGATGCGGCTGGTCATGCGGAACCGGACTCCCAGGTGCCACGCCTGCCAAGTGACAGTCTCACCTTCTGAGATCAGTCCAGTGGTGACGCCGGCGATTGCCTTCTCGCGGCTGTGCGTCATGGACCCCACATGGGCATCGATGTTGCGGGAAAGATCAAACAGTTCCTGCGGCGACATGGTGGAGCGGGTGCGGCAGACGAAAGCAACGGGCATACTTCGATCTTCCCAGACCTTCCCGGATGCGTGTGCCCCATCTCGCTACGGCTTGTGACCGGCCTAATGGCGGGCCGCCGGACCGTCCTGATAATTTTCAAGGGAGTCCCTCTGATGATTGGTGGTGTTTCGCTGTGCCCGCCATCATTGCGCATGCCCGCGAACTCCACCGTCTTGGCCCTGCCAACAACGATCGCCTCTCGGCCGTACGCGTTGCCCTGAGTGTCGCGGTGCCAGGGCTGGTCCTCATTCTCATCGGCCGTCCGGACCTCATGATGTACGCCGTGTTCGGTGCGTTGACGGGAATGTACGGACGCAACGAAACGCATCAACTCAGGCTCAAGCACCAAGCGCAGGCGGGCCTGTTCCTGGTGGGTGGGCTGGCCATTGGCGTGTTCCTTTCCGTCAACCACATCCACTCGTGGTGGCTGGTGCTGGTGGCAACCCTCTTCGCCGGAGCCGGCTCCCTCTACGCTGACACCGTCCGCCTCAAACCCATCGGCCCGTTCTTCGGCATCCTCGCGCTGGGCGCCTGCGCTTCGGTGCCAACCAATGTCCCACTCACGACGGCGGTACTCATCGGTGCCGGGTCCGCCGCCTTTTCGCTGCTGGTTGGCTTTGCCGGGTGGTTCCGGCACCGCGGGTGGGAGTCCGGTGCCGTCCGCGACGTTCCCGTCCTCCGCGGCCCCCTCCGGCAGGGAACACTGGTCCCGGCAGCCATGGTTCATGCTGCGCGCTATGCCCTCGCTGTCAGCGTGGCCGGGTCGGTCGGAGTCCTCAGCGGCAGCGGCCATCCGCACTGGGCCATGGCCGCCGCGGCCGTGCCCCTCGCCGGAGCCGACCTCCCCAGCCGCGTCCACCGCGGTATCCACCGCATAGTGGGGACGTTCCTCGGGTTGGCAGTGGTCGCCGTCGTGCTTTTCCCCAGTCCGCTGTCGCCGCTCCAGTACTTCCCGGGTCACACCGCCGTGGTGTTGGCCGTGCTGGTGGTCCTGTGCCAGTTCCCCACCGAACTGTTCATGGCCCGGCACTATGGGTGGGCCATGGTGTTCTTCACCCCGGTGATCCTGCTGATCGCGCAACTCGCGGCCCCCATGGACCCGGGCCTGCTGGTGATGGAGCGGGCCGTGGAGACGTTCGTGGGCGCAGTGGTGGGCATCGCGGTGGCTGTGCTGGTCCGGGCTCCACGGAGTCGCGTGCTGCAGTAGCTGTCAGTTCTGGACGACCAGGATGAAGTGTCGTCCTCACCCGGTCCCCCGCACTTGAATCCAGTCAATGTTCCCTAGAACGTGGTGGAGAAGGTTGCCGTTTCAATGCCAATGCCGCCGAACTCGTAATACATCGTGGTGGTCCCGGCGTCATCCACTTTGGAAACTCCCAGCGAGAATTCAAGCGCATCCGGATCCACAGCGGTGCTGGTGCAGCGGAACTGCCGGGTGGCTGCATCACCGGACGCACACGTCCAGCCTGCCGGTTCATTGAGTTTTCCGCGGATCATGTGGGCCTCTTCAGAAATCGTGAAAACCGCTTCTGCCGCGGAGGGCGCCGTACCTCCTTGAAGGGTGAAGGTGATAGTGACATTCACGTCGGAGGCCGTGGTCCCCGGTTCAGCACGGAACGTGGCTGTCACAGCGGGCGCCGGTGACGGCGTGGCGGTGAAAGTAGGGCTGGGCGTGGCCGTGAGGGTTTGCGTCGGAGTGGGGCTTGGCGTTGGGCTCGGGGTCGGGGTTGCGCTCGGGGTCGGGGTTGCGCTCGGAACCGGCACCAGTGCCGGGATGGTCGGCTGCCCCGTCGGTGCGAACGTCGGAAACAGTGGATTCTTCTGGGACGGCGAGGGTGCTGGAAACCCGCTGGGCGCTGGTTTCGTTGGCACGGGAAAGGGAAACACGGCAGGCTTCTCTACCGCTCCGTTCGAAGGCTCATTGGGGCAGGAAGTTGGGGCTGATCCTGCTCCCCGGTTCCCGGGGCGGCTGGATCAGGACCGTAAGAAATTTGCCCTTGAGCGGTAGGCGATACCTCCGCCACTGGTACCTCAGCCGTGTTTGACCCTGCGCCACTCAACGCTACGGCTGCGCCCACCGACACTGCTGCCACGGCCATCACTCCAGCGCCCACCTTCAAGAAGAGGGCCATCTCCTTGTGCGGCAGGCCGTGCACCACGCCGGCGCCCACCCCTGCTCCGGCGCCAGTGGCCGCAAGCGCAGGGAAGACGGAGGTAAACGCAACTCCGGCTACCAACGGGAAGACCACAGCCCGCATGGCTGACTGCACATCGTTGAGGTCAAGCAGCAAGGCAGTGCACTTGGGACAGCCCTCAAGATGTGCCCGCACCCTGTCCTGGCTGCGCCGCCTCAGACCTTCGCGGGCGTAGGCACCCAACTGCGCCGAGTATTCTTCGCAGTCATCTCCAGCGGATGACGTGATGTGGTTCTGCAGGTACACCTGGCGCAGGCGTTCCCGCGCACGAAGCGCCAGGGCGGAAACCCCGTTGGGGTTCAAGCCGAGCAACGTCGAAGCAGCAGCCGGCTTCAACCCTTCGATGTCAACGTACCAAAGGACTTCCTGCCACCGTTCAGGAAGGGAGCGGAACGCCTGGGCAACGGCCTTGGATTCGAAGTGGGCCACTGCAGGATCATCATGGAACACCGCCGAATCCAGCACGAACGACTCAGCGGTAGGGCGGGTACGCGACGCGCCCCGATTAGCGTGATAGGCGAAACGCCGCACGGCAGTCAGCAGGTAGGCGCGGAAGAATGTGTCTGGCCCCTTCCCCGCGGTGATGCTTTGGTAAACGGAAGCGAAAGCGTCTGCCACGACGTCGTCAACGTCTGCAAAGTTATCCACCTGCGCCGCTGCTACCTTCCGCGCCGTCCCTTGGTGCCTCTCGAAGAGCACCTCGAACGCAGTCCTATCGCCTGCGCGAACCTGAAGGACCAAATCCATGTCGCTGTCAGCCACGGCAACAATGCCGTCACCGCCAAACCCTGTTCCGTGGCGCCCGTTGCTGTCCGCCGGTGCTGTTCCGCCCATGCCGCTACCCGTCTCGGACACGGCCTTGTTCGCGGGCAAACGAGGCTCCCGCGAGCCTCATGTTGCGGAGCCACGCTGCTGAAGCCCCAGTACAGCCGCCGCGCCCCGGTGCCGCACTCCAGCCTCAGCCTAAAGCCGAATGCCCACCATGTGAACACTTTGGGAGGCTTACGGCTCCAGCGGCCGCCTGGGCGGTCCGGACGTAAGTTGCGCTGGAAGGACACGTGCGAAGAAGCTGACCACCTTGTACCTGCGCGTCGGAATGGAAACACCTTTGCCCTTGGCGTTGTCCGCCAGCCCTTCACGCACCACGCGCTCGGCAGTGAGCCACAGGAAACGGGGAGCCACGGACTTGTCCATGCCCATACGGTCGTGGAATTCGGTATGCGTGAAACCCGGGCATACGGCAGTGACCTGAACGCCGGACTTGGCGTAGGTGATGTTCGCCCACCGGCTGAATGTGACCTGCCACGCCTTGGCGGCCGAGTAAGTGCCCCTGTTGGCAAACGCCGCCACGCTGGCAACGTTGATGATCCGGCCCTTACCGCGGGCAAGCATGACTTCCAGCGCCGCGTGGCACAATTCCATGGGCGTCTGGACGTGGAGCCGCAGATGGTGCTTTTCTTCGTCCAGGTCATTCCTTTCGAACGACTTCAACAGCCCGATGCCGGCGTTGTTGACCAGGACATCCACGGGCCGCGCAGCATCCCGCAAGCGGTCCGCCACAGCTGTTACCCCGACGTCGGTGGTCAGGTCAGCGGACAGGACCTCCGCCGAGATACTGAAGTCGCGTTCGAGCTCTTCGGCCGTTTCTTTCAGGCGCTGTTCGTCGCGGGCCACCAGGACCAGGTGGTGTCCGGCTTCAGCGAGCTGGCGGGCGAATTCCGCACCGAGCCCGGCGGTTGCCCCTGTCACCAGGGCAGTGAGTTCGTTGGCTCGAGTCGTCATGCGCCTAGACTAGTACCCACACTGGAATTGAAACGATGCAAAGCCGCAAAGGATTCCCATGGCCAACCCCGCCCCATCTCAACAAGTGCCACTACTCCTCAACAACAACGGCGCTTGGTGCTGGTTCCAGGATGAGCGTGCACTGATCGACCCCGCCAACAACACCTTGCTGCTCGGATCCGTGGCCTCGCCGGAAGGGCCTGGGGGCGCAGAACGCGGCGGAAACATAGAAATTGCGGTCTTGGATCTTGCTACCGGCAGCAGCCGCGTCCACGTGCTGCACCACCGTTTGGAGTCAGATGACCACAATGCCCCGGCCCTCCTGATCCGGCCGGATGGTCGCTACGTGGCGATGTACGCCAAGCACAAGACGGACAACTACTCACGTTGGCGGATTTCGACACGCCCTCACGACGCCTCTGAATGGGACCAGGAGCAGCACTTCGATTGGACCGAACTGGCCGACGGCCGTGGCGCCACCTACTCCAACCTGCATCACCTGCGCCAGGAGGACCGGGTCTACAACTTTGTCCGGGCCATCAATGACGATCCCACGTTGATGATCTCGGACGACCACGGCAGCACCTGGACCTACGGCGGCAAGCTCTTCACGCGTCCCAAGATCGGTTATGTCAATGGCTACACCCGCTATGTGGGCAACGGGACAGACCGCATCGACCTCATCACCACGGACCACCATCCGCGCGATTTCAACAACAGCATCTACCACGGCTATCTCCAGAACGACGCTCTCCACGACGCCGCGGGGAATGTGGTCAGTAAGCCGTTGATCGGCTCGGCGGGCATCAACCAGTCAGCCCTCACCACAGTTTTCGAAGCCGGAACAACGCTCGACGGCGACGTCCTCACCCACGGTTGGACTACTGACCTGCGCCGGCAGGGCACGGAACTGGCGGCCATCGTCACCTGCCGGGCCAACGACGTCAACGGTCCGCTGCAGCGGGAGCAAATGCTCGACGTCGACGATCACCGCCTGCTGTACGCGCGCTTCGATGGCGTGCGCTGGGAGCTTCATCCGCTCGCCGTCGCCGGCCCCGGCCTCCTGCCGCACGAGCAGGACTACACCGGGCTGGGCGCCGTGGACCCCCACGACCTGAATCGCGTCTACATCTCCACACCTGTGGATCCGCGGACGGGCGCCACCACTGCGCACTACGAGATCTACCGGGGCGTCACGTCCGATTCAGGTGCCGGCTGGACATGGGAAGCCATCACGGAGGGATCCACTGTGGACAATCTCAGGCCCATGGTGGTCCCGGGCGATCCGTCAGTTCACGCACTGTGCTGGTTCCGGGGATCGATGACGTCCTCGCAGGCTTACCAAACGGAGATCATGGCGCTAATTTCCTCGCCGTCGGGTTAGCTCTCGACTCTCTCAACCTTTGAAAGTGCCGAAAGCCAACCCCTCGCGGGACCTTACAAGGCGAACTTCGCCAGCGGGTTGGCCAAGCGGCCTGCCATCTGGAGTCCACCGGAGGGATCCGAGATGTCCAGCATCTGCTGGTTGTTCCTCAGCTGCAGCCGGTTAAGGCAGGAGAGCTCGAAGTCCGGCGCAAACAGATCATGCATGGCGAACTGGTCTGCAAGTTCCGGGTGGCGTTGCTGGTATTCGCGCAGTACGGCGGCGGCAGTCCCCAGAACTCGTCCTCGCGCAGCGTCCCCTCCTCCACAAGGATTGCTCCGAGGAAGCGGAAGATGCAGTCGAACACGTCGGTGAAAATGGCCAGGACCATTTCCTCGGGCGGAATCTCCGCCTTCACGCGGGAGACTTCCTCGGGAAGTTCCAGCCGGTCCCCCATGACCACGATTTCCTCGGCGATGTCCTTCATGATCGCGCGCACGGGCACACCGTCCTCGAGGATCAGGATCACGTTTTCGCCATGCGGCATGAACGCGAGCTCGTACTCGTAGAGGCAGTGGACCAACGGCACGAGGTAGGCCTCGAAGTAACGGCGAAGCCATTCGGTGGGAGCCAGGCCGGAGCGCTGAATCAGCGATGAGACCACCGATTCCCCGGCGGCATCCACGTGCAGCAGCGAAGCCATGGTGGCGAGCTGCTGCCCATCCTTGAGCAACGGCAGCGGACTTTCCCTCCACAAGGCCGAAAGCATCTTTCGGTACGGAGAACCCTTGGCCGAAGCAGCCTCGTAGTAGTGGTTGTGGTAGCCGATGGCCGCGGTTTCACGGATCATGGCCAGGCCCCGGTTCTGGAGCTCCTGGTCATTGCCTATCAGTTCCTGCAGCCAGTCATTGATGGCCGGCGTCGCCTTCATGTACTGCGGGGACAGTCCCCGCATGAAGCCCATGTTCAACACGGACATGGCCGTCTTCACATAGGCCTTCTCCGGGTAGTCGGTGTTGAAGAACGTACGGATGGACTGCTGGGCCTGATACGAGTCTTCACCGGTGCCCAGGTTCACGATGTGGCGCTGGGCGATTTCTGCCGCGAACGTCACCGTGAGCTTGTTGTCCCACTGCCACGGGTGGACCGGCATGAGGAGGTAGTCCTCGGGATCCAAGCCGGAGGCGGACAGTTCCGCGTTGAACCACGCAAGAGTCGCGGGCCCGAGTTCGCCCTCGAAATGCGTCCGGTAATCCAACCCTGCGCTGGACGTGAACACTGCCTTGCTGCGGTGCACCGCGATCCACTGCAGCTTCACGGTTGCACCGGTTTCGGGTGCGAACGCGTGGTAGTCGGTAATCCCGAAGCCCAATCGGCCGTTGTTGGCCACAAAGCACGGGTGGCCCTCAGTCATGCTGTGTTCAATGGCTTGGAAATCTGCGGCCCGGTCAGTGCCGTCGGTGATGCCCGCCGCCAACTGCGCCGAGCTGAACGGCTTGCCCTGCTTGTAGGCGTGGCTGGCCAGCGTGCTGCTGATTTCCTCCAAGTACACGGGCAGCATTTCCTGGCGGATGGCCAGAGCCTCGTGAAATTCGGCAATGAAGTCCAAAGCGTCCAACGGCAGCTCTTCGCCATCGCGCAAACGGACGATCGATTCCACAGAGACGGACCAGTGCTCCAGTTGGAGTACCCGGGCACGGAAGCGATATTCCGTAGCGCCGTCATCGCTCACTACCTTGTAAAGCCCGACGCCGGTGCCCTCCGCACGGATCAGCTCCGGGACCAGGATGCGCTCGTGCGAGAACTCGGCGATCGCCTTCCGGACGAGGTGCCGGTTGGCGATGGCCCACCGCTCGGGGTTCAGGTGGGACACGGAATCAACCGCAGTGGTCACGGCATCGGCAGTAGTGGTCACAGGGATTCTCCTCTGGTCGCCGCGGCAGGCGCGGCCAGAATTGGGGTCAGGGTGGCGAGGAAATCCTCGCGGGTGCAGAAGCTCAGCAGGCCCTGCTTATGGTCTTCGGCAGGATCGACGGCGGGAAGAGTCACCACGCCGTGCGGCCGGAAGCCCACCTTCTCGTTCAGGACGTGGATCTTGTGGTTGCGGGCGTCAGGTTCGACGACGACCCGCCGGGTTGCGGGGTCATCGAACAGTTCCTTCATAACGGACTGCATGACGGCGGTAGTGAAGCCAGGCTGCGGCTGACCGGTGGGCGGTGACACCAGGAGGTGCATTCCCACATCACCTTGTTGGACCTCGTAGACGTCCGCCAACGGCGATGACTCCGGGCGGTACCGCTCCATCAGGAAGGCGGGGGCGCCGTCGTCGAGCCCCAAGAACGCTTGGTGATGGCCGGATTCAGCGATCTTGGAGTACTCCTCCACAACGTCCTGCTCAGTGGCCGAAACCATGCCCCAGAACCGGGCATATTCTTGGCTGACCCAGCTGTGGAGGACAGGTGCATCCGCTACCGGATCGACGGGCCGGAACGTGAAGCTCATACAGCGGCTCCCACGGTTTCGGGGACGGCAGCAGCCACCGGAGCCGGCGCACCGAACTGCTGGAACGCGATGCTGCGCTCCACGGGGTAGACCTCCCGGCCGGTGATTTCCCGCAGGATGCAGGAGTTACGGTAAGCAGCCATGCCGAGGTCCGGGGTGACAAAGCCGTGGGTGTGCAGCTCTGCGTTCTGGACGAAGATTTCGCCAGGTTCAACACCGGTACCGTAGTTGCGCTCGACGTCGAAGCGGCCCTTGGCGTCGCGGCGGATCCGGTCCTGGATTCCTGCCAGGAAGGCGGGCTCCTTATAGGTGTAGCCGGTGGCGAGGACCACGGCTTCGGACTCCAGACTGTAGCCCTGGCCGTGTTCCTCGTGGTGCAACTGGAGGGTGTGCGTGCCGGTGGTGGCATCCCACTCTGCGGCAGTGAGCGAAGAATGCGTGTGCAGTTGGGTGTCCACCATGCCGGAGAGGCTCTTGGTATAGAGGAGATCGTAGATGTCGTCGATCAGGTCCGAGTTGATGCCCTTGTACAGGTTCTTCTGGCTCTTGATCAGCGAATCGCGCTGCTCGCCGGGAAGCGAGTGGAAATAGTCAACGTACTCCGGCGAGGTCATCTCGAGGGTGAGCTTGGTGTACTCCAGCGGGAAGAACCGGCCCGAGCGGGTCACCCAGTTGAGCTGGTAGCCGTAGACGTCGATTTCCTGAAGCAACTCGTAGTACAGCTCCGCCGCGCTCTGGCCACTGCCCACGATGGTGATGCTGCGTTTGGACTGCAGCTCACTTTTCCTCGACAGGTAGTCCGCGTTGTGGAGGACAAGTCCGCCGGCGTCCACAATTCCTGCACAGGAGTCCGGAACGTAGGGCGACGTGCCCGTGCCCAGGACCAGCTTGCGGGCGCGAAGCACCTCAGCGCCGTCCGGGCCCTCCACCGAAAGCCGGTATACGCCGTCGTCGTACGTCACATCCAGCACATCCGTGCTAAAACGGACGGACTCAAGCTGTCCGGCCACCCACTGGCAGTACTGGTTGTACTCGGCGCGCAGCGGGTAGAAGTTCTCGCGGATATAGAAGCGGTAGAGGCGCCCCGTCTGTTTCAGGAAGTTCAGGAACGAGAACGGCGACGTCGGGTCGGCGAGCGTCACAAGGTCCGCCATGAACGGGACCTGCAGGTGCGCCGGCTCCAGCATCATGCCGGGGTGCCAGTCGAAGGACTCGCGCCGATCCAGGAACACGCAGTCGAGGTTCTCCACGGGCTCGCTCAAGGCGGCCAAGCCCAAGTTGAAAGGCCCGACGCCGATGCCTGCGACGTCGTAGATCTTGCTGTTGTCTTGGGTGCTCACGCTGCCGCCTCCGTGGTGTTCGCCAGCAGGCCGTTGCCCGTCCGGCGGATAAGTTCGATGATTTCCTGGATGTCCCGCAGGCTCGCTTCGGCGTTGAGGAGGGTGAATTTGAGGTAGTGGCGGCCAGCAACTTTGGTGCCGGCAACTACGGCCTCGCCTGAAGCGAAGATGGCTGCGCGGATGGCGGGGTTGAGTGCGTCTGCAGCGTCGTCGTCGAGGGGTGCACCGTCAACCATTGGGCGGTAGCGGAACACCAAGGTGCTCAGCTGCGGGGCGGCAGCGAGCTCGAACTCGGCGTCGTCAGCCAGCAGGGTGCCTACCCGGGCGGCGAGGTCGATGGCTTCGTCGAAGAGCGCACCAATGGCGTCGGCGCCCATGATGCGGAGGGTCAGCCATAGCTTCAGTGCATCGAAGCGGCGGGTGGTCTGGATGCTCTTGTCCACCTGGTTGGGGATCTCGGCCTTTGCGGCGCTTTCCGGGTTCAGATAGTCCGCGTAGTAGGTCACGTGGCCCATCATGGAACCGTTGCGGACCAGGACCGCGCTGGAGCTGACCGGCTGGAAGAACGTCTTATGGAAGTCCACCGTGACGGAATCCGCCAGGTGGATGCCGTCCAGGAGGTGCCGGTGGCGGCCGGACACGATGAGCCCGCCACCATAGGCGCCGTCCACGTGCAGCCAGGAATCGTAGGCGCGAACCAACGCGGCCATTTCGGACAAGGGGTCAACCGAACCGAAGTCCGTGGTCCCGGCGGTGGCCACAACAGCCATCGGCACCAGCCCGGCGTCGTGCGCTTCGGCCAAAGCAGCCGCAAGGGCGGCGGGGTCCATGCGGTGGTCTTCGGTGGTGGGGACCGCGATGACGGCGTCGAAGCCCAGGCCCAGCATGGAAGCGGACTTCTGGATGCTGAAGTGGCTGTCCACGGACGTGAAGATCCGGAGGCGGTCAAGAAGGTGGGGCAGGCGCGCGTCCCCGCTTGCGGCCCGTAGCTTGACAACAGCATGGTTGCGGGCAATCAGCAGCGCCTGGAAGTTGGACTGGCTGCCACCGGAGGTGAACACGCCGTCGGCCTCGGTGCTGAACCCGATGCGCTCGGCGGTCCAATCGATGAGGCGGCGCTCGATCATGGTGGCACCCGCACTCTGGTCCCACGTGTCCATGGAGGAGTTCACCGCCGAGAGTACGGCTTCTCCTACCAACGCAGGGATGACTACCGGGCAGTTGAGGTGTGCGGCGTAGCGGGAATCGTGGAAGTAGATGGCGTCCTTGAGGTAGAGCTCGTCGAGCTCTTCCAGGGCGGCAGCCGTGTCCGGCAGCGGACGTTCAAGATCGACGGCGCCTACCCTGGCTTTCAGTTCAGCATGCCCGACGCCGGTGAACGGCTGGGTGGTGCGCTGGACCTTGGTGGAGACAGCGTTGACTCCCTGGAGAACCTGCGCGACGTAGCTGGGCGAATTTCGTGCGTTGAACAGCTGGTTGGTGGCAGCGAGGGCCAGTTCCACTTTGGAGCCAAAATCCTGCTCCTGAGCGATCCGCTCTTCGACACTGGGTGACGTCACGTCAGCTTCCTTCCATTGCGTGGGGCGCTTGTTAGCAAGGTAAGCCTTACTTAGGTAAGCCTTTCCGTCAAACTTTTGTGACCTATTTCGCTCTGAAGGCGCTTTCTCGCCTGTGTACCGCCCAGTTGCGCGTCATTGACTTTCTTTCAGACTGCATTGGGTGCAAAATGCGGCACTCTTTTCGGCCATGGAGTGTCGGCAATGGGCCATGCCTGGGCGCCGCTCTTCCTTGTCGGGCTTCGCGACTACAGGAGTAGAGTGCAAGGACTATCCGCAGTCAACGGTTGGGGGACCTATGAAGGACCACGTCCACGAGCGCATCGGCTTCCGCGAAATCGACGAGCAGGGCAACGCTGTGCAGGCCGTCAGCCCCCATGTGCCGGAGCCTGCGGACAAGGAACGCAAGCGGACTCCATTCAACCCGTTCATCATTGCGTTGTGGGTCATGGACGCCGGCTTGGCCTGGCTTGGAGTCTGGGCGCTGGCTACGTCAGTCGGTGCGATAGTGAGCTCTCCGCAATTCGTCCAGCCCGCCGAATCCGCCGAAGCAGCCCAAATGAAGTTCATCCTGCTTTCCAACGCGCCCTACGTACTGCTGGCCGCCTTGCTGATCACTGCGGGCCTGCTGTTCTGGCACGCGGTTCAGTGGCAAAAAAAGCGGCCGGCCAGGTAATGGATACCTGACCGGCCGCTCTGGCACGGTGTTTGATGGAACTGCTTGCCTAGAGGACCGTGGCCCCCAGGACGCACTTGATCTCCGCGGCAGGCTTGGTTACCTCTGCGTTGGCGACCCAGTCAAGCGCCTTGCCCGCTGCAGCATCCTTGAAGGTCTGCTCCCCACGGGCGAGGACGGCCGAGGTCTTCGGGTCCACCCAGCTGACGGTAATTTTGACCGTGCCCTTGGTCCCCTCCGGAGGAGTCACGGTCCCCTTCGCCGTGACCTTTCCCTGCGCAGTATCGCAGGAGGTCATCTTGGTGGCTTCAATGATGCCGGTACCGGGGTTGGCAGGTTTTGCCTCACCGGTGGTGGCGGCTTGGGTTGTAGTTGACGACGGCGACGTCCCTGCCTCGTTGCTCTGGGACGACGAACAACCGGCGAGTGCGGCTGCCGAAACCAGCACCCCCGCTATGCACGCAACAGTCTTCTTCATGGTGTGGCTACCTGGTTCTTTCTGGGTTGTACGTTCGTTGAAAATGCGCGGCAACCGGGGTTGGGGCCCCGATTGCCGCGCACTTTTTGTCCTATGCCTCGGAACGCTTGCGGCGTCCAACGAGGAACAGGAACAGCCCCGCGCCAACTACCAGCAGGCTGATGGGCAACACGGTGAGGACAGCTCCCGTGTTGGCCAACGGACCCGAAGGCTGGCTCGGAACTACCGGCGGGAAGGTCACGACAGCACTAGCAGGTGGTGTGGTGACCGGGGGTCCCGTCGGAGGCGTGCCCGTTGCGGTTGCCGTATTAGCGACCTCACCGGCATTGATATCCGCCTGGGTGATCGCATACGTTGCCGTAGCGGTCACGGTCTCACCGGGTAGCAGGGTTCCTGCAACGCCGGGCCAGGTGTAAACCAGGGCCGAGAGGCCCGGCATCGGATCGTTGATGGAGACATCCGTCAACGGGACGTTTCCGGTATTCCTGGCGGTGAACGTGTACGTGATCACGTCACCCACCTGGGTGGGGTCTCCAACAGCCGAGGCATCGGCCGTCTTGGTGAACTCCAAACCTGCCGTCGGGGTCAACGGTGTGTCCGTTTCACCCGGAGGAGGCGTCACCGGAGTACCGGTGGGCGGAGTGCCGGTGGTGGTCGCCGAGTTGGCGACGTGACCGGCGTTGATGTCAGCCTGGGTGATGGCATACGTTGCCGTAGCCGTCACCGTCTGGCCGGGCAGCAGCTCGCCGGGGGTTCCCGGCCAGGTGTAGGTCAACGCCGAGAGGCCGGCCAGCGGATCCGTGATGGAAACGTTGGTGAGCTTCACGTTGCCGGTGTTCTTGGCCGTGAAGTTGTAGGTGATCACGTCACCCACCTTCGACGGACCATCCGTAGCCGGAGCCACTGCGGTCTTGCTGAACTCCATGGCCGGAGCCGGAGTCAACGGAGTATCCGTCTCACCCGGAGGAGGCGTTACCGGCGGACCAACGGGCGGGGTACCCGTCGTGGTTGCCGAGTTCGCCACGTGACCGGCGTCGATATCAGCCTGGGTGATGGCGTACGTTGCCGCCGCCGTCACTGTCTCACCGGGCAGCAGTGTTCCTGCAGCTCCGGGCCAGGTGTATGTCAGTGCCGAGAGGCCAGCCAGCGGATCCGTGATGGACACGTTGGTCAGGGTCACGTTGCCGGTGTTCTTGGCCGTGAAGTTGTAGGTGATCTTGTCCCCTGCAACTGTGGGGTCCTGAACAGCCGAGGCGTCCGCGGACTTGGTGAACTCCATGGCCGGAGCCGGGGTCAACGGAGTATCCGTCGTTCCCGGAGGAGGCGTCACAGGAGGACCAACCGGCGGGGTACCGGTGGTGGTCGCCGAGTTGGCGACGTGACCGGCGTCGATATCAGCCACGGTGATGGCGTACGTTGCCGTCGCCGTCACCGTCTGACCGGGCAGCAGCTCGCCGGGGGTGCCCGGCCAGGTGTAAGCCAGGGCAGACAGGCCTGCCAGTGGATCGCTGATGGAAACGTTCTTCAGCGTCACGTTGCCGGTGTTCTTCGCCGTGAACGTGTAGGTGATCAGGTCACCTGCAACGGACGGATCCTGAACAGCCGAGGCATCAGCCGACTTGCTGAACTCCATCGCCGGCTTCGGGACCAGCGGGGTATCCGTGGTTCCCGGAGGAGGCGTGACAGGAGGACCAACAGGCGGAGTGCCCGTGGTCGTGGCGCTGTTCGCGACATGACCGGCGTCGATATCAGCCTGGGTGATGGCATACGTTGCCGTAGCCGTCACCGTTTCACCGGGCAGCAGTGTTCCTGCAGCTCCGGGCCAGGTGTAGGTCAGCGCCGAGAGACCAGCCAGCGGATCCGTGATGGAAACGTTCTTCAGCGTGACGTTGCCCGTGTTCTTCGCAGAGAAGGTGTACGTGATCACGTCACCGGCCTTCGAAGGATCCTGGACAGCTGAGGCGTCAGCGGACTTGGTGAACTCCATTGCCGGAGCCGGGGTCAACGGAGTATCCGTGGTTCCCGGAGGAGGCGTTACCGGAGGACCGGTGGGAGGAGTACCGGTGGTCGTGGCGCTGTTCGCGACGTGACCGGCGTCGATGTCAGCCTGCGTGATGGCGTACGTTGCCGTAGCCGTCACCGTCTGACCCGGAAGCAACTCGCCCGGAGTGCCCGGCCACGTGTACGTCAGAGCCGAAAGACCAGCCAGAGGGTCGGTAATCGTGACGTTCTTCAGCGTGACGTTGCCGGTGTTCTTCGCAGAGAAGGCATACGTAATGACCTCGCCAACCTTGGAAGGATCCTGGACAGCCGAGTCATCCGCAGACTTGCTGAATTCCATCGCCGGCTTCGGGGTCAACGGAGTATCCGTCGTTCCCGGAGGAGGCGTCACCGGCGGACCGGTGGGCGGAGTTCCGGTGGTGGTCGCCGCATTGGCGACGTGACCGGCGTCGATATCAGCCTGGGTAATCGCATACGTTGCCGTAGCGGTCACGGTCTGACCCGGGAGCAGCTCGCCGGGGGTCCCCGGCCAGGTGTACTCGAGGGCGGACAGGCCAGCCAGCGGATCCGTAATGGACACGTTGGTGAGGTTGACGTTGCCGGTGTTCTTCGCGGTGAACGTGTAGGTGATCTTGTCACCTGCAACGGACGGGTCCTGAACAGCGGAAGCGTCAGCCGTCTTGGTGAACTGCATCGCCGGAGCCGGAGTCAGCGGAGTATCCGTCGTTCCCGGAGGAGGCGTTACCGGCGGACCAACGGGCGGAGTGCCCGTAGTGGTTGCCGCGTTCACTACATGGCCTGCATTGATGTCAGTTTGGGTAATCGCATACGTTGCCGTAGCGGTCACCGTCTGGCCCGGCTGCAACTCGCCGGGAGTACCCGGCCAGGTGTATTCCAGTGCCGAGAGACCAGCCAAAGGATCGTCAATAGTGACGTTCTTCAGCGTGACGTTGCCGGAGTTCTTCGCCGTGAAGGTGTAAGTGATCTGGTCACCAACAACTGCAGGTTTCTGAATCGCGGAGGCGTCCGAGCTCTTGGTGAACTCCATCGCCGGAGCCGGGGTCAACGGAGTATCCGTTGTTCCCGGAGGAGGCGTGACAGGAGGACCAACCGGCGGAGTGCCCGTAGTGGTTGCCGAGTTGGCGACATGACCAGCGTCGATATCAGCCTGAGTAATGCCATACGATGCCGAAGCCGTCACCGTCTGGCCCGGAAGCAACTCGCCCGGAGTACCCGGCCAGGAGTAAGCCAGTGCCGAGAGACCTGCCAGCGGATCCGTAATGGACACGTTGGTCAGCGTGACGTTGCCCGTGTTCTTGGCCGTGAAGGTGTAGACGATGCGATCGCCCACAACCGACGGGTCCTGAACACCGGAAGCGTCTGCCGTCTTGGTGAACTCCATCGCCGGAGCCGGGGTCAACGGAGTATCCGTGGTTCCCGGAGGAGGCGTGACAGGAGGCCCAACAGGCGGGGTACCGGTAGTGGTTGCCGAGTTGTCGACGTGACCTGCGTTGATGTCAGCCTGGGTGATGGCGTACGTTGCCGTAGCCGTCACGGTCTGACCCGGAAGCAGCTCGCCGGGGGTTCCCGGCCAGGTGTAGGTCAGCGCGG